>JBJMGQ010000034.1:0-5758 GCA_045807845.1 Pyrinomonadaceae bacterium | reverse complement strand
TGAAGCCAGACCCAAGATGAGACCTGCCAGTGAGACTCGTGGTAGACCACCACGTTGATAGGCTGGATGTGAAAGCGTGGTAACACGTTTAGCTGACCAGTACTAATAAGTCCCAAGGCTTGACCGTAATATTTACTGACGAGCAACCAGTGCTTGCGCGGTTATGGCCTTTGAACTTCACTATTCGATTCTCAAAGCCCTCTGGGCTTCAGCTCTTTTAAGTTTTCCGGTGGTTTTGTCGAGAGGGTCACACCCGTTCCCATCCCGAACACGGAAGTTAAGCCTCTCAGAGCCGATGGTACTGCGTGGGAAGCTGCGTGGGAGAGTAGGTCGCCGCCGGATTAATTTTTAAACGAAAGCCCGCTCAAGATTATCTTGAGCGGGCTTTCGTTTTTCACCCTTCTCTTGAGAGAATGAGTCGCGAAGTAAGGCAATCGAAAAGAGAGGCGGGAAACGTCCAAGCATGCGACAACTAATCGGTATACTTCTGCTCACGGCCTTCTTCGGCGGCGCGAGCTGTGGCGCTGGCCCACAGACCAAAACGCTGCCCATTGATGCCGCGCCGCCAAACGCGAACGGCAACGCGGCGCGCGGGAATGAGGCCGTGCCCGTCTACGGCTACGAGGTCGTCAACACTTTCCCGCACGACCCCGACGCTTTCACGCAGGGGCTCATCTTCCACGAGGGCGTGTTCATCGAGAGCACAGGGCTCGAACGTCATTCGACGCTGCGGCGCGTCGAGTTGCAGACGGGTAAGGTCTTGCAGAAGGTTGATGTGCCGCGCGACTTCTTCGCAGAGGGCATGACGCTCTTCAACGGAAAAATCTATCAGTTGACTTGGAAGGGCGAGAAGGGCTTCATCTACGATCCGCAGACCTTCGAGAAGACCGGCGAGTTCACATACACCGGCGAGGGCTGGGGGCTGACCCACGACGCCGACTCTCTCATCCTCAGCGACGGCTCCAACAAGCTGCGCTTCATCGACCCGAACACTTATCAGGTCAAACGCTCCATCGACGTGACAGACCGCGGCCGTCCCATCGAAGAACTGAACGAGCTCGAATACGTGAAGGACGAGATTTACGCCAACGTCTGGCACGATAACCGCGTCGCGCGCATTGACCCACAGACCGGCCGGGTCAAGGCTTGGATTGACTTCGCGGGTCTGCTCAAATTGGGCGAGACCACAAGCGGCGAGGCCGTCCTCAACGGCATCGCCTACGACGAGGCCGGCGACCGCCTCTTCGTGACGGGCAAGCTCTGGCCGAAAATTTTCGAGGTGAAGCTCAAGCAGAAATAGGCAGGCTGCGGCATCAAAGTAGGGCGATGTCTTTTGAGAGCTACTTCCGCGCCTGCTCCTACGCGATGGTCGCGTGCGGCGTGCTGGCGCTGGCCGTAGCGGGCGGCGTCGGCCCTGCGCTCGCGGCCGCGTTCGCGGCGATGCTTGTGCTTTCGTGGAGGCTCGCGGACACACGCTGGCTGTTGTCCGAGCGCGTGGGGATGGTCGTCGTGCTGCTCGCGCTCCCGGCCTTCTACCTCGACTGGAACCTTCAACGTGCGGGCGCGGCGGATGCCGCGATGCAGGTCTATGCGGGCGTCAGCGCGCTCGTACACTTCACGCTGCTGCTCTCGTCCATCAAGCTGCTTCAGGTCAAGTCCGACCGCGACTGGCTCTTTCTTTATCTCATCTCCTTCTTCGAAGTGCTGCTGGCCGCGGGCTTGAGCGCGAGCCCAACATTTCTCCTTTCGCTCGCACTCTACGTCTTCACATCTCTGCTGGCCGTCGTCTGCTTCGAGCTGAGGAAGTCTTCGCGCGTCGTGCCGCAGAACGAGAGCCGGTTGCTCATCGCCAACAAGCCCGGCCTTCTGCGGCGCAGTCGCAACGCGCGAGGCTCGAAGGGCGCGAGGGCCCTGCGACGGCTGCCGCTGGCGGCGGCCTGCCTGTTCCTCGCCATCTTCGGGCTGGCGCTCCCCATCTTTCTCATCACGCCGCGCGCGGCCGAGAACACTCTGTCCATGTCGGGCGGCGCGGCCTCGTCCGGCTTCACGGGCTTCTCTGACCACGTCACGCTCGGCGACATCGGCCGACTCAACGAGAGCAACCAGCTCGTCATGCGCGTCCGCGTCGAGGCGCCCGCGCGAGCCACGGGTCGGCCCCTGCGCTGGCGCGGCGTCGCGCTCGACCACTTCGACGGCCGCAACTGGTCGCAGACGGACGCGCAGTCGCTCTACCCAGACTTCGACGGCAACCTCTTCAAGCTCGGCACGACCGAAGACATCACGCGCGTGACGACGCAGACCTTCTACGTCGAGCCCATCGACACGCCCGTCATCTTCGCCGCGCCGCGCGCGCTCGCGCTTCAGGGCGCGTTCCCTTACGTCAGGCGCGACAGCGAGGACGGCCTCATCTCGCGCCCGCACCCGACGGAGCGTATAACCTACATCGTCCACTCCGACACGTACGAGCCGGGGCCCGAACAGTTGCGCGCAGAGCAGGTTGCGCTCCCGCCGAACAACACGCCGAACATGCGCCGGCCCGTGGAAGACTACCTGCAACTGCCGGAGAGCCTCGACACGCGCGTCGGCAGTCTCGCCGTGATGGTCGCGTCGCAGGCGCGCGCGCGCAACACCTACGACGCGGCGCGCGCGATTGAGGCGCACCTGAACAGCAACGCCTACGGCGGCGACTACCATTATTCGTTGGAGATGCGTGCGAAGGGCCCCGACCCGCTCTCGGACTTTCTCTTCAACGTGCGCGCGGGCCATTGCGAGTACTTCGCGACGGCGATGGCTGTGATGCTGCGGACGCTCAGGATTCCGGCGCGCGTCGTTAACGGTTTCCAAGTTGGCGAGTACAACCCTGCGGCCGACGCCTACGTCGTTCGGCAGGCCGACGCGCATTCGTGGGTCGAGGTCTACTTCGCGGAGGCAGACGCGTGGGTCACGTTCGACCCGACGCCTTCGGACGGCCGACCCGCGGGCACGAGCGGCGTTGGGATAGTCGGCGCGTTCCGCCGCTACGCGGACGCGCTGGAGCTGTTTTGGATTCAGCACGTGGTCGCCTATGATAGGCAGGGCCAGCGCGCTCTGGCGCGAACAATCTCCAGCCAGATCAGCTCTTACAGCCGCACGGCGTCGGCTTCGGCCGACGGCCTTGGGGCGCTTCTCGCCGCTTGGTTCGGCGGCAAGGGCGGGAGACTCTCCGGCGTGCTCGGCTTCGTCGCTTCGCCGCTGGCGCTCGCGCCTGCGTCGCTGCTGCTCGCGGGCATCGGGTTGCTGTGGCTGCGCCGCAAAGGGTTCGTCGGTCGCGGCTCAAAGCGCGGCGACGAAGAGGTTGCGAGAGCGGTCGTCGAGTTCTACGAGCGCATGACCGCGGCGCTGGGCGGCCGCGGCCTCAAGCGCCGCGCCGACCAGACGCCGCTCGAATTCGCCGAAGCAGTCGGCACGCCCGAGGTGCTTGCCATCACGAGCGCTTACAACCGCGTCCGCTACGGCGCGCACGATTTAACCCGCGCCGAGGCCGAAGAGGTCGAGCGCCACTTAAGGAAAGTGATAAGTGATAAGCGATAAGTGATAAGAAAAAAAGAGGGGCCTTGTCTTTCTCTTATCACTCATCATTCATCACGAGTAGTACAAATGAAGAAAGTCGGATTCATCAGTCTGGGATGCCCGAAGAACCTCGTGGATAGCGAGGTGATGATGGGGCGCCTGAAGCAGGAGGGTTACGAGTTGACGAGTGACGCGGCCGAGGCCGACACGCTCGTCGTCAACACGTGCGGCTTCATCGACGCGGCGAAGAAGGAGTCGGTCGAAGCGATTCTGGAAGCCGCGCGTCTGAAGTCGGAGGGGAAGTGTCAGCGGCTCATCGTCGCCGGTTGTCTCGTCGAGCGCTACCGCGACGAACTGCGCGCGGAGATGCCGGAGGTTGATGCCTTCATCGGCACGAGTCAGTTGGGCGACATCACGTTGGCCGCCGACCCGCGCGTCAACACGCGTCAGTTGCCTGTGCTGCCGCTCGGCAACCAGACGGCGACCTATCTCTACGACGAGTCCACGCCGCGCGTGCTCGCCACGCCCGGCCACTTCGCCTACGTCAAGATCGCCGAAGGGTGCGACCGCCCGTGCGCCTTCTGCTTCATTCCGCAGATGCGCGGCCACTTTCGCAGCCGACGCTTCGGCTCCGTCGTGGCCGAGGCGCAGCAGTTGGTCGAGCAGGGCGTCAAAGAATTAATCCTTGTCGCGCAGGACTCCTCGCGCTACGGCGAAGACTTGGGCGAAGCGGACGCGCTCGCACACCTGATGCGCGAGCTGTGTCGTCTGGACGGCGTCGAGTGGGTGCGCGTGATGTACACCTACCCAACGCATATCAGCGACGCCTTCCTCGACGTGCTGGCCACTGAGCCGAAGGCCGTCAAGTACCTCGACATGCCGTTGCAGCATGCCTCGCAGAACGTCTTGAAGCTGATGAAGCGCGGCGGGAATCGCGCGAGCCTCGAACGACTCATCGCGCGTGTGCGTGAGCGCGTGCCGGGAATTGCAGTCCGCACGACCTTCATCGCCGGCTTCCCCGGCGAGACCGACGAGGACTTCGCAGAGCTTCTCTCCTTTATCAAAAACGTCGAGTTCGACCGCGTCGGCGTCTTCACCTACTCGGATGAAGAGGGCACGCCGGCCTTCGACCTGCAAGACAAAGTTGACGGAAGGACGGCGCGCGAGCGTCGCGCGAAGCTGATGCGCGCGCAGTCGCGCATCTCGCTCAGGAAGAACGGGGCGCGCGTCGGCGAAGTGGTGCGCGTGCTCTTCGAGGGCGCGTCCGAAGAGACAGACCTGCTCTGGCAGGGGCGCATGGAGACGCAGGCGCCCGAAATCGACGGCTGCATTCTTATCAACGACGCGCCCGAAGGCTTCGCGCCCGAGCCCGGCCAGTTCGTCAACGTCGAGATTACAGAGGCGCAGCAGTACGACCTCGTCGGCAGGATAGTTTAAGACATTCACAGTCTCCCCATGTCAAAGCAGAAAGAGACGAGCGACTCGATAACGCATCCGGTAGTCGAGCCGGCGCACATCGTCGTGCCGGAGCGTCGGCGGACGGCCGTAGACTACTTCGCGCTGGCGCTGGCGACGTGCGGCGTGGGGCTCATCCCAATCGCGCCGGGGACGTGGGGCTCTGCGGTCGGCGTCGTCCTCTATCTCGGGCTCGGGCGTTTGACTGAGCGGGTCTTCGACTACGCGGTCAGGCGCGGGCTCGACCTCTCGCCGCAGCAGTTCCCGGCGATACAGACGACGGTGCTGCTGTTGGTCATCCTCTTGGTCGCGCTCGGAGGCATCTGGGCGGCGACGCGCGCCGAGAAGCTGCTGGGGAAGAAAGATCCGGGCGCGGTCGTCGTGGACGAAGTGGCGGGGCAGTTGATTGCGTTCCTGTTCGTGCCGTGGCTGACGACTTGGACGTGGACGGTCGTCGCGGGCTTCATCGCCTTTCGCGTCTTCGACATCTGGAAGCCGTTCCCGGTGCGGCGGCTCGAAGGCTTGGGCGGCGGGCTCGGTATCATGGCCGACGACATGCTCGCCGGCTTCTACGCGGCGACGGCGATGTCGCTGCTCGTGACGCTACGTTTACTCTACTACTGACGAGGAGGGCTTAGATGGAAGAGACGCGAGACCCGAAGGCTTCGACCGAAGGCGGCGGCACGCCCGAACGCGACGCGGAGGCGACAAGCTCTGAGACTTTGAGCGATATCGAAGAGAACACAAAGGTGAG
>JBJMGQ010000033.1:0-15736 GCA_045807845.1 Pyrinomonadaceae bacterium | reverse complement strand
GATGTAAGGGATCGAGTTCTCGGGCGAGTACTGCATGGCGATGCGCGGCGCACGGCCGTCGGCTCCGGCGGTCGAGAGCGCGTCGCGCAGGTGCTCGTGCAGACGCGTCCATCCGCTGTAGATGAGCTTGCGCCCCGGGAGCAGGTCGAGCTTGCCCTGCTCGATGGCGTGATTGATGCGCGTCGGGGAGCCTTCGGCGGGCACGAAGTAGAACCAGCGGCGCGTAGAGAACTGGTTGGGGTCGAGCTTGAGGATGCGGTAGGCGAGCGGGTCGCTCTGGCGGAAGTCATAGAAGAGCCAGCCGTCGAGCCCCGCCTCGCGGAGCGCCGCCTGTATGTCGGCCACGCGCGCGGCGTTGGTGCCGCCTTCGGTCGTCGTCATTGTCGTCGTCGGTTCCCTTCCCGAGTTTGTTGAGCGGCGTATTATGTTCCATCCTCGGGCCAAGAACAAACCGGCAACTTGTTTGCCTTCGTCCCTCATCCATGTATCATGTTCGGGCAAAGCCTGACACACGCCCCCGGAAAGTTCTGCCAGACAAAAGTCTCGAAGGAGTAAGCACATGAGCGCACCCATCGACCACACCGGCGTCAGTCAAAGTAAGACCTCGGACACCTCGGGACTCGCGGGTCACCCGCGCGGGCTCTCTACGCTCTTCTTCACGGAGATGTGGGAGCGTTTCTCCTACTACGGGCTGCGCCCGCTCCTCGTCCTCTTCATGTCGGCGGCGCTCGCGGAGGGCGGCTTCGGCTTCGAGCGCGGGCAGGCGTCGGCCATCGTCGGCATCTACGGCGCGAGCGTCTACCTGGCATCGCTGCCCGGCGGCTGGATCGCCGACCGGCTGTTGGGACTGCGGCGCGCGATTCTCTACGGCGCCATCTGCATCTCGGCCGGCCACATCTCCATCGGGCTCTCGGCGTTCGCGGGTGGGAAGCTGACCTTCTTCCTCGGGCTCATCCTGATCGTCTGCGGCACGGGTCTGTTGAAGCCGAACATCTCGGCCATCGTCGGCGACCTCTACCCCGAAGGCGGCGCGCGGCGCGACGCGGGCTTCTCGATCTTCTACATGGGCATCAACGTCGGCGCCTTCTTCGGCCAGATCATCACGGGCTTCCTCGGCGAGAAGTTCGGCTGGCACTTCGGCTTCGGCGCGGCCGGCGTCGGCATGCTCATCGGCCTGACGCTCTTCGCCACGCGCGCGCGCAAGACGCTCGGCGACCTCGGCACACGCCCGACGCTCGACCCCGACCCCGTCGTGCAGGCGCGCAAGGAGAAGCAGATCAAGCTGGTGCTCGGCACCGGCGTCGCCATCCTCGCGCTCGTCATCATCCTGACGGCGCTGGGCGTCATCACGCTCGACGCGCAGGCCATCGGCGAGTCGATGACCTACGTGCTGCTCGCGCTCGCCGTCATCTTCTTCGGGTACATCTTCGCCGCGGGCGGGCTCGATGGCGACGAGAAGAAGCGGGTGGTGGTGATTGCGGTGCTGTTCGTCTTCGCCTCGGTCTTCTGGTCGGCGTTCGAGCAGGCGCCGACCTCGCTCAACCTCTTCGCGAAGGACTTCACCCACCGCACCGTGTTCGGTTGGGAAGTCCCGGCGACGTGGTTCCAGTCGATCAACTCGCTCTTCATCTTCCTGCTGGCGCCCTTCTTCGCCGCGCTCTGGACGAAGCTCGGCGCGCGTGGGCGCGACATGTCGAGCCCCGCGAAGTTCTCGCTCGGGCTCCTGTTCGCAGGCTTCGGGTTCCTCGTGATGGTGCCGGCCGCGAACATCGTCGCCGGCAGCAACGGCGCGGTGAAGGTGGCCGCGTGGTGGCTCGTCGGGAGCTACTTCTTCCAGACCGTCGGTGAGTTGTGTTTGAGCCCGGTCGGCCTCTCTTCGATGACGAAGCTCAGCCCGCGCCGGTACGTGGGGCAGATGATGGGCATCTGGTTCATGGCCTCGGCCATCGGCAATCTCATCGGCGGCCTCGTCGGCCGTTTCGTCGATCCCAAGAAGCTCGAACAGATGCCGATGCTCTTTACCTACACCGCCGCGGCGCTGGTGGCCGCCTCCGTCGTGCTCGGGCTGCTCTCGATACCGATTCGCAAGATGCTGAAGCGGGTTGACCAGCACCCCGCGCGCACCGAAGACGTTGACCCGGACTTGAGCAGCGCGAGAGCGTGAGGAAGAAGGAAGTAGGAAGTAGGCAGTAGGCAGATGGCAGTAGGCAGTAGGAAGACAAAGCGGCGCGCTTGACCTAAAGGTTAAGACGCGCCGCCTTCTTCTACTGCCTACTGTCTACTGCCTACTGTCTACTTCCCCCTCACAAATTCGCCATGATGAAGTCGGTCATCTTCTGGCGCATGTGTTTGACGAGCAGCGGGTCGGTGACGCCGTGGCGCGACTTGGGATAGATCATCAGGTCGAACTGGTGCCCGGCCTTCTCCAAGTCGTAGACGAGCTGGATGGTGTTCGCCATGTGGACGTTGTTGTCAACCGCCCCGTGGAGCAGCAGCAGCTTGCCCGACAGGTTCGCCGCACCCGCGAGCGGCGAGCCTGCCTTGTAGCCGCCGGGGTTGTGCGCGGGCGTCAGCATGTAACGCTCCGTGTAGATGGAGTCGTAGTTGGCCCAGTCGGCGACCGTCCCGCCCGCGATGCCCATCTTCCACGCACGGCTGTGCGTCAACGCGTACGTCGTCATATACCCGCCGAAGCTCCAGCCCCAGATGCCGATGCGCGAGCCGTCAACGTAGGGCAGCGACTTCAGGTACGCGAGCCCGTCCTCCAAATCCCGCAGCTCAAGCGGCCCGAAGTTCTTGTAGGAAGCCCAAGCCGACTCGGCCCCCTTGCCGCTCGCCGTGCGGTTGTCGAGATACCAGACGATGTAGCCCTTCTGCGCGAGCAACTGGTGCCACATATAGATCGAGCCGCCCCAGGCGTTCTTCACCTGCGGCGCGTGCGGCCCCGAGTATGTGTACTCAAGCACGGGATACTTCTTCGACGGGTCGAAGTCCGGAGGCCGTATCATCATCCCTTCCAGCTCGAACCCGTCGCGCGTCTTCACGCGCAGCATCTCGGCCTTGCCCAGCTTGTACTGCGAGAGCGCGGCCACCTTGTTCTCTTCGATGACGCGCACCTGCGTGCCGTCGGCGCCGAAGAGGCGCACTTGCGTCGGCGTGTTCACGTCGCTCCACTTGTCTATAAAGAGCGTGGCCGCCGGGTTGAACGAGGGGTTGTGGTTGCCCTCCGCTTCGCTCAGGCGCTTGAGCCCGGCGCCGTCGAGGCGCACGCGGTAGACGTGCTCCGCGATGTGGCTGTGCTCGGTGCCGTGGAAGTAGACCCAGCCGCCCGCCTCGTCCACGCCGTCTAGCCCTCGCACCTCCCAAGGGCCGCTCGTAATCTGTTTGACGAGCGTGCCGTCGGAGGCGTAGCCGTAAAGATGCGACCAGCCCGTGCGCTCGCTGCGCCAGATGAAGGAGCCGTCCTTGAGCCAGCGCGGGTTGTCGTCGAAGGCTTCGACCCAAGCCTTCGTCGTCTCGCGGAAGAGGCGCTTGCTCTTGCCCGTCGCGGGGTCGGCCGCGTTCAGGTCGAGATAGGTCTGCTCGCGGTTCTGCGCCTGCCACACGACGCGCCGCGAGTCCGGCGACCAGGAGACGCGCACGACGAGCAAGTCCGCCGGTTCATATCCGGCCGCGTCCACCCATCGCGTCTCGCCGCCCGTGGGCTCGACGACGCCGAGACGCACGAGCGGGTTCGGGTCGCCCGCAAGCGGGTAGGGCGTCTCCTCAAGCACCTGTTGACGCGGGATGTGATCGACGATGGGGAAGATGTGAACGGGGCGCTCGTCGGTGTTGAGGTAGGCGATGCGCGCCGAGTCGGGCGACCACCAGTAGCCGCGCTTGTTGCCGCGCCCGTAAAGCTCCTCTTCATAGACCCAGTCGAGGATGCCGTTCAGGGTCTTCTCGTCGCCCGTCTTTGTCAGCCGATGTTCGGAGCGCGTCCTGACATCGACGACGTAGAGGTCGTTCTTACGCACGAAGCTTACCCAACGGCCGTCGGGACTGAAGTCCTCTTCGGTCTCCTCTTCGGGGTCGGTGGTCAGGCGCGCGGCCGTGCCCGTGTTCAGTTCGTAGTAGACGAGATCGAGGTTGTAGTTGAGCAGCACGGCCGTCTGCGCCGCGTTCAGCTTGTACGAGGACTGGTGCGCGAGCCTGCGCGCGTCCTCTTTGCTCACGGCGGGGAGCTTCGCCAGCGCCGCCTCCATCCGCGCGGCGTCGAGGAAGGGCGCGGCCTCGCCCGTGCGCGCGTTGACGCGCATGAGGACGTTCGTGCTGCCCTCCTTTCGGCTTTGCAGATAGTGCTCGCCGTCGTTCAGCCATTCGAGCCCGGAGACCGACGTGCCTGAGAAGTTGACCTTCTTCGCGGGGTCGAAGATGTCTTCGATGGTCAGCAGCTTCCCCTGCGCCCGCGCCGCCGCGGGGCATAGAAGCAGTAGTGCGAACAGAAGTATTCCGACGTTTTTAGGTCGCATATTTTTTCACTCTGAAGGAAGGTGGCGCTCCGTACCGCGGGCGCGCGAACCCTCTGTGCGCGCGTCGCGTAAAGTTGTCTGCGGTGCGAAGATGATACTCTATCCGCCGGGTTTAAGAAACGGGACTGAGAAGAGACTGATGAAGAAGATCGTCATAACGTTCACGCTGCTGCTCGCCTTGCTCGCCCCGGCCTGCCACACCTCGGAGGCCACGCGCCTGCGCGAGATTGCGGCCGAGACGCGCAAGGGTGAGACGGCCGCCGCCGCCGAGGCTACGCCCCTGCCCCTCGCACCGGCCGAGCCCGTCCAGCTTGCTACGCTCGAAGACCGGCGCATCGACGAGAGCAGCGGCCTCGTCGCCTCGCGCCGCAGCCCCGGCCTCTTCTGGACGCACAACGACTCGGGCGACGGCCCCTTCGTCTACGCCTTCGACCGCAAGGGGCGCTCGCGCGGGACTTGGCACGTCGAGGGCGCGTCCGCGCGCGACTGGGAGGACATCGCCGCCGGCCCCGGCCCCGTGCCCGGGCAGAGCTACCTCTACGCGGGCGACATCGGCGACAACGAGCGCGAGCGCGAGTTCGTCGTCGTCTACCGCTTCCCCGAGCCCGAACTCTCCGCGACGCAGGCCGCGCCCACGGAAGCGCGCCCGACGCAAACGGCCGAGGCCATCCGACTTAAATATCCTGACGGCGCGCACAACGCCGAGGCGCTCGTCGTCCACCCTTCGACGGGCGACATCTACATCGTCACGAAGGCGAACGCCGAAGCGGGCGTCTACAAGCTCGCCGCCCCTTTCGACCCGAAGGCCATCAACGCGTTGGTGAAGATTGCGACCCTGCGCGGCCCCGACTTCTTCGGCACGCTCATCACCGGCGCAGACATCTCGCCCGACGGCCGCCGCGTCGCGCTCTGCGACTATGCACAAGGGTATGAGCTGACGCTGCCCGAAGGCGCGAAGGACTTCGACGAGGTCTGGCGGCAGACGCCGCTCGCCGTCTCGCTCGGCGCGCGTCTACAGGGCGAGTCGGTCGCCTACCGTCTCGACGGCGCCGCCCTCCTCGCCACCAGCGAGGGAACGCCCACGCCTCTCTTCGAGGTCGTCCTGCCTTCGGAAAGACAGAAGAAGCGAAGCAGTGACGAGTGACGAGTGACGAGTTAGCCAACATGCTTACTCGTCACTCGTCACTTCCTTACTTCTTCTGTATCTCTTCGCGCACGAAGCGGATGAGGTCTTGAATCTGTTCGTCGTCGAGGGTGTATTTGAAGGGGGGCATGCCGTTGCCGCCGTCGGAGACCTGTTTGAAGAGCTTCTCGTCCGGGTCGGTCAGAGCGGCGCCCGCGCTGAGGGGCGGAACCTTCATCGTGCCGTTCTGCGTGCCCTCGCCGCGCGCGCCGTGGCACTGTGCGCAGTTGCGCTCGTAGAGCACAGGCACGGGGAGGGCGCCCGTCGCGGGCGCCGGCTTGCTCGCGCGCGAGATGCAACCGGCGGCCGCCAGCACGAGGCCGACGGCCGCCAGAGAGCTTGCCACGATTTTCGCTTTGAACATTAGAAGCTGAAGCGGAGCTGCAAGTCTACGCGTCGGCTGCCGCCGTTCTGGCCGCCGCCAGCGCCGCCGAAGCCGAAGCGCCCGCCGCCCGCGACCGACTGGCCGAAGAAGGGCGAGTTGAGATTGCCCACGGGCGGGCCGAGGCTCGTGTGGTTGAAGAGGTTCTGCACGTTGAGCGAGAGCGTCAGGTTGTAACGATGCTCCGTGCTCTCGCCGCCGCCCAAGCTCTCACCAACGCCACCGCCAACGCCTCCGCGCCCGCCGCCGCCACGACCACCACCGCCGCGGCCTCCGCCACCGCCGCGACCGCCGCGACCGCCGCCCGCACCGCCCGCACCGGCCGCGGCCACTTCGCCAAAGCCGAGCGTCTTACTCAGACGCATGTTGACGGAGAAGAAGCCGGGGCCGCGCCCGTAGTTGCGCGGGATGATGGTCTGCCCCGGTTGCGGTTCGGTGTCGAAGTCGCCGAAGGCCGTCCGCCTCACGCTCACGCGCGAGAGGTCTGTGGCGAACGCGGGGCGCTCCGTGAAGAGCGCGTCGCCGTTCAGGTCGCGCCCGAGTGTGATGTTGAAGGGGCGGCCCGAGTTGGCGACGAGCGTCGGGTTCAGACGCAAGCCCCACGGTAGAGCGTTGATGGAGCCGCCGATGAAGAGGCGGTGGCGCTGATCCTGCGCGGAGTCGCCGTACTCGCCGCTCAGGTCGTACTGGTTGATGGGGAAGTTGGCCGCATAGTCCGTGTCGCTGCGCGCGAAGTTCAAAACGTAGTTGCCGAAGAGTGTGAACTTGCGGCTGAAGCGGTTGTTGACGTTGACGACGATTTGATGCTGGTTGAAGACGCCGCTCGACTCGAACTGGTTGATGTTGCCGCGCGAAGGGTCTGGGCGCACGATGACGGCGTTGCCCGCGGCGTCGCGCGGCAGCCTGCCGGTCAAGTCCACGAGCGGCGCGTTGATGTTGCGCGAGCGCAGGGCGTGGAGCGTGCGCGCGCCGATGTAGCTGACCGAGAGCGAGATGCGATAGGGCAACTGCTGCTCGATGCTGAAGGCCGTCTGCATCGTGTAGGGCGCGCGCATGTCGGGCGCGAGCTGCCTGACGGTCTGCCGCACCTGAAAGGCCGTGAGCTGCGCCGCCGTCGGCACGTTCGAGACCGTCGGCGTGAACACGCCGTCCACGCTCGTCTGCGCGAACGTGGACAGGTTGAGGAAGGGCGACGAGATGTCAGTGACGACGAACTGCTGCTGGTTCGTCCCGTTCGAGCGCGCGGCCTGAAGCGCAAGGTTCTCGTTCACGCGCTGGAAGAAGATGCCGAAGCCGCCGCGCACGACCGTCTTCTGCTTGCGCGGGTCGGCCGCGGGCGACCACGCGAAGGCGACGCGCGGCGCGAAGTCGAGGTCGCTGTTGATGAGGTTCTGCCGCTCATAGCGCAGGCCCGCCGACAAGGTCAGGTTCGGGCGCACGCGCCAGTCGTCCTGTATGAACGGGCTCAAGTCCCAGTAGGTGACGCTGGCCTCCGGCTCGCCGGCCGAGATGGAGAACTGCGTCGGGCCGCCGCCGCGCAAGCGTATCTGCGCCGGCCCCAGCCCGCTGAAGAAGAGCGTGCGGCGATAGCGCTCAAGGCTCGTGATCTGAATGAGCACGGGGTTGCCGCTGGCGTCCGTGACGACGTTGCCCGCGGCGTCGAGCTGCGGCGCGGTGCCGCCCCCGAAGGTGAACGTGCCGGCGAAGTTCTGCTGCGACACGTCGCGCACGCGGTCTGCGCGCAGGCGCGCGCCGGCCTTGAGCGCGTGACCGCCGACTGTCCAAGAGGTGTAGTTCTGTAGCTCGAAACGATTCTGGTCGTTCGACGAGAGCGCGTTCTGCGCGCCGCCGCCGGTGAAGGATTCGAGCACGCGGATGACCGGCAGGTTGTTGCCACCCTCCTGCTGCCGCCCGTCGCGCTCGAACTGGAAGCGCGTCTCGTTGATGACCTTCTGGTTGATGACGGCCGTCTCGGTGAGCTGAAGCGTGTGCTGCGAGGTATTCACGTCGAAGGCGCGCGTCGGGAGGTTGAAGTCGCTGACGCCTTCGTTGAGGCGCGTCCCCTGCTCAAAGGTGTAGCGCGCGACGAGCGTGTTCGTCGGGTTGATCTGATAGTCGAGCCGCGGGCTGAAGGTCGTGCGCCGGTCGGGCGTCAGAACCGTCTGGTTGAAGCTTAAAGGGTTCAGGCCCGCGTCGAGGACGACGGCGCGCACGACCTCGTTATCGTCCGTCTCGCGCCGCTCGAAGTCGAGGAAGAAGGAGGCGCGCTTCGCGGAGAGCGGCCCCGAGATGTTGCCGCCGTAGCGCCGCGCCTGGTAGGGCGCGCGCGTCGTGGCGAAAGGTGAACGCGCGTTCAGGGATTCGTCGTTGAAGGTGAAGAACGCCTGCCCGCGATATTTGTCGGTGCCGGGCTTCGTGAAAATCTCGACGCGGCCGTAGCCGAGCCGGTCGTACTCGGCCGAGAAGGGATTGCGGTTGATGCGTATCTCGCGGATCGACTCCTTCGGCGGCAAGCGCCCGCCCGTGAAGCCGTCCACGTAAATCTGCGCGCCATCTTCCGAAGAGCCCGCGCCCGGGCCCGCGAGCGCCTGCAAGGCTTCCGACAGATCGTCGGGGTCGTCGGGCAAGGCGTCGAGGTCGGCGCCGCGCAGCACCACGGCGCCGGCCTGCGACTCGGCCTCCGTGCCGACGGGCGCTTCGGCCGTGACCGTCACCTCCTCCTGCTCAATGGCGACGGTGAGCGTGATGTTGAGCGGGTCGGTGCGTCCGGCCTGCACCTCGACGGCGAGGTTCTCGTAAGGCGCAAAGCCGCCCTGATTGATGCGCACCGTGTAGCGCCCCGGCGCGAGCCCCGTGAAGACGTAGTTGCCCTGCTCGTCCGTCTCGGCCGTCTTCTCGACGCCCGCCGCGTCGGTCGCCGTCACCGGCGCGCCGATGATGACGCCGCCCAGCTCATCCTTCACGTTCCCGCGCAGCGTTCCCAGCGATGGCTGCGCCACGACCCCACACACGTTAAAGAACAGAACCGCCGCGCACAGGGCCAAGCCCCACTGCGCCCCCCTCCTCAAATGTCTCATCACCCTCCACCCCTACCTTGTTAGTTAAGTATGAACTCGGAACGCCGAACGATGAACTGTCAGACTGTCGTCTTCAATTCATCGTTCAGCGCTCCGAGTTCCTGGCTCATCGTTTAGCGAGGCGGCTCGCGCGTCGGGCCTTGGCCGCCGCCGAGAGCGTCGCCGGGGAGGCCCGGGCTGTTCGGGCCGCGCGGGCCGTCGCCGCCGCGCTGGAACTGCTGCATGGCGCGGATGGTCTCGGTCGGGCCGGTGACCAAAGAGACGACGGTCGCGCGCGTCGCATCGGCCGTCGGCGTGACGGTGACGACGACTGTGTCGCCCTTCTTCAATTCGGCCAGCGTGACCACGGGCAGGCTCTCGAACATCTGCTGGAAGTTGTTGCCGCCGCCGCCCGGGCCGCCGCGGCGCTGGCCGCCTTCGCCACGCCCCTCCCCGTCGCCACGGCGCCCGCGACCACCTTCACCTTGAGCTTGTCCACCTTGAGCCTGCCCGCTTTGAGCCTGTCCACCCTGCTGCTGGCGCTCGGCGCGGCGCTGCTCTCTCCTCTGCTCGAACTCGGCGCGCTGCTTCGCCAACGCCTGCTCGAACTCGGGCGTGATGCGGCGCAGAGAGGAGCGCGCGCCGAACGAGAGCTTGACGTTCTTACCGTCCTCGGTCTTGACGACCAGCTCGCCGCCTTGCGCGTCCGCGCTCGCAACGGTGCCGACGAAGCGCGCAAACGAGCCCGTCAGAACCTCTTCGGCCTTGAAGGTCGCGCCGTCGGCCGAGCGCTCGCCCGTCGCGCGTATGTTCTCTCCGGCGCGCACGTCCGCGAGCGAGCCCGCCACGGCATCGGCCGGGCGCATCGAGTCGGGCGCGTAGCGCAGCACGCGCGCCGCGGCCGAAGCATCGACCGTCACCGACTCCTGACCCTCTCGGCCGCGCGTCTGCACGACGATCAACTTCTTCGCAGCGTCCACCGAGACGACGCGGCCGTTGAGCCTGCGTCCGGCGTTCTGCCCGCCGGGGCCGCTCGCGGCCTTCGCCGTCAGGATGAGGCGCGAGGCCGACCCGCCCGCCGTCGTGACTCCCGGCGCCACCACGCGGTCGCCGACGCGCACCTCCGCGAAGGTGACGCGCGCACCCTGCTTGAGGTCGGTTACGCCCGGAGGCAGGCGCGTGTAGGTCGTCTGCTCCGTCGTCGAGAGCGTCACGGTCTCGCCCTTGTCCGCGCGCACCGTGACCGTGTGCGCCGCGGCGTCAACGGCCGTCACCTCGCCCGCGAGAAACTGCTTCGCGGCCGGAGCCTGCTGTGTCTGCGCGCCCGCCGTCGCGCACGCCAGAAGCGAGATCGTTAAGAAGAGGAATAGCTTTTTCATTTCATTCACTGCCGTCCGTCTGTCTCAGTTGATGCCTGTCGGGCCGTGTTCTAAACATGCATGGGAGTAGTGCTGCTAAAGGTTGAAGACGGCGACTCACACACGTTGGTTACAAGAAAGCTCGCGCGCACGGCACACCTCCGCCGCAACCGTCATCCGGGGAGAGTTGTTCAGGGGATGTTTTGAATATACCGCAGACGGGGGCGGGATGTAAGTGGTCGGATAACTTTTCGGTGGCGGGGAACCAATGACGGCGGGCAAAAATAAAGCGGGCGCGACGAACTTTGGGGTTCATCGCGCCCACTCATGGCAACGGTCACTGTCCTCACCCCAGCAACCGTCTAGGCATTTGGATTCACCGCATGCCCGAAGTGGGCGGAAATATAAAACTTTCTGCGCCGGGAATCAACACCTAAGTTAAAAATTTTTCGCCGCCGAGGTTAAATTTTCGCCGCCGCAAAATTTGCATGACTTTTTGCCCAAAATTCGTGCTTTTTGCCGTCCTATACGAGCGCCGATAGTAGCTCGGGCGGCGCCTTTGAGACGAACTCGACCCATTCGTTGCTCGCCGGATGCCGGAACGCGAGCCGCGCCGCGTGCAGGCAGAGCCGCCCGAACGGTTCGCCCGCATACAGCACGTCGCCGACGATTGGGTGCCCACGGTGCGCACAGTGTATGCGCAACTGGTTCGTCCGCCCCGTCAAAGGCTCCAGCTCGACGAGCGTGCGGCGCTGGGCCAGCTCGACCACGCGCAGGCGCGTCTCGGCCTGCTTGCCCGACTCCAAAACTCTCCAACGCGGGCGCGCCTCCTCGTCCCGCCCGATGGGCGCTTCGATGTTCAGCTCTGCATCCTGCAAGAGACCTCCGACGACGGCCACATAACGCTTCTCGACCAGACGACGCTGGAAGTGCTGCGTGAGACGGCTGAGCGCGCTCTGCGTCTTTGAGACGACCATCAAACCCGACGTGTCGCGGTCGAGCCGGTGGACTATCCCCGGGCGGATGAAAGCCGCGCCGGACGGAATCAAATTTTCGACAGCAAGACTTTCATCAAGCAGCTCCCGGTTGAGGTGATAGGCGAGCGCGTTGGCGAGCGTGCCGCGCTTGACGCCGCGCGTCGGGTGGACGAGGACGCCCGACGGCTTGACGACGACGACGAGATGCTCGTCCTCGTAGACGACTTCGAGCGGCACGGGCTCCGGCGTCATCGAGTTCGGCACGGAGCCTTCCGTCTCGACCTCGACCAGTTCATCGGCACACAGTCGCCGGCCCGCGTGCGCCGCCACGCCGCTCACTCTGCACGCGCCGCGCGCGAGCAGCCCCGCGATGTGCATGCGGCTCAGGCCGGGCACGCGCTCGGCAAGGAACTCGTCGAGGCGGCGACCGGCCCAAGCGTCTTCGACGCGGAACTGAAGCGTCTCGGCCGTCACGACCTCGTCGAGTTCCGCGAACGCATGCGCCGCTTGAGTCGCCAGTAGGAAGAGATGAGGCGGAAAGACCTTGAGTGGATGAACTCGTCGAGGAGCAGACGCGTCTCTGCGTCCGGGGCGCTTGGATGTTCGATCTCTTCGACGGGCGCGAGAGCCTGTTCAACTGTCGCGGCAAACTCATAGCCGTCGAGCGGTGAGACTTTGTAGTCGCGCAAGGAGCTGGCGGCCAGCGCCGGCAGCTTGTGATAGCTCGAAGGCGCGTAGCGCACCTCTTTGCCGAGCAGCGCGGCGGCGATCATGACGTGCGCGCGGTCGGTCTGCACCACCTCGTGACGGGCGATGCGCCAGAGGAACTCGTCGAGACTCTCGCAGGCGACCGAGAGGTCGAGGTTGCCGGGCGGCACGCTGTTCGTCAGAGACTCGCGGTCGGTGCGGAAGGCGAGGAGCGTCCCACGGCCGGGGCGCCGGTAGGGCTCGAAGTCGAAGAAGAAGGCCGTGTCGTGTGCCAGCTCGGCGCGGCAGAGCGTTCGAATCTGTTCGAAGGAGGTGTGCTCGCGCGCGAAGACGAGCGCGCGGGTCGCGGCGAGCGCTTCGCGGACGCTCTTGACCCTCGTGTCGAAGGAGCTTGGGAAGATGACGACGCGCTCGAACTGCTTCTCGATGCGCGGCAGATAGCGCGGGAGGTTCTGATGCGGCGCGCACCAAGCGCCGCCGCCGGTGACGACCGCGAGCCGGCCGCGCGCGCCGTAGAGCTGTTCCAGTCCCAACTCTCTGTACTCGAAGCCGCGCAGCAGCCGACGCAGCCCCGCGTGGATGAGCTGGTCGCCGATGTTTCCGTGGCTGCGGATGACGGTGATGTCGTCGGCGCCTTCGAGCGAGCCGAGCAGCTTCGTGCGGCTGGCTTCGAGGTCGAGCTGCTCGCGGGCTTGGGTTGCAGAGGCCGCGCGCGTGGAAGGATACGAACGACTGCGGGACTCAACGTCTGCGCTTCCCTGCTTGTCCCACACGTCAACCGAGCTGGAGATTTGCACCTGTATGTAGTTGCGCGGCGCGTCTTGCGAGACGATGGGACTGACCGAGTGGTGCGAGCGTGAAGAGCAAGGGAAGGCGACCATCAGGTTATGCCGCGGCGCGACGCGCGTGGGGCGCGCGCCGTACCAGCGCTGCTTCGCCCCCGTGTGCAGCAGCAGCTCTCCGCCCTCCATCGGGTCGCACATGTAGATGAGCATGGAGACGAGCCGGCGCCGGTGGTCTACGTGGATCGAGCGGCCGTAGCCGACGCGACCTTGATAGATGTCCATCCTGACGAACAGCTCTTCGGGCGCGTGCTCGACGCGTCGCAGCGACGTGCGCGCCTTGTCGATGCGGTCTTCCTTGTAAGGGACGTAGCGCGCACGCGAGAGGTCAATGGCGCAGCCCGACTCGCGCCAGATGGGAGCGAACTGCTCGGCGGCCCAGTCGATGAAGCGCTGTTGGTGAAACGTCCCGTGCAGCGCGCGCCACGCTGCGTGCTCATCCAGAAGCCGCTGGTAGCCTTCGTCTCCCCAGAAGAGCGAATAGCCTGTGGGCTCGGGTGTCGGCGGGCAGGCGGGAAAGGATTCGACCAACTGCCTGTAATGCTCGGGTTTGATGAACTGCTCGTGAAGGACGTGAGGGAACGGCCTGCCGTTCACTTCGAGGCAGGTCAAATCACAGATGCTCAATGCCGGTTCGGGGAGGCCGACAAAAGCTTTCATGTAATCTCCCTTATCAGTGCGCTCAATATACTTCAGTTTCGGAACTCCTGCGAGACCATGATGCCGCGATAGCCGCCGTCCATGATGCCGATGCCGAGCCGGCCGAAGCCCGGGCGGAGGATGTTGGCACGGTGGCCGGGCGAGTTCATCAGCCCCGTGTGTGCGACGCGGACGGTCGGCGCGAGCGCGAGATTCTCGCCCGCCGTGCGGAAGCCGACGCCCGCGCGCTTCATGCGGTCGAAGGGGTCGAGCCCGTCCGGCGAGACGTGCGCGAAGTAGCCGCGCGCGAACATGTCGGCCGAGTGCGCGCGCGCCACCTCGGTCAACTCCGGGTCGGGCGCGAGCCGGTTGAGCCCGGCCGCTTCGCGCTCGGCGTTGACGAGTTCGAGCATCTGCGCTTCGAGGTCAGGGCGCGGGCGAGCGGACTCGACCTTAAAGCCCAGCTCGACGCGCTCGTTCGACTCGGGGCGAATCGTGAGACGGTTGAGCGTCTGCTGGACGGCCTCGTCGAAGACGGGCGCGAGCTGGTCTTCGAGCCGGTTGGTGTATGAGGTGAGCTGGTTCGCGAACGCGCTCTGGCGCGCGGACTCCTGCGCCGCCTCGGGCAGCGGCGCCGCCATCAACAAAGACGCGAGGATGGCCGCCGAGATGAGCCCGCCCGCCAGTCCCGGTATCATCCCCAGCGTCCGATTTACCGTCCCGCGATGCGTCGCCTCCGGCACACGCTTCAACAACCACTGCCCCAAGAGCTGTATGACGAGCCCCGCCACGACGGCCGTCAACAGAAACGCCACCGGCGCGTCCCAAGCCTCGTCCCAACTCACGCGCGGCCCCATCCAACGCGCCACCGGCTGATAGAACCTGAGCGCGAACAGAAGCCCCCCGACCCAACGCACAAGGTCGAGCAGCCCCAGCAGAAGCCCCCTGTGCCAGCCCTGCCACACGCCGAACAGCACGACCAGCACCAGCAGCACGTCAACGAAAGTCACGCTCATCAATGCGACCCCGCGCCCTTCGAAATTTTCACTTGAATGATTATAGGGTAAGAGTTCATTACCGCAGAGACAGAGACACAGCTAAAACATGATCTGTCTTAGCTGTGTCTCTGTGGTGGTTGAAAGAAACTCAGACGCCTTTACCCTTCAGCCGGAAGACCCGCGGCCGAGGGCCACACCTGTTCTTGTGAGCGACGGCGCGCGTGGCCGTTGCCGCCTGTGCGGCGCGGCCGGACGAGCGCGGCGACGGCGAGGCCCGCGCCGACGAAGAGTGCGCCCGTCAGGAGCGGATGAAGCGAAGCCTTCGTGTAGATGCTCGACTCGGAGACGTAGATATCGTCGCCGGAGCGCTCCTTCAACTCGCCGGAGGCTTCGTAGAGGCCGCCGTCGCCGCGCGCGTGCGCGGGCTCCTGTTGCTTCTGCGCGTCGAACATGAAGCTCTCCATCACCTTATCGCCGAGACGCGGCGTGTACTTGTCCATCAGAGAGAGCGCCTTGCCGCCGAAGCCCGCGAACACGTCGCGCTCGGGCGTCTCGGCGCAGTGGAGGATGGCCTCGGCCACCACCTCGGGCGCGTAGACGGGCGGCGGCACGGCGGGCTCCTTCTCTAAGAAATTCTTCGCGTGCTTGACGTACGGCGTGTCGATGGCCGCGGGCTTGATGAGCGTGACGGAGACGGGCGCATCCTCCTCTTCAAGCTCCATCCGGAGCGCGTCGGTGAAACCTTTGACTGCGTGCTTCGACGAGCTGTAGACCCCTTGCAGAGGGATGGCGCGGTCGCTCACGGTCGAGCCGACGTTGATGAGCGCGCCGCCGCGCTGGCGTAAGATTTCGGCCGCGACAACCGAGCCGTAGACGACGCCCCAGAAGTTCGTCTCGTAGAGACGGCGCATGTCCTCGAACGGCGTGTCGAGAATCCGCCCGTAGATGGAGACGCCCGCGTTGTTGACCCACGTGTCGATGCGCCCGAAGCGCGCGAGCGCCTCCTCGGCCACGTGCCGCAAGTCACCTTCGCGCCCCACGTCGGCCGCGACGTAGATGGCCTCGCCGCCCGCGCCGTTAAT
>JBJMGQ010000032.1:0-5575 GCA_045807845.1 Pyrinomonadaceae bacterium | reverse complement strand
GGCGCGGACTGGCTGGTCTTGCTCTCGTTCGCGTTGGTGCTGCCGCCAATTTTCGTCTGGCGGATGCCGGCCTCGGCCAGTCCGGACTTGCCGCTCTTCTTTCTGGCGTTGACCGTCGTGTGGGCCATCTCTCTCTTAGAAGAAGAGAAGGGCGGCGCGGCGGCGCGTCTGCTGCCCGTGCTGCTGGCCGCGGGCGCCGTGGGGTTGAAGCTGAACGGCCTGCCGCTGCTCGTCGTGGCGTCCGTTTACTACGTCCGGGGGGGAGGGTTCTCGACACGACGACTGTTGACGGCGGGCGCGTTGGTCGCACTGATGCTGCTGCCGACAATCGCGCACGGCGTGGTCACGTCGGGCTGCCCCGTCTTTCCATCCAAGCTGCTGTGCGTCGAGGCGCCGTGGTCGGTCGGCGAGGCCGAGGCCGAGCGCCTCACGAGAGTCATCAGAGATTGGTCGCGGTGGAACGGCACCGGGCTGCACTGGAAGAACGATTGGAGTTGGCTCGGGCCTTGGGCGACGAAAGGGTTCACATCCAAGAACTTGTTCGTCACCCCCCTCTGCCTGCTCACAGCGTGCGCCGGGGCGTTCGTCCGCGCGAAGACGCGGCTGCGCGCGCAGGGCACGTTGGTGTTGCTGGCGGGGTGCGCGGGGCTGCTCCTGTACTTCGTGCTGCGTGGAGGGGAAGTGCTGATGGTCTCTGTGACGGCGGCGGCGGTCGTCGCGGTCTTGACCCGGCGGGGCGGGCAGTTCGCCGGCAGGGCTTGGATACTCGCGGCCGGGCTCGCGGGTATGGCGCTGACGCTCTTTGCGGCGCCTGCATTCAGGTTCGGGTTGGGTTACACGGCCGTCCTCTTCGGCGCGCTGCTCGTCCCCGCGGTCGTCAGGCTCGCAGGGGAGGCGGGCGCGGTTGGCGTCCGGCGGGTCACACTCGCCGCGTTGCTGACGGCGTGCGGTCTCATCTTCTTCACGATGACCCTCGCCCTCGAAGCGGGGGCGCGTGCGGGAGAGGGAGTCGAGGGGCGCTTCCGCCGTCTGCTGCTGCCGCCCGCGCTGCCCGAAGCGGCGCCGGTGGCGCGCGAGGTGAACGGGCTCAGGTACTTCGTTCCATCGTTCGGGGAGCTGTGCTGGGCGACGGAGCTGCCCTGCGCACAGACCGAGCTGCCGCGCGACGTGACCCTGCGCGACCCCGAGCGCGGGCTGCGGGGCGGGTTCGTTCACACGGGACAGACGCCGAACCGATAGCCCTTAACGGAAGAAGTTCGGGGTCGAGCGTTTGTGTGCCCCCGGCGAGTTCTGTACTCTTGAAAGTTCTGATGAAGACCCGCACGCTCTATCTCTGTTACTTCGGTCTGCGCGAGCCGCTCGTGCAGACACAGGTGTTGCCCTATCTGCGCAAGCTCGTCGAGGCGGGCGTGGGCGTGAGCCTGCTCACGTTCGAGCCGCTGTTGAAGGAGCGCTGGACGCGCGAAGAGTTAGAGGCCGAGCGGGCGCGTCTGGAAGGCGAGGGGATTCGCTGGCACTGGCGCGCTTATCATAAGCGACCTTCCTTGCCGGCGACGCTCTACGACGTGACGGTCGGCGCGCGTCTGGCCGCCAAACTCGTCAGGCGCGGCGAGGCCGACGTGCTGCACGCGCGCGGTCACGTCGCCGCGCTGATGGCGGCGCTCGCCAAGCGGCGCGCGGGCGGCCGTATCCTCTTCGACATCCGCGGCTTCATGCCCGAAGAGTACACCGACGCCGGAGTCTGGCCCGCGAACGGCACCCTGTATCGCGGCGTCAAGCGCGTCGAGCGCTTCCTCTTCGATTCGGCCGACGGCTTCGTCGTGCTCACCGAGAAGGCGCGCGAGATACTCTTCCCCGGCCGCACAGAGACGGACGAGCGCGGAAGACCCGTCGAGGTCATTCCCTGCTGCGTTGACTTCAAACGCTTCCGCGCCGCAGATGAGACGCCGCGCGAAGAGTTGCGCCGCGAGCTGAACGTCGAAGGCCGCCGCGTCGTCGTCTACGTCGGCTCGTTCGGCGGCTGGTACATGGCCGAAGAGACGGCGCGCTTCATGGCGCTTGCGTACAAGCAAGACCCGAAGACGTTCGCGCTCGTCCTCACGCAGACGCCGCCCGACGCAATCGCCGCGCGGCTGCGCGAGCTGGGCGTGCCCGACGAATCGTTCCACGTCGGGCGCGTCGCGCCCGCTGAGGTGCCGCGCTACTTGAAAGCCTCGGACATCGCCGTCTCCTTCATCCGCGCCTGTTATTCAAAGCTCTCCTCCTCGCCGACCAAGATTGCCGAGTACCTCGCGGCGGGGCTGCCCGTCGTCTGCAACGCAGGCATCGGCGACGTGGACGAAGTGATTGAGGGCGACCGCGTCGGCGTCGTTCTCCGAGACTTCGACGACGAGAGCTTCGCCCGCGCGCTCGAAGAAGTTGAGGCGCTCAGGGCCGAAGGCGACTTGACAAGTCGCGCACGCGCGAGCGCCGAGCGACGCTTCGACATCGAGCTTGTTGGCGGCGCGAAGTACCGGCGCCTCTACCGGCGGCTCGCGGCGCCCGCGGGGCGCGGCGAAGGGTCGGCCGATTCCGGCAAGGGGTCGGTTGAAAGGGGCGGCGCGGCTGTGGTATGAACTTGCGTCCCTCCGGGGTTAGAAATCATGGACAGCGTTAAGAAATACGTCGGCGCGCTCGAAGGCGTCTTCCGCACCTCGCCCGACAAGCACGAGGCCAACCGCCGCAGCCGCGCGGTGCTCGAAGATATGTCGGGCGACACTGCGTTCCTTGCCGACGCGCTCTCGGCGCACCTGCGCGCCCCCGGCTCGCTCAACCAGAAGCACTACCCGGTCGTCGGCTTCAACGTTGACCTCAACCCGCAGTTCGGCCTCGTCGTCAACTGCTGGATACCTCTGCCCGGGCGCGAGTCGGATGTTTCGACGAAGGCGATTCATCATCACGGCGACATGCTGCTCTCGACCGTCAACGCCTTCGGCCCCGGCTACGAGCACTGGACGTTCACGCGCCCGCAGTTGATTGACGAGGCGCGCGAGCGTTACGAGATGCGCCTGCTTGAGCGCACGCCGCACCCGTCGGGCCACGTCGCCTTCGTGGACAGCTACATCCCGCACCTGCCCTTCTATCCTTCGGAGACATCGATCACCTACGCGCTCTGGACGAGCCGCTTTCCCGTCACTTGGCGCGACAGGGTCAAGCGCATCCCCGTCCTTCAGAAGAACAGCGCGGCGCTTCGTGGCTTGGCGGTGCGCGCGGGGCTCGCGCGCAAGCTGGAATTGAAGGTCGTCGAGTACTTCGACTTCTACCCGACGGCCGAGGGCTTCTGCGGCATCCGCGAGCGGACGGAGTTCGAGCGCGGGCCGAACGAGGACTATCTCCAAAGCCTCTTTCACGTCTGTCAGGCGACGGGCAACGACGGCTTAGTCACGGTAGTCGAAGAACGCCTTGCCTCCGGCGAAGAGATAGAGAATCCGCAGCTCGTCCGGCGGCTCTGCGAAGACCTGCGCGCGGGAAGAAAGATTGAGGGGCGCCTGTCGCCGACGCACTACGGCGTGCCGCGCGCCAACTTCACGCGCGCGGAGACGGAGCGCGCGCTGGTCGCGCAGGGGTCGGGAGTGGCGGGGGGCGCAACGGTCTGATGGGCGCCAACTCGGCCGCGCGCCGCCTCGTCAAGAAGGCGCTCTACCCCGTGCTCAACGAGCACACCTACGTCTACTTTCAGGCGGTGGCGAAGTCGTGGGACATTCGCAAGGGGCGTTGGACGGAGCCCGAGCTTGACCTTATCCCTTCGGCCGTCCGCGCGGGCGAGACGGCGCTCGACGTGGGCGCCAACTACGGGCTCTACAGCTACCATCTCTCGCGCGTCCCGCGTGTGCGCGTCTACGCCTTCGAGCCCGTCCCGTTCACCTTCCGCACGCTCGCGCTCGTCGCGCGCCTCCTGCGCTTCCGCAACGTCGAGCTGGTCGAGAAGGGTTGCAGCGACCGCGCGGGGCGCATCGCTTTCACCGTCCCCGTGCAGGCGTCGGGCGCGATGGCCGCGGGGCAAGCTTACATCGGCGGGCGCGACGACACGCGCGCGGGGCGCGAGGGTCAGGTGCGCTGGGCCGCGACACGCGACGTGACGGCCGAGGTCGTCGCGTTAGACGATTTTCTGCCGAAGGTCGAGAGCCTCTCGCTCATCAAGTGCGACATCGAGGGCGCGGAGCTTCTCTGCTTCCGCGGCGCCGAGCGTTTGATAGGCGAGCACCTGCCGACGGTCATCTGCGAGATTAACCCTTGGTTCCTCGAAGGCTTCGGCATCCGGCTCGAAGAGCTGCTCGGCTTCTTCCAAGAGCGCGGCTACCGTCTCTACCGCTACGTCGAAGACGGCCGTGCCCGCCGCCTCCGCGAAGTCTCAGCCTCGGAAGTCGAAGAGGACAACTACGTCTTCATCCATCCCTCGCGGCTCGAACGCTTCGAGGGGCTGTTGGCCTAAAGGACGCGCGGCGCCGAGTTTCCCACGATGGAAGTCCTGACACTGATACCGAACCGGTACGGCTTCGCGCCCGGGCAGCGCGGGAGCATCGAGCTGTGGGAGAAGGTGCTCGCGCCCGAAGGCATCCGTCTCCACTGGGCGCCGTTCGAGTCGGAGCGGCTGCGCGAAATTCTCTACACGCCCGGCCACACCTTCGAGAAGGCCGCCGAGATGATGCGCGGCTACGTCGAGCGCCTGAAGCTGCTCAAACGTCTGGACGACTACGACGCCGTCTTCGTCTACCGCGAGGCGGCACTCTTGGGGCCCGCGTTTTTGGAGAAACGCATCGCGCGCCGCAAGCCGATCATCTATCAACTCGACGACCCGCTCTACGTTCCCTACCGCAGCCCTTCGAACGGTTATCTTTCGTATCTGAAATTCTTCGGCAAGATTGCCGACATCATCCGCCTGAGCAAGGTCGTCATCGTCAACTCCTCGCACATACGCGAGTTCGCCGCCCGTCATAACCGGAACATCTGGCAGGTGCCCTCCATCGTTGACACTGACCGCTACGTCTTCAAGCCCGAGCCCGACAAGCTCGAACGCGTCACCGTCGGCTGGAGCGGAAGCCCAACCACCGTCGGCAACATCCGCGTCGTCGCGAATGCCCTGCGCGAGTTGCAGACGAAAGTTGACTGCGGCGTCCACCTCATCGGCGGGACGGAGTTCGACCTGCCGGGTGTCAACTACACCGCGCAGAAGTGGAGCGCCGAGACCGAGGTCGAAGACCTGCGGAAGATGCAGGTCGGCATGATTCCTCTGCCCGTCAACGAGTGGAACAAGCGCAAGTTCTACATGAAGACGGCGCAGTACATGGCACTAGGCATCCCGCCCGTCTGCACGCCGATGGGCTCGAACCCCGAGGTCATCGAGCACGGCCGCACAGGCTTTCTCGCCGAAGGGGACGCCGACTGGGTCGAATACCTCTTGCTCATGGTGCGCGACGGCCGACTGCGGCGCGAGATGGCCGCGCGCGCGGCCCACGTCGCACGCGAACGCTTCAGCCTCGAAGCCAACGCGCCCAAGGTCGTCGAAGCCTTCCGCGCCGCGCTCAACTGAGGCGGT
>JBJMGQ010000031.1:0-14449 GCA_045807845.1 Pyrinomonadaceae bacterium | reverse complement strand
TCTGGAAGATTTCGGGCGGCGAGGGGCGCGCGGTCGAAACGGTTGCGCGCATCGTCGAGAACGTGGACGTGCTCGTCGGTAACGAAGAGGACTTGCAAAAGGGCCTCGGCATCCCGGGGCAGGACGTGACGAAGTCTTCAAAGCTCGACCCGACGGCCTTCTTCGGCATGATCGACAAGGTGGTGAAGATGCACCCGCAGGTCAAAGTCGTCGCCACCACTCTGCGTGAGGTGCACACGACCAACCGGCACAGTTGGGGCGCGGTGGCTTGGGTGAACGGCGCGACGTACGTGTCGCCGACCGCGGAGCTTGACGTGATAGACCGCGTCGGCGGCGGCGACGGCTTCGCCTCCGGCTTCTTCTACGGCCTTCTGACGGGCGAGTCGCCCGAAGAGTCGCTCAAGCTCGGCTGGGCGCACGGCGCGCTGCTGACGACCTTCCCCGGCGACACCACGATGGCGACCGTCGAGCAGGTGCGCGCGTTTGCTAAAGGTGGCTCGGCGCGTATTCAAAGATAAGCCTGACTGCATAGGGAGAAAATGTATGAGCACAAAGCCCGCGCCTTCAACTGTGGGAAGGGGAGCGCCCGACCTCGACCTCTCGCCCGCGGAGCTGCGCGCCATCGTCGAGCAGGCGCTCCTGACCGTCGGCCCCGGCGCGCGCGTCCTCGCCATCGTTCCCGACAAGACGCGCGACGACAACACAGACCTCCTCTTCCCCTTCGCGGCCGAGATTCTAAATGAGCACGGCGCGGAACAGTTCGACGCGCTCGTCGCACAGGGCACGCACATGCCCATGACCGAGGAAGAGAAGCGCGCAAAGGTCGGTCTGGGCGCAGGCGCGTCGCTCCCTCTGCTTGGAAACATCTTCGACCACCAATGGAATCGTCCCGAAGAGCTGGTTGACCTCGGCGAGCTGAGCGCCGAGCGTGTGACCGAGTTGACCGGCGGCCTCATCAACGAGGCCGTCAAGGTCAACCTCAATCGTCTGCTCGCACCCGGCGTCTACGACACCGTGCTCATCTTCGGCGCCACCGTCCCGCACGAGGTCGCGGGCTTCGCGGGCGGCGCCAAGTACTTCTTCCCCGGCGTCGCCGGCCCGAACCTGACGCACGCCACACACTGGCTCGGCGCGCTTGCCTCCATCGAGAACATCATCGGCCGCGTCGAGACGCCCACGCGCCACATGATCGAGGCCGCCGCCGACCTCGTCCCCGCGCGCATCATCTCCATCAACTCCGTCGTCACGCGCACTGAGGACGAGCGCCTGCGCACGCACGCACTCTTCTGCGGCGACTTCCGCGAAGCCTTCCGTCAAGCGTCCGAAGTGAGCCGACAGGTTCACATCAAGTACACCGGCCGCAAGTACAAGCGCGTCGTCGCGTTACTCGACGAGCACTACGATGAGCTTTGGGTCGGCGGCAAGGCCAGCTACAAGCTCGGCGGCATCATCGAAGAGGGCGGCGAGCTTATCATCTACGCGCCGCACCTGCGCGCCATCTCCGAGACGCACGGGCTGCTCATCGAGAAGTACGGCTATGCGCCCATCGACCGCGTGCGCGAGATGGTCGCGCTCTCGACCGAGCTGCGCTCGAACCTCGCCGTCGCCGCGCACCTCGCACACGTCTCCTACGCGGGCTCGCGCGACGAGAGCGGCAAGGTCATTCCACGCTACGCCATCACGATGGCCTCCGCGCTCGACGAGGCCACCTGCCGCCGCGTCAACCTCGGCTTCATGGATCACCGGCAGTTCCGCCGCGAAGACTACGACCAAGACCCCGACACCCTCGTCGTCGAACGCGCCGGCCGCGACTTGTACCTTGTCGAACCACACTGAGGGGAGTAGACAGTAGTCAGTAGAAGAGCACATGCCTTTCTACTGCCTACTGTCTACTGCCTACTGTCTACTGTTTTAATGAGAGTAAGTTTCGACGAGCTTCAACAGACACTCCGGCGCGTCCTGCTCAAGGTCGGCTTTGAGCAAGGGCGCGCCGAGTTGTGTGCGCGCCTCTTCGCAGAGACCGACCGCGACGGCGTCTACACGCACGGCCTCAAACGCTTCCCGCGCTTTCTGGAGATGATTGAAAAGGGAATCGTGGACGTACGTGCGAGCGCCGTCTGCGTCGAGAAGCACGGGTCGCTTGAGCGCTGGGATGGACGTTCGGGCCCGGGCAATCTCAACGCGCATGAGTCGATGACGAGAGCCTTTGAGCTTTCACGTCAACAGGGCGTCGGCTGCGTCGCGTTAAGGAACACGAACCACTGGATGCGCGGTGGGAGCTACGGCTGGCAGGCGGCCGAGGCGGGCGCGCTCGCCTTCTGCTGGACGAACACGCTGCCCAACCTTCCGCCTTGGGGCTCTGCGCGCACGCTGCTCGGCAACAACCCTCTCGTCATCGCCGTCCCGCGCCCCGTGGGTCATGTCGTGCTCGACATGGCGATGACGCAGTTCTCCTACGGCGCGCTCGCAGCCTACCGCGCGCGCGGCGAACAACTGCCGGTGGCCGGAGGCTTCGACTCCGAAGGCAATCTCACGCGCGACCCCGGCGCTATCGAGGAGTCAGGTCGCCCACTGCCCATCGGCTTCTGGAAAGGCTCCGGCCTTGCGCTGCTGCTCGACATGGCCGCGGCGCTCCTCGCGGGCGGACTCGCCACGCATCAGATTCCCCAAGACCCGCTCGAAGAGGCGCGCCTCTCGCAAGTCTTCCTCGCCTTCGACCTGTCAACGCTCGGCGGAACCGAAGCGGCTTCCCGCATCGCCGACGATATCATCGAAAGCCTCCACACAGACGGAGGCGACGGCGTCAGATACCCCGGCGAGCGCACGCTGAAAATCAGGCGCGAGAACATAGAGCAGGGCATCCCCGTCGAGCCCTCTGTGTGGGAGATGGTGCAGCGCTATTGAAGTATTGTTGAAGGAGCAGAAAGGAGCGCGGGCGAGATGCTCGCGCTCCTTTACAAAGACTTCAAGGCTTTTTCGGGTTCGACTGCGGCGTGGTCTTTGCGGGAGGCGGCGGCAGGGGCTTGTCGAAGACCTTGATGAGTATCATCGCGAAGTCCTTGCCGACGGTGCTGCGCATGTGCGGCGTGCCGCGCGGGACGATGATGAGGTCGCCCTTCTTCACGTCGAAGTTCTGTCCGCCCTCGATGCGCGGCCCGCGCCACTCACCCGGCTCGACCTCCTTCGGCGATTCCAACTTCCCGCCGAGCGTGAGCGTCGCCGTCCCTTCGAGCACGTAATAAACGTCGTCCGACGCGTCGTGAATCTCGCCCGACGCCGCCGCGTGGTCGCTCTCATGCTGGACGGCCACGCGCAGCTCCATCCCTTCGCCGCCGATCAACTCCTCGACCTTGTTGTTGGGGTGCAGCTTCCGCACCGTCTCTTCCACAGACTGCCCCGTCAACACCACGTACGGCCTGATGGGGCTGCTCGGGCCGCGCTCCATCCTTGCATTACCCGTCGTCTGCGCCGAACCGACCGCCGCGACCAGCGCCGCGAAGACGAATGCACACACCGCGTTTCTGATGCTCGATGACATATTCAAATCACCCTCCCTCAACCAGCATAAATCTGTTCCAGTATTTCCGAAACCTTCTGCCCGACTTGACCGTCCACGCGAGGCCGCCCGCCTTGAATGACTGCGCGCGTGAAGTCGTCAATCAAAGGCTGATGCAGATTCGCGTGCGGCGGATGCGTCTCGACGCGTTCATCGTCCTGCGTCCTGATTCGCAGTCGCCCTTCGTTCAGCACTTCAACATGAATCGAGCCATCGCTCCCGAAAATCTCAAGCGTGTCCTGCGGCTCGCGCGCGGCGTGCGTGACCGAAATGACGGCCTGCGTTCCTCGCTCAAACTGGAGAAGTGCGCAGGCCGTGTCTTCGACTTCGCGCTCGAAGATGATGTTTCCGGTGAGCGCCCTGACGGTCGTCACGTTGCCGAAAAGATTTAAGAAGACTTCGATGCGGTGACAGCCGAAGTCGAACATCGGCCCGCCGCCCGACTGTCGCTTGTTCAGTAGCCAGCGCCGCGCGTGGTCGGGCGCCGGGTCGAAACGCTCGAACGCGTTGACCTGTGCGATGACGGGCACGCCGATCTCGCCCGACTCAAGTATCTCGCGAACTCTTTCAACCGCCGGGTAGAAGCGCCTGTAGTAGGCGACTCCGAGCAGCACACCGTTCGCTTCGGCCGCCGCGTTCATGCGCTCGCACTCGGCGGCGTTCAGAGCCAGAGGCTTCTCACACAGGACGTGCTTGCCCGCCTCGGCCGCCGCGACCCCCTGCTCCGCGTGCAAGTGAACGGGGGTCGCGACGTAGACGGCTTTGACTTCTGTGTCTTTGATTAAGTCTCGCCAGTCGGCGTGCCAACGCTTTACGCCGAACTCCTTTGCGAATGATTCGGCGCGCGCCGCGTCCGCGCGACTGACTGCGACCAGCTCGCAGTTGTCGAGGTCGCGTAGCGCCGGAGCCACGCGCCTGCGCGCGATGTCACCGCACCCGACGAGCCCCCAGCCGACCTTCCGCATCAACGGCTACGCTCCAACAACCACCCGGCGAGGTCTTTCGCGGCCTTGTAGTTCTCGAACTCCGGCGGCAGCTTTCGCCCGTCAACGTACTCGTTGTAGAGCCAAGGATCGCCGACGGCGAAGACCGTCCCGCGCCCGTGCTTCGCGACGGCCATCACCACGTCGCCGTTGTGCTCAAGCGCCGCCGTTGCCGGTTTCGAGAGAGCGAGCGTCGAAATCTCTTTCAGGTAGAGCGAGCGCGCGGTCTTGAAGATAGAGTGGCCGGCCGGGACTTTGATAAGTCCCTCGATGAAGTTGTCGCGCTGCACGCGGTTCTTGCTGTCCTTGTTGAACTGGATGCCGAACTCTTTCGCGAGCGTGTTGAAGTGGTCGAACTCGGCGTTGCCTACGTCGTTCCCCATCAGCAACAGCACGCCGCCCGCCTTCACCCAATCGGCAATGGCCTTGACGTTCGCGGGCTCGACGAAGTGCGGCTTCTCAGTCTCAGTCTCTGTATCCGGGTCAACGATGATGTAAACGTCCGCGCCCTTCAGGTTCCGCGCGGTCGGCGCCTCGCGCAGCGCTTCGGTGCGCGCACCGAGATTGCTGAAGACGTGACCGAACATCGAGAAGCCGCCGTTGTCCATCTCCTCCCACTTATAGTGCCAGGTGTATGGGCGACCAGCCGCGTCCTTCTTCCACTCGTTGTTGAAATAGTAGTCGAGCACGACGCGCTTGCCGCGCGCGGTGCGCCCCGAAGCGGCCTCCATCTCGGCAGCCGCCGACAGGAACGCGCCCACGCCCTTCGCGTCGTTGGTGACGACCTTCTCGCTCAGGTAGTAAGCGTAGCTGCCGTCGCGGTATGGATTACCGCCGAGCCCCGCGACGCTGACAGTGCCCTTGAAGTTGACGCCGCCGCCCGGTGCATCTTCCACGAACTGACGCTGCATGCCGGCCCAGCCCTTCTGCGCGACCTTCATGTAGGACTCGGGCAGGTAGCCGAGTCGCACGGCCTTCGCCAACGAGTAGACGAACATCGCCGCGGCGGAGGACTCAAGATAATTTCCCTTCGAGCCGGCCTTGTCGAGCACCTGATACCAGAGCCCGCTCTGCGGCTCCTGATACTTCTCGATGGCCGCGGCCGTCCGCCCGAGTATCGCGAGCAACTCGGCGCGCTTCGGATGGTCGGCGGGAAAGTGTTCAAGCGTGTCCACGAGCGCCATCGCGTACCAGCCCATCGCGCGCCCCCAGAAGTTCGGCGAGTGACCCGTCGTCTTGTCGGCCCAACGCTGCTGCTTCGACTCGTCCCAGCCGTGATAGAGCAGGCCGGTCTTCGCATCGCGCGCATGCGTCTCCATCAGGATGAACTGCTTGGCGATGTCGTCGAACGCCTCGGGCTCGTTGAAGGTCTCTGCGTACTCGGCGTAGAAGGGCTCGCCCATGTAGAGACCGTCGAGCCACATCTGCGAAGGATAGACCTTCTTGTGCCAGAAGCCGCCCTCCGACGTGCGCGGGTGGTGGCGCAACTGCTCGCGCAGCGCAGCCGCGGCCTTCCGGTACTTCTCCTGACCCGTCACCTTGTAGAGCGTCAGCAGGTTTCTTCCCGAGAGGATGTTGTCGATGTTGAAGTCGTCCGGCTTGTACGTGCGAATCGTGCCGTCGTCGTTGATGAACTTGTCGGTCAAGCGCTGGATGTAGCTGAAGTAACGCCCGTCGCCCGTGTTGAGCCAGACGGCCTCCACGCCTTTGAGCAGCACGCCCTGCTCGTAACCCCAACGCTCTCTCGAAGGGTCGTTCGAGACAGAGTCCTTCCAGACCGTCATCACGGTCGCCGCCATCCGCTCGGAGACGGGCGCGGCCGTCTGCCCGCGCGTGGCCGCGGCACATGCGGAAAAGATGATGAGTGCAACGATTATCTTCGCCTTGAATTTCAAAGGGACACCCTCCGTTATGAACTTTGCTTTAAGTGGGAATGACCAATCCGTCAAGCGGGAGTTTGCACAATCCCGGCCCGAACAGTCTCCAATTCGCTAAATGGTTAGACCTTTGACGTTTTGTACTTAAATAAACATTCGACAAATCATGAAATTATCTGTAGAATGCGGCAGTCAGAGAAATCACCCGGCAGATTGATTTTACCGAGCCTCAAACTACTCGGAGCCGTGGTCACAATAATTTTTCAACAGGAAAAGTGGTATGACCGATTTGAATCACGACATCTTCAAAACCATCGACCCCGAACGACGCGGGACGACCTCGGAGGAGGTCATCTCGCAGCTCAGAGAGATGATTCATCGCGGCGACCTGCGCCCCGGCGACCGCCTCCCGCCCGAGCGCGACCTTGCCAAGATGCTCGGCGTCAGCCGCCCGACCCTGCGCGCAGGCATACGCTCGCTTGCGGCGGTCGGCGTCCTACAGTCGCGGCAGGGCGCGGGCACCTTCGTTGTCAAAGCCGACGGGCCGCCTTCGCTCGACAGCAGCCCTCTGCGCCTGATGGCCTCGCTTCACGGCTTTACTTCGGCCGAGATGTTCGAGGCGCGACAGGCTTTGGAGATGGCCGTCGCGGGGCTCGCGGCCGAGCGCACGACGAGCGACCAGATGGCGACGATGTCCGAAGAGGTCGCAGGCATGTTCGCCTCGCTCGACGACCCCGAACAGTTCCTCGTTCACGACGTGCGCTTCCACCAGACGGTTGCGGCGGCCTCGGGCAATCGCATCCTCACGTCTTTGATGAACATGGTGGCGACGATTCTCTTCGACACGCGCATTAAGACCGTCAAGCGCGCCACCGATTTGAAAGAGTCGGCCGAGATGCATCGCCACGTCTACCGAGCCATCCGCGAGCACGACCCGGAGGCCGCGCGCCACGCCATGAGCGCGCATCTCTCGAAGGCGCAGAGGGCTTGGGAGGCTGAAGCGGACACACCAGACGACCCCGTCTCTGACAACTCCAACTCCAACGGTAACGGCGCCGGCCTCGCGCCTTAACGCGCGACGCGGGCGCCGCCGCCCTTCATCACGCGCTCGACTTCAGAGAGCGTCGCCATCGTCGTGTCACCCGGCGTGGTCATCGCGAGCGCGCCGTGCGCGGCTCCGCACTCGACGGCCCACTGCGGCCCGCGCCCCGTCAGGAATCCGTATATCAACCCCGAAGCGAAAGAGTCGCCGCCGCCGACGCGGTCGAAGATTTCGAGGTTCTCGCGCGTCTGCGCCTGATAGAGTTCGCCGCCCGCGTAGCAGACCGCGCCCCAGTCGTTGACGGTCGCCGTCTTCGCATTCCTCAACGTCGTCGCCACCACACTGAAGTTCGGGAACTCTCCGACGGCGCGCTCGATCATCTTCCTGAAGTTCCCCACGTCGAGCTTCGAGTGTTGCTCGTCCAACCCTTCAACCTCGAAGCCGAGGCACGCGGTGAAGTCCTCTTCATTGCCGATCATCACGTCCACGAGTGATGCCAGCTCGCGATTGACCTCGCGCGCGCGCTCCTTCCCGCCGATGGCCTTCCAGAGCGAGTCGCGATAGTTCAAATCGTAAGAGATGATTGTGCCGTGCTTCTTCGCGGCCTGCATCGCCTCACGCGCGACGGCGGGCGTCGTCTCAGAGAGAGCGCAGAAGATACCGCCGGTGTGGAACCAGCGCGCGCCTTCGCGGCCGAATATCTGTTCCCAGTCGATGTCACCGGGCTTGAGCTGCGAGACGGCCGTGTGGCCGCGGTCGGAGCAGCCAAGCGCGGCGCGCACGCCGAAGCCGCGCTCGGTGAAGTTCAGACCGTTGCGTACCTCGCGCCCGACGCCGTCGTACTTGCGCCACAGGACGTGCGTCTGGTCAACGCCGCCCTGATAGATTAAGTCCTGCACGAGTCGGCCGACGGGGTTGTCTGCGAGCGCCGTGACGACCGACGCGTCGAGGCCAAAGCAGCGCTTCAGACCTCGCGCGACGTTGTACTCGCCGCCGCCCTCCCATACTTGAAAGGTGCGCGTCGTATGCACGCGCCCTTCACCCGGGTCGAGCCTGAGCATCACCTCGCCCAAGGAGACAACGTCCCAGCGGCAGTTCTCCTTTGACTTCACCTTCAACGCTTCAGCCATCGCTTAAGCCTCAACCGCCGACGCCTCGACGGCTGCCGGCTCAAGCCGCGGCGCGAGCGTGTGTATGACGAGAAGCGCGACGAGATACGCGCAGCCCGCGATGATGAAGATGGGATAGTACGAGCCCGTGTACTGGAGAATGAGGCCGACCGTGGTCGCAATCAACATCCCGCCGATGGAGCCCGCCATGCCCCCGATGCCGACGACGGAGCCGACCGCGCGGCGCGGGAACATGTCGGAGGCCATCGTAAAGATGTTCGCGCTCCATCCCTGATGCGCCGCCGCCGCTAAAGAGACGAGCCCGACCGCGACCCAAAGGTTCGAGGCGTGGGCCGCGAACACAATCGGTACGACCGCAAGGGCGCAGATGAGCATCGCCACCTTGCGCGCCTTGTTGACAGTCCACCCATTCTTGATGAGCATGCCCGAGAGCCAGCCGCCGCCGATGGAGCCGATGTCCGCGGAGACGTAGATGACGACCAGCGGCAAGCCGATCTGTGTGATGTTCAAGCCGTAGTTGGTGTTGAGAAACTTCGGCAGCCAGAAGAGGTAGACCCACCAGATGGGGTCGGTCAAAAACTTACCGATGGCAAAGGCCCACGTCTGCCGATGCGGTAGCAGACGTGCCCAAGGTATCTTCGTCGTCGGCTCGGCCGGGTCTGACTGGATGTGCGCCAGCTCGGCCTGAGAGAGTTTCGGATGCTCCTCGGGCCGCCGGTAGACCATGAGCCAGAAGACGAGCCAGAGGAAACCGAGTGTGCCGGTCATGATGAACGCCCACTGCCAGCCATAATTGATGGCAATGAACGGCACGGCGAGCGGCGCGGCGATGGCGCCGACGTTCGAGCCCGAGTTGAAGATGCCCGTGGCGAGCGCGCGCTCCTTCTTCGGGAACCACTCGGCGACGGTCTTGATGGAGGCGGGGAAGTTGCCCGCCTCGCCAAGACCGAGGAAGAAGCGCGCAACGCCGAAGCCGAAGGCCGAACGCGCCAGCGCGTGACACATCGCCGCGACCGACCAGAAGGTGATGGCAAAGGAGAAACCCTTGCGCGTCCCGAACCTGTCCATCAGGCGCCCGACGACGAGGAGGCCGAGCGCGTACGCGGCTTGAAACGCCGTATTGACGTAGCCGTATTCGGCCTCGTTCCAGCCGATGGTATGTTTGAACCCATCGTCGGTGGCGAGGATGCCCAAGACCTGCCGGTCTACGTAGTTGATCGTCGTCGCGAAGAAGAGCAACGCGCAGATGACCCAGCGGTAACGACCGATTTGGCCGCCGATGCCATCGACAGCGGCAATGGCCGCCCCTGTCACACTCGCACCCGCCGACTGCGGCGGCGCGACTTCTGACTGCGACTTCGGGTAAGCGGTCTCTTTAACCGGTTTGCTTATCTCGCTCATATTCTTATCTCGCAAGCAGGAAAGGTTACGTCAAACACCCGGGAGGTCAGAGCGGCAGCACGTCGGGCGAAAGGTATTCGCGCCCTCCGACCTCGGCGGGAATTTGCGGCCAATTGGGGGTTGTGGTTATTACCTCTACACCTTCGGCCGAGACGATGCAAGTCTCCTCAGTCTTTGAGCCGGTGACCGTTGGATTCCACGCGAAAGCCTGTTGCGTCCGAACCGTCTCGACGCTCGACGGATGCGCCACCCAGTCGCGCGTGCGGTACCCGGCCGCGCCGCCCTGATGATGCAGACGCTCTTCGCCGGGAAAGCCTTCCGCGGCGTACGCCTCGGCCGCGACTCTGTAAAGCTCCGACCCGACGGCGCCCGGACGAGTCGCCGCCAGCAGCTTCGCGTTGACGCGCGCCGAGGCGAGCATGCGGCGCTTTAACTCTTCCGGCACTTCGCCCGCGCAGACGATGCGCGAGAGCGACGCGACAAGCCCTGTGCGTCGCGCGCAGGTGACGAGCATGACGACGCGCTTCCATGCGCGTTCAGTAGGAACGGGGTGCCTGAACTTCGCGATGCGCTCATCCGCCGCAACCAGCGTCACGACCGAGCGCATCCCACGCGCGGCCAGTTCGTCGCTCATGCGCCGCGCTATCTCACTCTCCTTCTCGCCCGGTGCGAGCGACCTCGCCACCGAGCCCAACACCTCACCCGCATCGCGCCCGAGTTGTCTGTATCGCTCCAACTCCTGCGGCGTGAGCTGATAACGACAACGCGCGACGGTGCCGTCTATCGCCTTCACGTTCGAGCCCAAAGGAAGGTCAGAGCCGAGCGTTGCGCCGTCTCCAACAACCTTCGCGGCGAGGTCTGCGAGAAAAGTCGGAGAAGCCTTCTCATCCTCCCAACCGAACTCGACCGGCTCGAAGTCGATGCCCGACAGCTCCTCTTCGAGCATCCGCGCCATCTCGATGCGGCTCGCGAGCACGAAACGCTTTCCGTCCGCGCGGACGAGAAGCGCGCACGCGCCCTGCTCGCGGCTCGTGTCGATGCCGTTATTGCCCCCGGCCGTCAGCCAAGCGAAGTTCGGCTGCGCGACCAGCACCACGCCGCCCAACCCCTCGGCCGCCAACATCCGCGACAGCCTCTCAGTCTTCTCAGCAATCTCCGCGTTCTTATCCATGTTTGAAAAGCTTCGACGTGCTCACTCTTACTTATTCACGCCGCTGGCGAGGAAGCCGCCGTCCACGGCGATGATCGCGCCGGTGACGAAGCTCGCAGCGTCGGAGGCGAGGAAGACAGCGGCGCCTGCCAACTCCTCGACTTTGCCGAAGCGACCCATCGGCGTACGCAACAACAACTCACGCCCGCGCTCCGTGCCATCCAACAGGTGCTCGTTCATCTTCGTGCGAAAGACACCCGGCGCGATGGCGTTGACGTTGACGCCGCTCTGCGCCCACTCGACCGCCAGCGACTTCGTCAGAGAGGCGACCGCGGCCTTGCTCGCAGAGTAGGCAGCGACCTCAGCCAGCGCGACGAAAGAGGAGAGCGAGGCGATGTTGATGACACGACCGTAGCCGCGCTCAAGCATGTGACGGCCGAATATCTGGCAGGCGCGCAGCGTCCCCGTCAGGTTCGTCTCGACGATCTCTTCCCACTCCTCCTCTGTAAAATCAACGGTCGGCGCACGTATCGTCCGGCCGGCCGAGTTGACCAGAATATCCACCTTACCGAAAGTCCCGACGGCCGCCTCAAGCACCGCCCGAACCGAGTCGCGCACAGACACGTCCGAAGTCATACGCAACGTACGACGGCCAAGACCTTCCAACTCAGCGGCCACGGCCTCGACGCGCTCGTCGCGGCGGGAAGTGGCGACCACGTCGGCGCCGGCCTCGGCCAACCCGTGCGCGATGGCGCGCCCGACGCCGGACGTGCCGCCGAATACCACCGCCACCCTGCCTCCAAGCTCAAAAGGGGCGTAGCTCATCTGCTCACATATAACCCGTGTTGACGGCCGCCGTGCGGAGACCGCGACCGCAGATTTTGTAAATCCAGACAGGCCGGCGAGCTACGCGGGGAATCGACGGCCTCGGGCTTGCGACGTATTTTAAGAAGGTAATACCAATTAACCAGCTAGCGATTATTGTGTAACACCACTCCATAATTCCTGTCAAGTCTATTTCCCGCGAGCATCTCCGTTTTCTCCGACGATTGCTCGCGTTGGTCTAATTTACCTTGCCTAACCAATGTTGTTTATGGTAAATACTGTTCGCGTATTGATTAAGTGGTTAGACCACTCGCTGTAAACTTACGTCGAAGATTAGTCTTCAACGTAGAGAGGCAATCCACTCCAGAGGCGTTTTTGGCAAACGGGGAAGGGTCAATTTTGTCAGCTCCCAAACAAAATAAGTTCGAGCGCCGCGTCGTCGGCGGCAACATCTGGCTCGGCCGCTCTGACTCCGATTCAGCCGCCGTGCAGGTTCACCCCATCTACTACGAAGTCGTCCCGAGCGAGGAAGCGGTCGGCAGCGCGCAGTGGCAGGAGATACAGCGCGCCGCAAGTGAGAAGGAGGGTGACCTCGTCATCATCCTTCTCGGCGGGCGCGGTCAACAGGCGATGTACAAACAGGTCGCCGAGATTGCGCGCACGGACGAGGCCGACGAGCTGCTCGGGCGCCTCCACGTCTTCACGCAGGACGCGCTCGCGCCAATGCGCATGGACAATGGTCTCAGCTTTGTGCGCGACTTCGAGCGCCTGCTCGGCGAAGACTTTTTCAAGAAGGTCAAGAGCTTCACGCCGATGCGCACGGACACGGACGACCTCGAAGGCGAGTTGGCGCGCTACCTTGAGAAGCTCGACGCTTTGGGAGGCATCGACATCTTCTTTCTCGGGATGGGGCCTGAGCCCGGTGAGGCTTCACACCTCGCATACATCAAGCCGGGCTCGGGCGCGACCGCCGTTGACGTTGCGGGCATCATCCCGATTTCGCCGAGCATCCTCGAACACCACATCAGCAAGTTCAAGGTCGGCGGCAGCCGCATCACCCCCGAAGACGAGGCAGAGTGCCGTGCTGCGTCCTACATCTTAACCTTAGGGCCGGCCGCTATCCTCGGCGCGCGTCGCATCGTGCAGTCAATCGTCGATGCATCGACCTCGCCCGCCAAGCCCGCGAGCTACAAGCGCCTGCTCGAAACGGAGATTTCCGAAGACCCTACCGAGCGTGCGCGACAGCTCGACGAGAACCCCGGGCTCTGGCTGCGCCTGCACTCGAACGTAAGGTCTCTGATTCTCCCCGACGTGCTGCCGGCTTGAGGTAACGAACCGTAGCAAGTTTTCAATAATGCCCAGCATCACCTCAACGCAGGCACCACCCATCGGCGACTACGCGATCATTGTCGATCCTTCCGACAACCTCGCGGTCGTCAAGGAGCCGACCGCGCCGGGTCTTGAGGTCGCGCTTCCCGGCGGGCGCGTCGTGCGTGTCAACGACACGGTCACGCCCGGCCATCGCTTCGCCACGCGTCACATCCCCGCGGGTGAGTTCGTCCTACAGTATGGTCAGCCCATCGGAACGAGCCTCGGGATACGCGAGGGCGACCTCATCTCGCACGCGAACATGTCGGACGAAGTGCCCGTCGTCCGCGACCTGCCCGAAGACCTCTTCAATCCCGCGCCCGAATACATCCCCGAACCGGAGCGCGTGACCTTCAAAGGCTTCCGGCGCCCGGACGGGCGCGTCGGCACGCGCAACTTCGTCCTCGTCGTCCCGACCTCGATGTGCGCGAGCCACGAGGCGCAGCAGATAGCTCTGATGGCTGAGTTTCTGCACTACAAGCGCGAGCGCTTCCCGAACGTGGACGGCGTCGTCGCCATCCCGCACAACAAGGGCTGCGGTTGTCAGGACGGCTCGACCATCGAAGTCATGCTGCGCACGCTCGCTAACTACGCAGACCATCCGAACGTCGGCGGCGTGGTGCTGTTGGACTTAGGCTGCGAGAAGACAAACCTCGCGCGTGTTGAAAAATATCTGCTCAAGCGAGAGAAGGCTTTCGACAAGCCCGTCGCCAAAATCGGCATACAGGACGTAGGCGGCACGCAGGCAGCCATCGAGCAGGGCTTAAGAGAAGTCGAGCGGATGCTGCCGGAAGTGAACCGCATCGAGCGTGAAGAATGCTCTGTGAGCGAACTTGTACTAGGCGTCAAGTGCGGCGGCTCCGACGGCTTCTCGGGCATCTCTGCCAACCCGAGTCTCGGGCGCGCGGCCGACAAGCTCGTGCGCTCGGGCGGCACGGTTCTTATCACAGAGGTTCCAGAGTTCTGCGGCGCCGAGCACATCATCGCCCATCGCGCGAAGGATGCAGAGACCGGCCGCGCCATCTACCGTATGATCGATTGGTACAAGGAGTACGCGTCGAAGTTCGGCGCCGTGCTCAACCAGAACCCGAGCCCCGGCAACGTCGCGGGCGGCCTG
>JBJMGQ010000030.1:0-6812 GCA_045807845.1 Pyrinomonadaceae bacterium | reverse complement strand
GGCCTCCCGCAGCAGCGCCTTCAGCCTCTCTCGCGCCCCGCCCTGCGAGAAGAGGGAGAACCGTATGGCGAAGCCTTCGCCCTCGACCCTGTGGACGACGCTCCCCCAGAGAGGCAGCGACTCGCCGCCCGGCAGCTCGACCTGAACCTGCACCAGCTCGCCCTCGGCGACCGCGCCTTCTGACATGACGAAACAACCGTCCGCGCTCAGGCTCGTCACCACCCCTTCGCGCCCGGCCCACTCCCCCCCCGCCCCAGCGAGCGCGCAGGCTGACATCGTAGCGCTGCGACTCGCGCCTCTCCGGCCCCGTGTAGGTCGTCTCAGGCTCCATCTCTAAATTGTTTAAGACTGGCGGGGCACGGCCCTTCGGCTAAACTGTGGTGGCGGCGCCTTGGTTTCCATTAGGCGGCGCGGCGTCAAAGGGCATGCGTGGTGCATGGCTTCTATCGGTTGTAGCGCCCGCCCGCCGGTGAGCTTCGATTCGGATTCGCAGGGCCTCCTCGAAGCTGCGCGCCTCCTCGATTGAGGTGAGCGAGAGAGAGCGCAGAGCTCGCTCGATGCGGCGGCGGTAGTCAGAGACGAGCGAATCGGAGACATCCAAGCGGGCCGCCACCTCTACCTGCGTCGGGCGCTCCGGGCTCATATAACAGTGCCACAGGACGCTCAGGATCCGCTCGTACTGCCTCGCCTTGCCGTTGACCGAGGCGCCGAGGCGCGTCAGAAACTCTTCGACGCGCTCGCCCGCGCGCTCCTCCGAGTCACGCAGGAGCGACTCCTGTTCGGGCGAGCGCATTGCGTCCGCGGGCTCGAAGCTCCGACCGCCGCCTTCCTCCTCGCCGGCGGAGTATAACTGAGTGAGTTGGATGTCCAGAACCGGCAGGCGCGACATGACCAGGGAGCGTATCGTCCGCACATCGGCGGGAGCCTCCATCGCCTCCAGAACCTCGACCATCAACCCTTCGAGCTCCGGGTTGCCGATGACGATCTGCGTGTCGCCTGTGCGGCCCTTCACTCTCAGGTCGCGCCGCCGCACGGGGACGGCGGCGACGCGGCGTTCGAGTTCGTCAGGCGGACGGGTCGGCGTCCCCCCCGGCCAGCCGCACAGACCGTAGACCTGTTGGGTCAGGCGCAGGGGCCGCCCGCCGCTCCCGCCTGCGCCGTCGAAGCGCCGGAACCTCGGGCTCGTCTGGAGCAGTGCGGAGATGCGCCGCGCCAGCCGATATGATTCGGGGTAGCGTTTGCGCAGACCCGTCGTCAGCAGGTTGGTCAACTCGATCTGCCCGATCTCGGTTTCGATCTCCCGGTCGGACATCCCGTAGTACAGGTAGTGACGGAAGCGGTCTTTGGCGAGGAGTGTGACGAACAGCTCTTGGGTGAGGTCATCAAAAGAATCCGGCGCCGCCCACTCCGCCGCCCCGGCGTGGAACGACGTGCGGACGAGCGGGTGGTTGCGTACGAGGCGGTTCAGTCTGCGCCACACCTGTCCGGCGTCGGACGAGCGCAGGCTCTCGGCCCAGCCGTCGCACGCGGGTCTTCCGTATGCGCCCATGCGGTTATCCATCTCTGTTTTCCGAAACTCGGGGAGAGCAACCGTGTGAGGCCGCACCACTCACACGCAGAGTTGTCTGATTGTTATGGAGTCCGGAGGGGCATTATAGGCACGCGCGCCCGCACCTTCCGTACACTCCCGGACGAGTTCCAGAAGCAGGTCGAAATCAACAGGCTTCGGGACGAAGTGGTCGCAGCCGACGCGCCTGGCTGCGGCGACGTAATCCTCCGCGGACTGCGCCGAGACGGCGATGACGGGGACGCGGCAGGTGCTCTCGATGCGTCGGATGATGCTCGTCGCGGTGAAGCCGTCGAGGACGGGCATCTGCAAGTCCATCAGCACGACATCGGGGCACTCCCGCTCGGCAATGTTTACCGCCTCGCGCCCGTCGGCGGCCTCAAGGACTCTGTAGCCGCTTATCTCCAACAGCCGCGCGAGCATGAAGCGACTGTCGGCGTAATCTTCCACCACCAGAACTGTTCTTACCGAAGTGCGAGGGTCTTGCATGAAATCCGTACCGGCCCAACACCCAAAGTGAGCGGGCTGTAAAACTTTAGTGCGCCCGCCCCGAAGTCCGTGCTTCTAGAGCAAGAGTCATTCCAGCCGCTACCTCAGAAGATAAATCTGCTGAAAGGCGAGAAATTCTCACTTGTCGGTTCCGGATGTTGACCTGTTGGTCTGGAGTCACCCACGTTGCCCTGAAGTCTGACGGCACAAAGAAGGCGGAGAGAAACGAAACGCTCTTTACCATCAGGGCAGGCGAGTGAGGGGTTTGGGGAAGCCCCGCTTTCGTCCGCGGCGGACGCGGCCTGCTCACCAAACAATGGGCAGGGTTAATTTCTGTCGGGGAGTCGTCCCAGCAACTCCTCGACGAGCTTGAAATCGAGCGGCTTCGCGAGGCAGTCGCGACAGCCCGCCTCGAAGGCTTTCGACTTCGTCTCCTGCTCGCAGAGCGCGGAGAGCGCGACGACGGGGATGTGGCGCGTCCGCTCGTCGGCCAGGATCAGGCGGGTGGCCTCGTAGCCGTCGAGCCCCGGCATCGACAAGTCCATCAGTATCAGGTCTATCTCCTTCGAGAGTCGCGCGGCCGTCTCGACGGCTTCACGCCCGTCGGCCGCCTCGACGACGCGGCAGCCCTCCATCTCCAGGAGCCTCCGCAGAATCATCCGCGCGTCTTCGTAGTCGTCGGCCAAGAGCACCGTCTTCTGTGACATACCTCGTTCCCCTTGATACCTGAAAAGCTGCTTCGCCCGAGGGGCGTCACGTAGATATTAGATTCTTCCGCGCCGGATTCCTAAACCGCGCGTGCTGTGGGTAAGCACATAAGACGTGACTCGTCGTTGCGTTTCACAACGGTATGTGCAGCGTTTTGCAATGATCATGTGCTGAGCCGGGAGCTTCATGGTCTTGAGCTTGCGCCTTTGCCGGCGCCTATCCGGCTACTTAAAATTAGACAAAGCAATCAGTTAGCGACCCGCCGCTGTGAAGCCCTCACGCCCCACTCACACGCGCTAACCCTCGCGGCAGGCGGCGCACGGGATTTGCAACATTCATCCCGATACGCGCGAGGTGAGAGCGAGGTATGGGCACGTTCAATGGAGTCGCGCCGACAATTCTGGTGGTCGAGGACAGCGCGGACACGCGGGCGATCATCAGGCTTGAGCTGGAGAGGTGGGGCTACACGGTGGTCGAAGCCGCCGACGGCCGCGAGGCTATCGAGATGACGGAGAGCGCCTGCCCCGACCTCATCCTGATGGACCTGAACATGCCCGAGGTGGACGGGCTCACGGCCACACAGGCGATCCGCGAGTACGACACACGTTGCGCGGACGTGCCCATCCTCGCCATCACCGCCTACGACACGTTCGGCATCGAGGAGGCCGCGCGCGAGGCCGGGTGCGACGCCTATATCAGGAAGCCGCTCGACATGCCACAATTGGAGAGGACCGTCAGCGGATTTCTTTACGGTTGAGGCGATCAGCATCACCACAACCCAGCCGGACCGGCTGAGAGAGCTACCGCATGGTAAGGAGTCAACCCGACGCTCCGACCGTCATGGTGGCAGAGGACACGGACGCCGTCCGCATCGTCCTGCGGATGCAGCTCATCATCCTCGGCTACCGCGTGCTCGAAGCCAGGAACGGGGCCGAGGCGGTGGAGTTGTGCGGGCGGGAGCGCCCCGACCTCATCCTCATGGACATCAGTATGCCCGTAGTCGACGGACTCGAAGCCGCGCGCCTCTTACATGCCTGCCCGGAGACCCGGGACATCCCCATAGTGGCGCTCTCCGCGTACACGGCGCAGGAGTGCCGCGAGCCAGCCGTCTCGGCCGGCTGCCGTGATTTCGCCTCTAAGCCGATTGATATAAAAGATCTCGGCGAGTTAATAGCACGCCACATGAGTCGCAGCGCCCGGAACTACCCACGCCCAGTTTAAGACTATGGTGCCTTCGGTCGGACAATATCGCCCAAGCGCGAAAGGCCGGAAGGTGACTCCTTCCGGCCTTTCGCCTTCATGCGGTAGGTTGATTACTGCTGAGTGTCGGGGGTGGCACTGCCGGTCGCCGCCACCGGCGCTCCCTGTGTGAGCCCGCGGTTGACGAGCACTTGAACTTCGACGCGGCGGTTCTGCTCGCGGCCCTCGCGCGACGTGTTGTCGGCCACGGGCTGTAACTCGCCGTAGCCGTAGGGCGTGATGATGCGCCGCAGCGGAATCTGGTGGTTCTCGACGAGGTAGCGGATGACCGTTTCCGCGCGCCGCTGCGAGAGGCGGCGGTTGGCCTCCGTCGAGCCGTCGCTGCTGGCGAAGCCGCTCACTTGGAGGACGTAGCCCTTGGCAGTGCCAGCCTGCTGCGCGACCTGATCTAACTGCTGCTTCGCCTCGGGTGAGAGTGTAGCGCTGCCCACCTTGAAGAGGATGCTCTGGCTGGTCTGCGACTGGTAGTCGTCGAGCGCCGAGATGCGCTCGTTCGTGGCGTTGACTCCGGCGACCGCCGCGTCTGCGGTCTCCTGCGCGGCCTTCGCGCCGCCGCGCGCCGCGTTCGAGACCGCGGCCAGTTCGTCCAACTGACCTGACAAACGCGTCGCATTCTGCTCGACCTCGCCGATGCGTCCTTCGGCCGCGCCGACGCGGTTCTCGACCGGCGTCACGTTGGCCTCGACGGTGCGCGCCGTGCGCAGGTCTGTGTCGTTGAAGCGAATCTTCTCGGCGACGAGGTTGGTGCCGTCGCCGCGCCCCTCGACTTCGAGGTTGAGGCCGCGCAGTATTGCCGTCACGCCGTAGTTGGTGCCGCCGCCGAAGAAGCCGCCCTTCGTCTTGACGCTGGTGCGGTCGTTCAAAGCCACGGTGTAGGAGTTGCCGGTCTGATCCTGCACTACGAAGGAGTCGGCGTCGCGGCGCGTGACCACGCCCTTGAGCTTCACCTTCTGGCCCGACGCGACCGAGGCCGTGTTGCCGCCGGTTGACGACGTTGAAGTGGACGATTCCTGTTGCGCGAAGGCGGCCGTGCCGAGCGACAAGGTGATGGCGAGCGAGGCGCACAGGTACACTATCTTTCCAAAGCGGATGGACTTCATTATCTATCTCCCTCTCACAAGAAAATGTCTATTGCCTGATTGTCCGCTACTGCGACCGGGTACAAGAGTTCGTCGGGTTGCGAGGCCCTTGTTCCTGCAAGCAGCGCGGCGGTAACTGGTCTGCTGACGTTGGTGACGATAACCTGCCGCGCGCGTGCGCCGGGTTGCGCGGCTCTTATGAATTTAGTGTGGAATCGTTGCGTCCGGGGCCGGGGGCGTGGGTGAGGGCGGGCGCGTGACGCGCAGCGAGAACAGGGCCGTCGCGCCGGTTACGCGCAAATAGAAACCGGGACGCCAAATCCCCGACGAAAAAGGCGTCCCGGCTTTCTTGTGGAGGGAGAAGGCCGTCCTTCCCCTACGCGCGTCATCGTACGTCGCCGCGCGGTCTTCGTGGTTGCGGCTTCGTTGCGATCCCGTTGCCCGAGACTGAAATCGAAACCGTCGTGCCGCCGACGCACGCGAACCCCGCGTGCATGTCACGGCGCCGCCGGCTGGTCGTACGTCAGGAAGAACTCGGCGGCCACCGTCTGCGCGCCGTCTTCTGAGTCGCGGTTGTCGAAGACGAGGTAATAGTCGCCGGGCGGCAGCCGCTCGCCCACCCTCGCGTTCCACTGCGCCTGCCTGTAGACGGCGCTCGTCAAGTCGGGCTCATCTCCCGCCGCGAAGCGCTCGTACTTCTCCCGCGTCATCACGTAGAAGTTTACGACGCTGCCCCGGGTAACGCGGAAGCCGCCGGAGACGCGCGCCTCGTCGACGCCCTGTGGGACGCCAAACTGCACGGCGCGGTGCGCGCCCTCTTCCAGTGTGAAGGTCTCGTCCAGCAGTTGCAGCATCACGGGCGTCGGGCTGGACGTGGGCAGCGGCGTGGAGGCGGGCGCAGTTTCCGCCGTCGGGGCAGTCTGCGAGGCACTCCGCGAAGCCATGAGCCGGAACAGGCCGACGACCGCGAGGGCCGAGGCGAGACAGACGACCAAGCCGATGACGGCCGGGTGTCGCAAGGCGGACGGCCTGCGACGGTTTACGTGTGTCGTCGCAGCGCCGAGCGGCTCGACTTGCGCGGGCGGGTGGTGCAGGTCGTCGAAGAGCGGCGGGGGCGGCGCGAGGAGCGTCACCTCATCGTCGGCCGCGGCGGCGCCTCGGGCGGGCGCGTGCTGTTGCAGCGCCCGCCAGACCTCTTTGATGATGCCGGGACTTCCGGTCAGCGCGAGGACGTGGCCGGGGAAGCGCACGTCGAGCCTGCCGCGCCTGGACATGAGTCCGCGCTCGGAGTATTCGACCGATTCGACGCCGGCCAGCGGCTCCGCGACCGCGCGCTCCCCGGGGTTGAGGCGTCCCGTGACGGCGTAGAGCAGGAGCCGCTCGCCCGTGACGTAGAGGGCGAAGGGCGTCCTGCGGTAGTAGACCTCCTCCGGGGCCTCGTAGAGTACGGACTCGCCGGGCAGAAGGAACTGAGCGACAGACAAAACAACTCTCCAGAGATGTGCGCCGAGTAATTCGAGTTCTGTGTTCCGTGCAGCTACAGCCTCGTCTTACTCGGCCTGAGCGCGCCCATCGCGACCAGCAGCAGAGCGAACCCGACGAGCACGGGAACCATGCCCTTGACCCCGCCCCTGGCCGCGGCCCAGATGGAGAAGACTATTAACGCGATGGCCACCCGGGGCGCGCTTTCATAATCGCGACGGATATAT
>JBJMGQ010000029.1:0-8656 GCA_045807845.1 Pyrinomonadaceae bacterium | reverse complement strand
GAGAGACGAAGTCCAGCGCGCCCTCTTTCTTGATGTTCAGACCGTTACTCATCTTTTCGATTCTCCATGATTCAATCTTTGCTTAAACGCCGCCGAAGGCAGAGAAGCCGCCGTCAACGGGGACGACTACGCCCGTGACGAACGCGGACGCGGGCGACAGAAGCCACAGCAACGTGCCTAGTAAATCTTCCGGCTCGCCGAAGCGTCCCATCGGCGTATGCGCGATGATGCTCTGGCCTCGTGCGGTAAGCGCGCCGGTCTCCTTGTCGGTCAGAAGAAAACGGTTCTGCTCGGTCAGGAAGAAGCCGGGGGCGATAGCGTTGACGCGTATCGAAGGGCTGTACTCGGTGGCGAGGTGGACGGCGAGCCATTGCGTGAAGCTGTTGACGCCGGCCTTCGCCGCCGAGTAGCCGAGCACGCGCGTCAGAGGCCGCACGGCGCTCATCGAAGAGACGTTGAGGATGACGCCCTCACCCTGCTCCGCCATCTGCCGGCCGAAGACCTGACTGGGGATGATCGTGCCGAGCATGTTCAGGTCGAAGACGAACCGCAAAGCGTCTTCCGGCAGGTCGAAGAACTTCTGCTGTGGGTTCGTCGTCGCGCCCGGATGATTGCCGCCCGCACCGTTGAGCAGAGCGTCAACGCGCCCGAACTGCTTGACGACCTCCTGCGACGCCTCGCGCAGACTACCCGCGTCGAGCACGTCGGCCGTGTAGGCGACAGCGCGTCCCGTCCCTTCGAGCGCGGCTATCTGCGGCTCAGCCTTCTCGCGATTGCGCGCGATGAGCGCCACGTTCGCGCCGCAGCCCACGAGCGCGCGCACTATCGCCTGCCCGAGCACACCTGTGCCGCCCGTGACGACGACCGTGCGCCCGTTGAAGTCGTACATCTTCGTCAATTCGGTTAAGTTCATCCCCTGCTCCTGTCGGTTGCGCTTAGTCAGCGCCGATGCCCGCAGCCGCCTCCGCGCCGATGAAGAGCGGCTTGATGTGGCGGTCGTAGAGATTCTCCGTCACGTTGCGGCCGACGATCTCTTCGTTCTCTTTGAGCAGGCCGAGGTAGCGTTCGCCCATCTTGGCCGCGACCTTGTAGCCGACGTGGAGGAGCTGTCGCAAGGAAGGGTTGTAGAGCGGGTTCGACTGGTCGTGACGCAACGCGCCGACGTACTGCTCGGAAGTCCAGCCCTCGACCTCTTCGGCCGTGGGCAGCTTCGAGCGGTCGATGTCGATGACGGTCGCGTAAGGCGCGCAGAGCGCGTCGATGTCGGCAATCGCCTTCGCGTAAATCTCCTTGGCGAGCTTGAGCCCTTCGCCGCCCGCTTCGGCGAGGCCGATGATCTCTTCAAGCCAAGTGGTGCCCGCGGTCTTGACGTGGATGCCGGCGCCCGTGCGCGCGAGGGCGCGACGGATGGGCTCGTAGATGGAGAACTTGTCGCTGCCCGAATGGACGCTGAGCTTGAGGTTCGCGGGCAGCTCATAGGTCTTGACGGCGTGACTGATGACGGCGATGTCCTCGTTGAACTCCTTCTCGAACTGCGCCACGTCGCCGACGTAATCGACGCCCTTGTTGAAGCGGCCCGTAAACTTGGGCGCGACCGTCTGCGCGGGAATCTTCTCGTCGGCGATGGCGGCGAGAATCACGAGCAGCTCGGGCGGCGTCTGCGGCGTGTCGGTCTCGTCCATCGAAACTTCGGCGATGAAGTTGCCCTCGCCCTTGACGGAGGCGACGTGGCGGTAGATGCGTCCCGCGTCCTGCACGGCCTTGAGGAACTTGCGCGCGATGCGTTCTATCTCTTCACGCGTCGTCTCGAAGGGCTCATTGATGCCGGGAATCTCGATGCGGCCGACCAGCTCGGGGTGGCGCTCGACGAAGGCAGCTACGTCCGCGTCGGCGGCGGGCTCGCCGATGGAGTCGGCCACGTCGAGCGTGTAGAAGTCGCTCGTCTCGATGAACTCGTCAACGATGTCGAGGCGGATGTGGTCGGCGTCAACGTGGAAGGACTTCGACCAGCCCAACTCCTTGACGGCCTCTTGCGCGGCGGCGAGCACTCCGGGCGGCTTTGAGCCGACGATGCCGTGCTCGCGGTATGACTTGTTCCAGACGGGCGTGACCTCGACGCCTGCTTCGGCGGCCTGCACGCACGCGCGCAACTGCGGCTTCGCCTGGTGCGCGAAACGGTCGCCGACACCGAAAGAATATTTCTCAAGCTTCAAAGCGTTACTCATGACGTTCTCCTTAAAAGTACACCAAGCTGACAGCCGTTGAACTCGCGGGCCGAGACGCGAAGTGACGGGTGACGTTTACCGTTTCGCGTCGGCCGTCTTCTTCAAAAATTTAACCAGCCCGAGCTTCTGCTCGCGGATGCCGTCCACGGCGAGCGCGGCCATGATGTCGGCGCCGAGCGGCGAGAAGTGCGTGTTGTCCTCGACGCCCTCGGGGTAGTTCGGGTTCTCGCCCGCCTTGAGTTGGAGGAAGAGTTTCCGAGACTCTTCGGCGCCGTACTTGACGAGCACCTTCTCGCTCGCGCGGTGCATGTCGATGAGCGCGACCTTCTGCTCGGCGGCGACGCGGCGCGTGAGGTCGGGGTATTCGCCGTGCGTGTCGTAGAACTTTCCGTCCTTGTCGAAGCGGCGGCGCATGACGGGCGTCAGGAGCACGGGCGTCGCCCTCTTCGCACGTACCTCTGAGACGAAGCGCTCAAGGTTGTGGCGGAAGTCGTCGGGCGGCGTGTAGCGGTCAACCTTATCCTTCGACTCGTCGTTGTGGCCGAACTGGATGAGGACGTAGTCGCCGGCCTTCACCTTATCAATCAACGCCTGCCAGCGACCCTCGCTGATGAAGGTGCGTGTGCTGCGGCCGTTCGCGGCGTGGTTGTCAACGCGCACGCGCTTCTCGTCGAAGTGCTTCTGCAACTGCTCGCCCCAGCCCGTCTCGGGGCGCTTGTTCTCGGCCTTATTCGCCGCGGTCGAATCGCCCGCGATGAAGACGGTGACGGGCTCATGCCCGAGCGCGACGGGTGCAAGGATCAGGAGAGCGAAGAGAGTTAAAGCGAGTCTCAAAGTTTTCACCTCAGGTGAGCTTGTCCACGACGCTGCCGTTGACGCGGACGTTTTCGAGCACGAGCCGTGAGACGTTCTTGACGATGCTCGGTCGTTCGACGTTCTCGAAGGTGCAGTCCTTCAGGCGCAGGTCATAGACGGGCGCGTTCTCAAAGCCCTGCACGTCGAGCGCGTGTCGGCTCTTGCCGCTCTTCAGGTTTTGGACTGAGAGGTTGCGCACGACGGGCGTGAACTTACCCTTCGCGCCCTCCTCGTAGTTGAAGTCCACGGTCAGAACAGCGTGCGCGACCTGCCCGACGTTGATGTTGCGGAAGAAGATGTTTTCGAGCAGCCCGCCGCGCACGGCGTTGTTTTTGAAGCGGAGCGCGTGGTCGAGATTGGGGCTGTCCATCGTGCAGTCTTCGGCGAAGAGGTAGCGCACGCCGCCCGAGATTTCGCTGCCGATGGTGACGCCGCCGTGACCGTCCTTCATCTGGCAGCGACGGATGATGATGTTCTCCGAAGGGATGTTCAGGCGTCGGCCGTCGGCGTTGCGGCCCGACTTGACGGCGATGCAGTCGTCGCCGGTGTCGAAGGTGCAGTCTTCGATGAGCACGTCTTTGCAGGACTCAGGGTCGCAGCCGTCGTTGTTGGGGCCGTGGCTCTTGATCTGGACGCCCCGCACGGTGACGTTGGTGCAGAGCACGGGGTTGAGTTCCCACATCGGCGAGTTGATTATCGTCACTCCCTCGATGAGCACGTTTGTGCAGCGATAGGGCTGGACGAACTGCGGGCGGAGGTAGCTGCCCTCGCCAAAGACGCGCTCGCCCACGGGCACGCCGCGCTCGACCATGTCGGCGAGCGTGTCGCGCGCCTTCAACTGGTTCGGCTCGCCCTTCTTCCAGCCGTGCTGCGCCTGTCCCTTCCAAGGCCACCAGTGTTCGTCGTCGCTGTTGCCGTCGAGCGTGCCCTTACCGGTGACGGCGATGTTCTTCTGCTCGAACGCATAGATGAAGGGCGAGTAGTTCATCAACTCCATCCCCTCCCAGCGCGTGAAGACGAGCGGGAGATACTTCGCGGGGTCTTGAATGAACTTGACGGTCGCACCCTCCGAGACGTGAAGGTTGACGTTGCTCAGCAGATGAATGGGGCCGGTGAGGAACGTGCCCGCGGGCACGACGACGCGACCGCCGCCCGCCTTGTTGCAGGCGGCTATGCCGCGGCGGAAGGCTTCGGTGCAGTCAAATTTGCCGTCGCTTTTGGCACCGTACTTGGTGATGACGAAGTCGCGTTTGGGGAAGACGGGCGGAGTGATGCGCTTCAGAATCTCGGGCACACGCGCCCAAGGGTCTTCGACGGCAGCGAAGCTCGGCGCGAGGGCGCGCGCGAGCGCCTCTCCGGATGAGAGTCGATTCAAGAGGAGCGCGACGGCGCCGCCGGCCAGAGTCTTCTTTAGAAAATCGCGACGGTCGAACATAGTGATTCGGTCTAGTCGGTTGACGGTTTCTTCAAGCGCTTCTGCCACGCAGGGTAGTCCTTGTTGATGAGCTTCGAAGGCTCTTCCGTGTACCAGCCGTAGCCGTTGCGGCGCTCGGCCTCGATCTCAAGGACGCTGTAGCGGACGACGTTGTCGCGTCCCTCGAAGACGGGACGGTTGCTGCCGATCTCGTAGAAGCGCGCCCAAACGGGCGGCGCCTGCGGGTCTTTGACAATCGTGCGCTCGAAGCCTCCCGGTTGTGTCTTATCCTCTTTCTCGATCCAGCGGATGCCTGAGAGTTGAGAAGAGTTGAACCATGCGACGGCCGACTCGATTGCTTCGACGACGCGCGCGTCGGGACGCTCGATGCCCATGAGAAAGCGCGTGATGGCGACGCTCTCGCGCGAGGCGAGCGAGACGGGCTCGAACTTGCGCGCGGGCGCGGGCGCGAGCGTGACCTCGTCGTGCTGCGCGCCCCAGATGGTGAGCTTGCCGCCGACCTTCACCTGCGTCTTGAGGATGCACTCGACGCCGCGCTCGACCGCTTTCTCCGATTTGAGCCGCCGCGCCTCGTCAACGAACGAGAAGTCGGGCTTGCGCCGCGCCACGTCGCGGAGCAGTTCGAGGACGCCGACCATCGCGTTGTCGTTGTAGGTGATGTGCGTGTAGTAGCCCTTGCGGAGCGGGTAGTACTGCGGCCAACCGCCGTTCTCGTACTGCGCCGCGAGCAGATAGTCGAGCCCCTTCAGGAAAGAATCGCGGTGGCGCTCAAGCTTCTGCGCCGTGTAGACGCGCGCGAGGTATTCCAACTGCGTGAAGGTCGCGCTGTTGTCGATGGTGGCCGCGCTCTCGCTGCCCGTCTCACTCTTGAGCTTGAGAAGTTCGGCGCGCTCCTTCTCCGAGAGAGGGGCGGCCATGTCGATGTTCTTGGGCCAGCCGCCCACGTCGCGTTGATAGAGGAGCAGGTTGTCGGCGATGCGCAGAGCCTCCGCGCCCGCGTACCAATCGGGTTTCTGCTTGAGCGCGTCGCGCCACTTGATGGCGGCAGGTGTCTTGTCGTTCGTCTGCGCTGTTGCGGCGCAAGCAAAGGCGACGATGGAAAGGATGATGACGAGCAGTCGTGTTGGATGAAGTTTATGCACTGTGCCGAGACTCGAAAGACGGGCTTGCTTGAACGTGAGCCGCCCCGGGGCTTGGGGCCTGGGGGCGGCTCGCGTGTTTCAAGTCGGGCGGCCAGCGTTCGGCCGCCCGTTGTCAAAGGCGCTTAGAAGGTGAACTTCGCGCCGATCTGGATGTCGCGCGGGTTGTTGCGCTGCGACGTGACGAAGCCGAAGGCCGCGTTCGGCGCGGTCGAAGAGCCCGGGTTGAGGCCGATGCCGTTGCCGAAGTACGGATGGTTGAAGGCGTTGATGGCCTCGGCGCGGAACTGAAGGCGCTTGCCCTCGCCCACCTTGAAGTTCTTCGTCAGCGAAAGGTTCGCAACCGAGTAGGGCTGGTTGCGCACGTTGTCGAGCGTCGTCGGCACGTTGCGCAGCCCGAACGAGTTAAGCGTGATGAGACGCGACGAGTTCGGCCCGTTGATGTTGTAGATCGCGGGGATGTCGATGCCGTACTTCTGCCCGGCCCCGTTGCTGTCGCCGATGCGCGCAGTCAAAGAGTCGAGGTCGCCGTCGAAGAAGAGGTTGTTGTTCAGCGCGAGCGGCTCGCCGCTCTGCCACTCGTAGGTGCCGTTGACCTGCCAGCCGCCGATGAAGGCGTCGAGCACGCTGTTCATATCCTTACCGAACGTGTGGCCGCGGCCGATGGGCAACACCCACGTCTCTGCAACCGTGAAGCGGTGCGGGCGGTCGGCGATGGAGATGCGATCCTCAAGCTCCGTGTCCGAGGGGTTCAGGTAGCCGATCCGCTCGGTCAGGTGCGAGTAGGTGTAGGTCATCGTCAGGGAGAAGTCGCGCGAGAAGCGCTTGTTCGCCTGCGTCTGAAGCGCGTTGTAGCGGTTCGTGCCGTTGTACTCCTGCACGAAGACGTTGCCGAACTGCGGGAACGGCAGCAGCGTCGTGGCGCGCGTGATGGTCGCTGCCGTGTTGAGCGTGCTGTTCGTGCCCGGGAGTCGGCCGAGGAACGGGTTGGCGATGGTGGCCGAAAGATTCGTGTTGGCCGTGTTCGCGGTCGCCTCGTCGGTGCCGAGGAACTGGCGCGGGACGAAGTTGATGTTGCGGTTGACCGACTGGTCGTAGCCCCACGACGAGACGAAGTTGGCTTCGACGACGAACTGACCGGGCAGCTCGCGCTGGACGCCGATGACCATGCGCGCGAACTTCGCGTTCTTGCGCTCGACCGGGATGAGCGGCGCATCGGAGGCGCCGAGCACCTGCCCGATGTTCGTCAACAGCCCGAGGCTCGTCCCCTGCGGAGCCAGCAGGCTCGAAGAGCCGCCGGGGAACGGGTTGGTCAGGTTGTAGAGGAACGTCGCGCCGTTGTTGGTCGTGATCGGGTTCTGCGAGCCGGTGGCGAAGCCGGCCTGCAAGGGCGTCTCGACCTGGAAGGGCGCCATGAAGATGCCGAAGCCGCCGCGCAGAACGGTCTTGTCGTTCAACTGATAGGCGGCGCCGAAGCGCGGCTGCCAGTTCGTCTTGTCCGCGTTCCAGGTGGAGCGGTTGTTCGCGTCGGCGAAGGTGATGCCGCCGACGACGCGGAAGTTAGCCGGGTCAACGAGGAACGCCTTAGCCGCGGCCGTCTGCGCGTTGTAGGTCGTCGTGTAAGCGGCGCGGACGGCGGCGTCAACAGAGGTCGGCGTCGTCAGGTCGAAGCCGCGCTGGATGCGGTCGAAGCGCTCGGTGATACCCATCTCAAGCTCGTAGCGGAAGCCGAGGTTGAGCGTCAGCTTCTGGTTCACGCGCCAGTCGTCTTGGAAGAAGAGCCCGTGATAGTTCGACTGGACGGAGTAGGACTGCGGATTGTCGATGATGCTCGACGAGGGCAGACCGAGGATGAAGGCCGCCACGTCGCGCCCGTAGGCGTTGCGCGTCGCCGTGTTCGAGTTCGAGGCCGGCGAGGTGAAGACGCCGTCGAAGGTGAACTGGCCGCCCTGATAGTTGTTCGTGATGAAGTTCTCGCGCGTGTTGCGGTAGTCGTAGCCGTAGCGCAACGTGTGGTTGCCCATGAGCTGCGTCACGGTCGGCTGGATGGAGCCCATCATGAAGGGGCGCGAGCGGCCCTCGTTCCAATCGGAGCGCTGCGCGCCGAGCGTCGAGCGCGTGTTGCGCGTCGCGTCGAGGTTGGTAATGATGAAACGCGGGATGTACTGGTAGCCGCGGAAGGCGTTGATCGTCGAAGCCGCGAAGCCGAGCGTCGCCGGGTCGAAGGCCGCCGCGGGGCGGCGGAACTGCTCGAAGCGGTTGAAGCTCAGGCGCACGTCGAGCACGGTGCTGTTCGTCAGCGTGTTCGTGTAGTCGATGCTGCCGCCGTCGTTCGTGCGATCCTCGAAGCCCGCCGTGATGGGGAAGTTGTTGACGACGCCGAACGCGTCCTGCCGGTCTTCGGGGTTGAAGCTGTGGTAGTACTTGCCGAAGATGGACTGGCGCTCGCTGATGCGGTGGTCGAGGCGCGTGAGCCACGCGCGGTAGTTCTGCACGCGGTTCTGGTTCGAGAAGAAGTTGTTCTGGAGGCCGCCCGTGCCCGAGCCGGTCGTGTTCGGCAGCGGGTAGTACTGCAAGGCCGCCAGCGCGACTGGGTTGAGCAGCGCCGTCGGAATGACGTTGCAGTTCGGGAAGGCCGCGGTCACGGCGCCAGAGGTCGGGCAGCCGAAAGAGGCGCGCGTCACGGTGCCGTTGCTGGCGACGGTCGCGGCGAACGGGTTGAAGATGACCGTGTTGTTCGCGGAGGCGATGTTGGTGCGGTCGGTAATCAGCTCCGAGAAGTCGCCGGTGCGCATGCGCGCCGTCGGCACGGTGAGAAGCTGCGGCTCGGCGATGTTGTCCTTCAGACGCTCATAGGTCGTGAAGAAGAAGGTGCGATCCTTACCGTTGTAGATGCCGGGCAGGCGGACGGGGCCGCCGACCACGCCGCCGAAACGATGGTAGGTGCGCTCAGGGCGATCCTGACCCGCGCGGTTCGCAAAGAAGTTGTTCGCAGTGCGGCT
>JBJMGQ010000028.1:0-20674 GCA_045807845.1 Pyrinomonadaceae bacterium | reverse complement strand
GGTGTCTTTCATATCACTGACGCTCCAACGGGTCGGGACGCCGCGCCGGAGGAGCCGCCCATCCCTGTCCGCCCAATACTCGGCGTTGCCGTAGCTCTCCCAGCAACGTACGGGGTAGATGCTGCAACCGTCGGAGTAGAGGGTGCTGACGACATACTCCCTCCCGTCCGGCAGTGTGTAGATGCCGAGTTCACGCAGGCGGGGGGACTTCTTCCTGACCGCGTAAGGGTGAGAGTAGATACTGCTTGAGACATGACGAACTTAAATCTCATTTCACACGAGTTCTTCGTGGCTCTGCGAACAGATAAGTTTATGGGGGCCAGAGAGGCTTAATTGTTATACCCAATTAAAGGCAGGCCGTCAGTACGATTGGTGACTCACGGGCAAACGGAAAGGCGGCAGCAGCATGGGCGGCTCAAGCGGGGGCCGTTATCTGAAAGGGTAAGCCGTTGGACGTAGAGTCAGCAGGGCTGCACACGCGGGGCGGCGCTCCGGCCTGCCCGGGCGGCTGCGTGTGTACGGCCGTCCGTAGTATCATCCGTCCCGTTCGCACATCACTGATCCCGCGGAGACGGAGGCGTTCCCACATTGTCCGTTAAGCGCATCCTGTGCGTCGAAGACCACGCCGACACCTGCGACCTGCTCACCTTCATGCTCGGCAAGGAAGGGTACACGGCGGAATGCGCGGCCTCTTTAGGGGAGACGTTAACGCACCCCGGCCGCTTCGACCTCTACGTGATAGACCACGGGCTGCCGGACGGGGACGGCTTCGAGCTGTGCCGCGCCATCCGGCAGCGCCACCCGAACGCCCGCGTCGTCATCTACTCGGGCCACGCCGACCCCGCCTTCCACAAGGCCGCGGCCGCGGCGGGCGCGCACGCCTACGTCCACAAGCCGCACGTCGGACACCTCGCCACGACCATCAGAGACCTTCTCCGCTGAGTCGCGCGCCGCCGCCCTTTCGCCGGACACGGTGTTGATTCACCGGGAGGCATGGCTGAGTTGTTTGGGAGAACTCAATGAGCCGTTAGATGCGGGCGAACACGCCGACGGTGACGGCCAATGCGGAGGGTGACAGGCGCGGGTGAACGGCTGCCGGCGAGGATAATATTATGCCGATTGGTCATTACAGTGCGATTTCCGCCTCGCGTATGCGCGAAGAGGCCCGCTAAAAAATGCGGGCCTCTTCGCTACGGAGCCTCTCGACATTGGTCAGAAGGGTTATTCGGGGCGCTCCCTATCATTTCCAAATTCAGCGCTGCGTCTCGGCCGGACGTGTGTCCACGAAGGAGTCGTTCTTCAACGTTGCAAAGTGCTCCTCATCGAAGGCCCTCACTGACCCGTCGTAGAAGAGGACGAGCCGCCTGCCGTCGTGGTTCGGGCGTTCCTCCGCGACGATGGCTATCCTGCCGGGAGGCGTCTTGGAGAGGGCGGGTTTCTTCGGGTCGTTCACGAAGCGGTAACTGATCGTTCGGGCGGCCCCTTTCGCCGCGGCGCCCGGTTGCGCGTCGGCGGGACAGGTGAACAGCGTCTCGCGGTGCGTCAACGGGGCGATGTTCCTGACGAGGTCTTGCGGGAATTTGAGCACTCCGGCGGACTGGTGTTCGTATAACCTGATCAGCTTGAAAATCCTCTTCAGATTGGCGGTGCACTGCGCCTCGGCGCCACCTTGAGGGGCGGACTGTGTAGCCATGTCTTGCGCCTTCATGGTAAACGAGACGAGCAGGCAGAGGAGGAGCGCGGCGAGCACGAGCTTGCGGCCTTTGTGCGCCGCCCCGGCCGGAACTCCTGATCCCATAGATGACACCTCCTGATGAAAGCTTATACGCTCGGTGTTAACGGTTCAACCGCCGGAGGACACGCTCCATGTATTTGATGTCGGCGGTGTACGCCTTGACCTCGTCGGCGGCCCACCTCTTTGGGTCGGAATACCATTTATCGTAGGCCGGCGTGTCCATCCCGTATTTGGCGATGCCCGCCTTGATCGACTGCTCGTGAACTCTTTCGTGCACCCTCGTCGCCTCCTCCCGGAACGGGTTGGGGTCTTTGTAGACTGTCTTTTGGCCGCTCTTGTCCGTGTACCCGACGATGTCCAGATCACCGTATTTCGGGTACATGATCACGGCCACCATGTCTTCGAGGTCGTCGACAGACTTCGCCTTCCTCCCCGCCTTGGCGTAGGCCGCGCGGATATCCTTCTCGAACTCGACATCCCCCGCTAGCTCCTCTTTCCACTTTGCGAGATCCGCCCTCGTCGGCTTCTTCTGCGTCTTGCCGTCCGCGGACGCCTGCGCGGCGCCCGACTTCTGCTGCCGCGCGGCCTGCCGCTCGGGCTGCGCGGCGCTCTCGGTCGAGAGGGAGAGGTTCTCGTTATCCTTGATCATCTCCCTCGCCTGCGCTTCCGTGACGAGACCTTTCTTGATGAGGTCGTTGATGCGCGCGGCGAACATCGTGTCGGCGAGGTCGCTGTCGAACTTCGCCATGGCCTCGGCGATGATGCCCGGCCCGCCGAAGTGCGGGTCGAAGAATCCGGGGTCGCCGCCCCAGAAGTTCGAGGAGACGCTGCCCCACCCTTCGGACGCCGCCATCAGCCCCGCCGGGTCGGTCTGGTTGACGGGGTCGTTGTTGACGTAGCTGTAGCGGTTGAACGACTGCGGGCTGCTCAGCGACATGCTGCCGCCGTAGGGGTCGGGCGCCGTCCAGCGCGCCGACATGTCGTCGAACTCGCGCCACAGCGTGTGGCTCATGCCCGTCGCTTCGTTCTGCTCCATCCCGGCGTACTGCTTCCGCAGGCCGTCCGCCTGAGAGTAGCCCTGCGAGCCGGCGCGCAGGCCCGTGCCGGCCGGCACGTCCTCGCCGAAGGGCAGGTAGTCGTGCCTCGACACAACCGAGCCCCCGCTCATCACCACGCGCGTCGAGCCCTGCTGGTCTCCGATCACGTAGCGCGTCCCGTTGTTGAGGACGGCCCCGCCGTACTCGGCCACCAGGTCGCCGCTCGCGTCGTAGACCATGACGTTCGTGAGGGTGTCGCCGACCTTCGTCGCGACCCTCTGCCCCGCCCCGTCATAGACGCTGACGACCGCGCCCGTGCCGTCAAGGTTGGACGACTGCTGCTGGCGGTTGTGGGCGTCGTACCGGAACGCCCGTTGGCGGAAACGCGCGTCGGCCGCGACGTTCCCGGCGTCATCGTAGGTCAGTCCCGACGTGAACCGGTTGGTCGCGCCGTCGAAGGAGCCGTCCTCCACCCACGACTGCGCGACGGGGTTGTTCGGGTTGCGCGACTGCTTCTGGTAGCGGTTGCCGTACACGTCGTAGTCGTAATTGAGGCTGTAGGTCTGCTGGAGCGTGTCGCCCCGGTACTCGCCCGCCGCGGAGAGGCGGCCGAGCGAGTCGTAGCTGAACCGCTGCTGCCACTGCCGCTGCGCGCCGATCGTGCCTTCGATGCGGGCTATCTGTCCGTCATTCTTCGTCTCGTCAACGAAGCCGGTCTCCGCGTTGACCTGCCCGTACTTGTAGTCGTAGCGCTGGACGGTCGTCGAGCCCTGCGCGAGCGTGATGCTCGACAGTTGAAGCCGCGCGTCGTCATAGGCCATCGAGTAGGTCGTGCCGTTGCCGAGCGCCATCGACTGCAACTCGCCGAAGGGCTTGTAGGTCATCTGCGCCGCGTACGTGCTCGCGCCGCTCGACACGTTCAGCAGCCGCGCCGCCGGGTCGAAGCCGTAGTTGATGACCCGGCCCGAAGGGTAGGTCTGTGAGATGAGCATGCCCCCGAGGTTGTACGCGTACGAGAGGGTGTAGCTGTTCGCCTCCACGACCTGCTGCTGCCTCACGACGTGACCCATCCGGTCGTAGTCGTAGACCTGCGAGGTCGTCGGCGCGACGGCGGTCGCGGTTGTCGTCAACTCGGTCAGCTTCCCGACGTTGAAATAGCCGGTGCGCTCCTGATCGTAATAGCTCTTCAGCGTCGGCGTGCCGTCGGAGTAGGTCGCCTGGTAGGGGCGATTGAGCTGGTCGTAGGAGAAGTTGGTGACGACGTGGCGCGCGTCCTCCGCCGTCGTGAGCTGCCCTCGGTAGCTCACCCCTCCCAACGTCTCGTCGTAGGTCAGCCGGCGCGACCAAGTGGGCTGCCCCGTCGCGGGGTCGAGAATCGTCGCCGCCTGCTCGGCCTGCTTCTCGTAGGTCAGCCGCGAGAGCGCGTCGTAGCGGAAGTAGCGGTGCTGCGCGTAGCTTGAGGCCGCCTCCGGGTTCGCCCCCGCCTGCGTCAGCCCTTGGTGGACGGCGATGAGGTCACCCTGTGTGTTGTACTCGTAGAAGCTCGGCTGGGAGGGATGATCGCGGTCGCCGCCGTCGAGGTTGCCGTTTGCGTCCGGCTCGTCCACGCGCACGACGCGGCCGAGCGCGTCTGCCTTCTGCCGCCGCTTCCGGCCCGCCTGATCTGTCACCGTCGTGTAGACGCCCGTGAATTCGGTGGTCACCGTATTCAGGTCGGGGAGCGTCACCAGCTTCGTGCGCCCCAGCGCGTCGTACGCTTTCACAGTCCAGTAGGAAGGCTGGTCGGCCGTCACCCAGTAAGGGGCCTGCGCGGGGCTGCCCGCGCCGCTGACCGTCGTGCGGACGGGGTTCGAGGTCTGGCTCACGCGGCCCATGTTGTCGTAGCGCGTCTCCGCGACCACGAAGGTCAGCCCCGACTCCTGCTCGAAGGAGCGGCTCGCGCGCCCCATCTTGTCGTAGAACTGGTAGCTGTGCGTGACCGTCGCCGCGTCGAACTTCGTCTCGACGTGGATGTAGCTGTTGCCGACCACGTCGTTGTAGGAGGTCTTAGTCCACCCGCCGTCCGCGCGCGTGACGAGGCGCAGGCGATTCAGAGGGTCGGGCACGCCCTGGTCGGCGTAGCTGTAGGAGGTCGTCTGCCGGTTCGGATCCGTCTCGGTCAATAAGAGCCCGGTCGTGAGGTCGTACGTGTCGGTGGTGACGAAGCCCGTCGTCGAGCCGTGCTGCCCCGAAGGGTCGGGCGCGGCCATGGTCGTCTTCGTGACGAAGGCGTGCTTGTAGGCGGACGAGAACTCCCGCTCAGACTTTATCGAGCGCACGTCCCAGAAGTTGACCGAGTTGCCGCACTGGTCGTACTGCGCGTTCGTGTCGAGGTACGTGCCGGCGCTCACGTCGGCGTAGCGCCGGACGGTCGTCGGGTTGCCGCGCACGGCCGTCGAGCCGGGGTCGATGTAGCTCGCGTCGCCCGCGAGGTCGGGGTAGTTGACGAGCGAGTAGGAGGGCTCGTCGTAGAAGGTCTCCGTCTTCGTGACGGGCTGGCCGGAGGCGTCGTTGAGCGTGACGGAGGAGACGAGGCCGAGGATGTAGCGGTTGCGGTAGGCGGGGTCGTCCTCGTAGACCGTCACGGAGCTGCCCGCGGTCGGCCCGGCGGGAATGAGCGAGACGGCGCCGGTCTGCGCGGTGTTCTGATCCACCGCGGCGAAGTGGGTCTCGGCCACGACTGTGCGGTCGAAGCCCGTCGTCATCTCGAAGGTCGTGTCGTAGCCGTACGTGGCCGTCTTCGCGAGCGCGACGCCGCCCGTGTCCAGCGTCAGGCTCACGGTCTTGACCGGCCGCGGGTTGCGGTACGCCGTGTAGTTCGCCCGCGGGATGTTGCAGCACGGCGTAGGCGGCCCCGTGTAGCTGCGTGAGGTCTGCGCCCACTCGGTCAGCGTGCGGTGCAGCATGACGCCGTTTGCGTCGAACACGCGCTCGTCGTAGGCCAGACCGGCGCGCGCATCCGTGTAGCCGAAGGTCTTGCCCGTCGTGCCGACGGGGTTGTGGCGGTAAGACTCGGTGCGCGTGTTGTCGGGTGCGATGACCCGGATGAAGCTGCCCCCGCCCTCGTACGTCCACTGCGCCTCGTCCGCGCCGCCCGTGCCGTTCGGGCTCACCCAACGGAACTGCACGCCCCGGCTCCCCTCCGTGTAGGGGGGCTTCGACTCGCCGATTGAGGCGACCGTGCCGAACTGGCTGCGCTGGTGGCCGCCCGTCGGGTAGATGACCTTGTCCATCTCGCCGTAGACGTTGTAGCTGAACTTGTAGCTCAGCCCGTTCGGCAGCACGATCTCGGCCAGCACCGCCGGGTTGAAGAGCTGCCCCGCGGCCTGCCCGCGCCCGACGACGTAGGTATAGGTGAGCGCCGGGTTGTCGGCCGTGTCGTCGCCGAAGTCGGAGAAGAAGAGACTCGGCAGGTTGGAGGGCTGCGGGAAGTTGCCGCTGCCGTTGTTCGTGGGGTCTGCGTTCGGGTTCGGCAGGTAGTGGCTCGACAGCGCCTTGAGCGCGGGCGTCTGCCCCTGCGCGTCGGGCGTGAGCGCGCTCGACAGCGACCGCCACTTGAAGACAAAGGGCGAGGAGTAGCCCGGCGGCGTGTAGGAGTAGTCCTGCCCGGCCTGCGGGGTCGCGGGCCACGGCGCGCCGACGCCGCGCCCGAGCGTGTCCGTCCACTGCCGCGTCGAGGCGTCGAAGTTGAGCGTGTTGCCGTTGCGGTCGATGAACTGCGCGGTCGCGGCGTTCAGCACGTAGTGCGAGCCGTCGGGCATGTAGAGCGTGCCCGTCGCCGCGCCCGTGCTGTCGTAACGCAGGCGCGAGCCGTCCACGGCGTAGAAGGTGCCGGACTTGTCCACCGTGCCGTTGTCGGCGTAGACCTCATCGGCTTTGCGCAGCTCGTGACTTGAGCCGTCCGGCATGTGAATGAAGACGTTCGCGACCCGGTAGGTGAAGGACGGGACGGAGTTGTGGTACGCCTTGCCGTCGTACCAGTAGAGGTCGTTGACCCTCGGCCACTCGACGCTCGGGATGTCGAGGCTCATCGTCCAGCCCGCCGCCGAGTGCTCGGCGTAGATGGCCTCGGCCACGGACTGCGGCAGCGCGCCGTCGTGGACGGTCTTGATGTAGCCGACGCGCCAGACGCGCGAGGAGTAGTAGAGCGTGACGGGGAGGTTCGCCGCACCGCGGCCGGGGTACGCGGCGATGGGTATTTGCAGCGAGCTGTCCAGCCCCGACCCCACCGCCCCTTGCGTAAACTGCACGTTCTGCCCGCGCGCGCCGAAAGAGGCGAGGAGCAGGGCGCACGCGAGCAGCGCGAGGCGCGCGGCGGGCCGCGTGCGCGCTTCGCTCCGCGGCGAGTGCTGACTTCGCTCTGCGGCGGAGCCGCCCGCCGGGCTGATACACAGGCTCATAGCGTCCCTCCCTCGCAGAGCGCACGCTCATTCCCAGCCCGCCGGCCCGGCCCCTTGCTTCGAAGCCTCGGGGCCGGCCGCCGCGCGTCCCGCGAGCCTGCCCGCTCGCGTCTCCTTCAGTTTTCAGCCACGACCGTGATGTCGGGGTAGAGGGGTACGTCCGCCGGCTCCAAGACCCGATCCGCGGCATACAACCGTTTGACGTAAATCCTGTGGGCGGCGACCCGACGGCCGCTCAGGTAGGCGCGCGTCTCGGCCACCCTCCGGTTCAGCTCGGGCGTCGGAGTCTTCCCGAAGTAAGGGACTTGCAGGACGACGACGGCGCTCTTGTGGTCGCGCAGCAGCCCCGCGGCCTTCTCAAGCACCGCCGCGTAGGACTGCGGGGTCAGCTTTTCGAGCCCCTTCTCGCTGACCTCCGGAATCTCCTCCGGTAGGAGATAGCCGGCGCGCGTGAGCTGGTAGCCGCTGAGCGTGGAGGCCCGCCGCGCCTCCGCGAACTCGGGGAGCCCGGCCGCCTCGGGGACGTACCAGTACTCCGTGCGCGCGTAGTTGTCGCGCACGAGCGGGCAGTTCTCCGACTGGCGCAGGTAGTACATGCTCGCCATCGGGATGCCGCCCTTCGACAGCTTGAGCGTCGTCTGGAACGGGTCGCCCATGGCCGTGGCGAGAGCGACCGGCAAAGGGTCGGCCGAGCAGACACGGATGGCGAAGGCGTCGCCCTCCGGGTGGAAGGTCGCCCCGAGTTCGAGTCCCAGCTTGTAAATCCCGTTGAGCACATCGCCGCCGCTGGCGTCGAAGGCTCTCAGCAGTTGGGGCTGGGCGTTGTTGGTCTGTGCCGCTTGCGGCGCGCAGAGCACCAGCGACAGGACGAGCAAACAGATTGCTACACGCATAGGTTTCCACGCCGCCCCGGGGGCGGCCCTCTTATTTACACCTGACCGGACTACTCGCGCCGCACGGCACGATAAAGAAGCTCTCCTGGCTCGTGATGCCGTGACTGATGTCTGTCCGGTACTGCTCGATGTTCTGGTACTTCACGAAAGTGAAGTGCATGCCCACCTGCGCGGCATTCTTTGGGCCGCTCCACTTCGCCGTCGTCCCGATCTTGTCGCCGGCCTTCAGAGTGACATTGCTCTTCGGTCTGCCCTTGTTGTCGACGAAGTCCATGGAGGCCGCCCGCGCGCCCGTCGATTGGGGCGCCGAACGGACTTTAGAACTCAGGTTCTCGATATCCTTGAGCACCATGACGGTCTTTTTGTCGGGCAACAGGATGTAGACGCTGTAGTTCGTGGTCTTCCCAGTCTCCTGTACGTACCACGTCAGGACGGTACCCGTCAGCCCTTTAATGGTCTTGACGGTCGAGCCTTCCCTCGCGCCGAGGACATGTTCGCCGTCGTGGCCCTTGCCGTCGGTGCCGATCTTGAAGCGGTACTGCCCATTAGACATTGTGCCGACGCCCTCGTTCGGCTCTACCATATCGGTGATGAGGGGGCGGTCAGCCTTCGTCTCCGCGGTCTGCTGAGGGGCCTGCTGATCTGTCCCCGCGCCGTCGGCCCCCTGACCCTCTAACTCCGGATCAGGCCCCTCGTCTTGCCCCCCCTCCTCTTCGTCGTCGTTCTGCCCGTATTCGCCGCCCTCCTCCATGTCCTTGGCGACCCACGCGTCGTGGCGTGCCATCGCGTCGGCGACGATGCTCTGGCCGTACATCGGCCGGCTGAAGTCGACACCGCTGCCCCAGAAGCCGTTCCCCGCGGTGCTCCAGCCCTCGTCGGCGCCGGGCATCAGCCCCGCCGCGTCGGTCTGGTTGACGGGGTCGTTGTTGACGTAATTATACCGGTTGAACGACTGCGGGTTGCTGACGACGAGGCTCCCGCCGTAGGGGTCGGGCGCCGTCCAGCGCCCCGAGCGGTTGTCGTACTCGCGCCAGAGCGTGTGGTTCATCCCCGTCGCGTCGTCCTGCTCCATCCCGGCGTACTTCTGTCGCAGCCGGTCGTCGGCCGCGTAGCCCTGCGCAGGGCTACGCGGCCCGAGGCTGCTCGGGGCGTCCTCGCCAAACGGCAGGTAGTCGCGCCGCGCCTCGACCAGCTCGCCGTTGACCGGCGCCGCGCGCATGACGACGCGCGGCGTGCCCTGCTGGTCGGTCATCACGTAGTGCGTCCCGCCCGGCGGCGCGGAGGTCTGTCCGTACTCGGCCACCAGCGCGCCGAAGGCGTCGTAGACGAAGACGCGCGTGACGGCGTTGTCCGCCACCGACGCGAGCCGTTGCCCCGCCCCGTCGTAGACGCTATCGACGGCGTTGGCGTCGGCGAGCGTCGAGGAGCGCTTGAGGCGGTCGTTGGCGTCGTACTGGAACTTGAGCAGCCGGAAGCGCGCGTCCTGCGTCACGTTTCCCGCGTCGTCGTAGGTCACCCCAGAGGTGAAGCGGTTGGTCGCCGGGTTGAAGTCGCCCAGCTCGACCCACGTCTGCGCCACGTTGTTGCCCTGATTGCGCGTGGCCTGCTGGTAGCGGTTGCCGAAGGCGTCGTAGTCGTAGTTGAGCAGGTAGGAGCGGTTCTGGAGCGCGGCGCCGTAATACTCCGCCCCGGCCTTGAGCCGCCCGATGGAGTCGTAGTCGAAGCGCTGCTGCCACTGCCGCTCGGCGCCGATGTATCCCTCGACGCGGGCGATCAGGCCGTCGTCCTTCGTCTCGTCCACGCTGCCCGTCGCCATGTCCACGCGCCCGTACTTGTACTCGTAGCGCTGGATGGTCGTCGCGCCCTGCGTGAGCGAGATGCCGGAGAGCTGGAGCCGCGCGTCACTGTAGGAGAGCGAGAAAACGGCCCCGTTGCCCAGCGCCATCGACTCCAGCCCGCCGTGCGGCTTGTAGGTCATCCCAGAGGCGTAGGAAGTCCCGCCCGCGCCGGCGCCGAGGAGCCGCCCCGCGTCGTCGTAGCTCAAGGAGACGGTGCGCCCGGAGGGATAGCGCTCCGAGAGGAGTGCGCCCCCGATGCTGTAGTCGTAGCGCAGGTCGTAAGTGTTCGCGCCGACCACCTGCTGCTGCCGCCGTGCCTGCCCCATCTGGTCGTAGTCGTAGAGCTGCTGCGTCTGCGGGATGCTGCCCACCGGGGCCGTCGTCACCTCGGTCAACCGCCCCTTGTTGTAGAAGGTGACGGCCGCCTCGCCCGCGGGCGGCGCGTCCGTGCGCGGCTGATCATAGCGGTTGGTGACGGTGGGCGTGCCGTCCGAGTACGTGACCTGATAGCTGCGGCCGATGCGGTCGTAGCGGTACTGCGTGACGACGTGGCGCGCGTCCTCGGACGTGGTCAGGTAGCCCTTGTAGCTGACGCCGCCGAGCGTCTCGTCGTAGGTCAGCCTGCGCGACCAAGTGGGCTGCCCCGTCGCGGGATCGAGAATCGTCGCCGCCTGCTCGGCCTGCTTCTCGTAGGTCAGCCGCGAGAGCGCGTCGTAGCGGAAGTAGCGGTGCTGCGCGTAGCTTGAGGCCGCCTCCGGGTTCGTGTTGGCCTGCGCGAGTCCCTGATGGACGGCGACGACGTTGCCGAGCGCGTCGTACTCGACGAAGCTCGGCTGCGCGGGCGCGTCGAAGTCGCCGAGAGTGCCGTCCGAGCCCGGCTCGTCCACGCGGACGACTCGCCCGAGCGCGTCGAGCTTCCGCCGTATCTTCTTCCCCGACTGATTCGTGACCGTCGTGTAGACGCCGCGGTCGTAGGCGGTCGTGATGATGGTGTTGTCGGGGAGGGTGAGCTTGGACGTGCGCCCGAGCATGTCGTACTCGGTCGTCGTCCAGAGCGTGCCGGCGACCGTGCCGTTGAAGCTCTGCGTCCGGTACGGGTTAGAGGTCTTGAACGGCCGCCCCATCGTGTCGTAGAGCGTGTCGGCCGCGATGTAGTTCGACCCGCCTTCCGCGGAGAGGCTATGCGAGGAGCGCCCCAGCCCGTCGATGAACAGGTAGGTGTTGGTGCTGCGCGTGGAGTCGAGCCGCGTCTCGGTGCGGACGTACTTCTCGGCGTCGTGGTAGTCGTAGAGCGTGTAGCTGCCGTTGGGCCGGTCAACCCTGCGCAGCCGGTTCAGCGGGTCGGGGTGCGTCGAGTCGATGTTGTAGCTGAAGTTGGTCACGCGGCCGTTGGCATCGGAGCTGGAGACCAAGCGCCCGGTCACGGGGTCGTACGTGTTGGTCGTGGTGAAGGGGTCGGTCGCGCCGTGGTCGCCCGAGGGGTCGGGGGCGAGCGTCGTGATCTGCGTGGGGAGGGCGTGCTTGTGGTCGGCCGAGTAGACCTTCGTCACGTTGGCGTTCGCGGCCGTCAGCGGCGACGTTGCCGCCTCGTTCCAGTCGTAGACGGGGTTGCCGCACTGGTCGAACTGCGCGCGGGTCTCAAGGCAGACTCCCGCCGGGCACTCCACGTCGGGCGCGACGGAGACCGCAGGGTTGATGTAGCGGCGGACGGTCGTCGGGTGGCCGCGCGGCGCGGCGAAGCCGGGGGCGCTGCCCGGGTCTGAGTAGCCGGGGTCGCCCGCGAGGTCGCTGTAGAGCAACAGGTCACGCCCGTCGTAGAACATCTCCCGCTTGCTCACGGGGTTGTCCGCGCCGTCCCGCATCGTGACCGAGGTCTCCAGCCCGAGGATGTGCCGGAAGCGGTAGTCCGGGTCGTTCAGATAGACGGTCTCCATACTGCTCGCCTTCGGGAAGGCAAAGCCGTCGGCGATGGCGGCGACCGTGCCGGTGGCCGCGAGCGACTGGCTGACCTCGACGAAATGCGACTCGGTCACGCCCGTCCGGTCGAGCCCCACCGTCATCTCGATGTTCCAAGCGTCGGCGGGGTCGGCCGCCTGATACTGGAAGGTGGCCTTCTTGACGAGAGCGTTGGCGAGCCCCGTGTCGAGGATGAGGCTCACCTGCCGCGTCGGGCGCGCGTTGCGGTAGGCCGGCTCGGTCTCCTCGCCCTGAATGCCGAGGCGCGGCGGGACGAGGTTGGTCGTCCACGCGTAGTCGATCAGCGAGCGCCTGAGCACCACCCCGCCCTCCGAGGGCGGCTTGTCGTAGGCGCTCTCCTCGTAGACGAGCCCCTGACGCGCGTCCACGAAGCCGAAGGCCCAGAAGTGTGGGATGCTGCGCGTCCCGGACTGCGCGGGGGCGGGGAAGTCGAATTTGCGACTGAGGCTGTAAGAGCCGTCGGGCGCGTAGGTCGCGACGGTCGACGGCGTGACCTCATAGTGCCAGGTGTTGGCGTCCGTGCCGTCGCCCTTCGCGCTGAACTCGCGGAGCTTGAGCGTGCGGTTGGCCTGCGCGTAGGGCGGCCTGAGCTCGCCCGTCGGCGCCATCTCCGCGTAGTCGAAGCGCTGGTAGCCGCCCGAGGGGTAGACGATCTTGTTGATCTCGCCGTTGATGTTGTACGTGAACTCGTAGGTCAGTCCGTTCGGCAGCACGATCTCGGTCAGCACCACGGGATCGAAGAGCGCCCCACCGACCTGCCCGCGCCCGACGACGAAAGTCCACCACGCCGCCTCCTCGTCCGCCATGTCGGAGATGAAGAGGCTGGGCCGCTCGTTCGCGCCCCACGAGGACTGCACCCATTGCGGGTAGTTGTTGCCGGCACTGCTCGTGGGCGCCGCGTTCGGGTTGGGCAGGTAGTTGTTGGCGATGGGCTTGCGCGCCGGGGGTTGCGTCGCGCCCGGTTCGATTGTGAGCACCCCGGGGTCGGAGAGGTGCTTGAAGACGAACTTGAACGGGTGGTCGCTCTGGAAGCCGGGCGGCGCGTACTCGTAGGTCTGCGGCAGCGGGTTTCTGGGGAAAGGTAGACCGACCTGCCGGCCGAGCGTGTCAGTCCACTTACCCGTGGCGGCGGAGTAGCTGGCAAGGTTGCCGTCACGGTCGATGAACTGGCCGCCCGACCCATTCAGGACGTAGTGCGAGCCGTCGGGCATGTAGAGCGTGCCGGTCGTTTGTGAGGTGCTGTCGTAGCGCAGGCGCGAGCCGTCCACCGCGTAGAACGTGCCCACGACCCGGAGCGCCCCCTCGTAAGGCAGATCGCTCTGGCGCAGCTCGTGGCTCGTCCCGTCGGCCATGCGGATGTAGACGCGCGCCACGCGGAAGTGCCGGAAGTTGGAGCCGCAGGTGAAACAGAACTGCTTGCCGGTGTAGTAGTACTGGTCGTCATCCTTCGGCCACTCCACCTCCGGCAGGTCGAGGGTGCTCTTCCAGCCGGCCGTCGAGTGCTCGGCGTAGATGGCCTCCGTGATGGAGGTGTAGAAGGAGCTGTCGTTGACGGTGGCGAGGTGCCCGAGCCGCCAGACGCTCGAAGAGTAGTAGAGCGTGACGGGCAGGCCGCTGCTGCCGCGCCCCGGGTAGGCCGTGAGCGGTATCTGGAGCGTGTTCTCAGCCGCGGTGCTCTGCGCCCCCTGCGTGAACTGTATGTTCTGGCCGAGGGCCAAGGAAGAAAGCGCGAGCCAAACGCAGATGACGCAGGCCACATGAGCGGCGAACCACACTGGTCGGGGCATTCGTCCGGCGCGAATGGCTTTCCGGCGTGTGAGTCTGTCCTGATCCTGTGTTTTCCGTGCCATGGTGTGGCGTCCCTCGCTGTAGATGTGCATCGCGCCCCTTCCCAAGCCACTGCTACATTCCGGCAGCGGCGAGCGTCTCTCATAATCACTACGCCGCAAGACTTATTGGAGGCTGAGCAGGACGAGGATCTCGCCCGCCCCATTCTCCAAAGGCTCCAAAGCCTTGCCGATGATGGTGCCCGGCGCGTGCCTCTTTCGCCCGCTCACGACGACGGGCTCCGAGCGCATCGCCACGCCCTCGACATCGCTCGTCACCAGCAGGTCGCCGACCTTGATTGCGCCGCGCGTCGCATCGACTTTGACCTTGACGCGCCCCGTCGTCGCCACCTTCAACTTGTCTTCGCCGGCCACGCCGAGAATCACGCCCGGCTCGGCCGAGACGACGCCCGCCACCTTCATGTCGTAGGCCGTTGAAGAGGCAACGACGTGGTTGATCTTGCTCTCGTCGAGGACGACGACAGTGCCCGGCGCGAGCTTCTGCGAAGAGGGCACCCACTCGGCCACGTCCTGGTACTTCGCCGCGATGTTGCCGTCAACGGTCATGTCACCCGAGACGTGCGCCTGACCGTTCACGTCCAGCTTGTAGTTCGAGCCCGGCGTCGCCGTCCCGATGCCGACATTGCCGGAAGCGTCGAGCCGCATCTTCTCCACGCCGTTGATATTCCACACGTAGCGCGCGCCGGTCGGCAGCATGAAGTCGAGCTGGCCGTTTGAGACGCCGAGCCCGTAGACGGCCCCGGCGTTGTTGTCCCACAGGCGCAGCTTCGGGTTGGCGCCCGCGACGCTGCTGTAGGTCGCGCCTAAAGAGATGGCGTCGGGAGTTGTGGTGGCCGCGGCGGTGTTGCTCCCCACCTGAATTTTTTGCAGCGGTGTCATCGTCCCGATCCCTAAGCTGCCGTCCATCTTGACGGCGAAGACCGGGCTGAAGGTGCGCGCCGCGTCGGCCGCCCGCACGGTGTCGTCGGCCTGCACGTAGAGCGCGTAGCCGCCGAAGGTGTAGGTCTGGATGATCGAGGATTTGCCGGACTGGATGGCCCGCCAAGCCGTCCCGTCGTAGTAGGCGTTCTCGACGAAGTGGTTGTTGTCGCGCGCGATGAAGAAGCCGTAGCCCTGCCCGGCGGCCGTAGACCACTGGCCCTCCACGTTCCCGCCGAGGACGTGGAGCTTGCGCCATGATGCGGGCGCGGCCGTGCCGATGCCGACGCTGCCCGTGTTGTAGTAGACGTTCGTCCCGCTCGTCGTCCACTGGCTCGCGCCGCCGACCTGCGACCAGTCGGTCTTGCACACGCCGCCGATGCAGAGGCCGGTGGAGTTGACGCTCCCAGACACGTCGAGCTTATAAGCCGAGTTCGGCGTCGCCGTCCCGATGCCGACGTTGCCGGACGCGTCTATCCTCATTTGCTCCGCGTTATTCGTGCCGAAGATCAGCGGGGCGTTATTGTAGTTGACGACGTGGGCGCAGTTCGCGCAGTGGTAGTAGGACGGGCTGACGCCCGAGTTGTTCGCGCCGATCATGAGCCCCCATGCGTTGGCCGTGGACGTAATGTTGAGTTGGTTCTGCACGGAACCCGCGGGCGCGGTGCCGACGATCTGCATGGCGTAGCCGTAGGAGTTGTTGTTGTACCCGACGACCGTCAACGCCTGTGCCGGGCTCGCCGTGCCGATGCCGACATTGCCGGTGCCGGTGATCCGCATCCTCTCTACCCCTGCGCTCCCGGTCATCGTCACGAACGCCAGGTCTCCGGAGACTGCGCCTGCGGTGTGATTAGTGAATACCGCTACGACCTTCGCAGGGGTGACGGCGGTGCCTCCCGAATCGAAGGTTCGGTAGGTGAGATCGGCGGTGTTGCCGGCCGTCGTGTTGGTGTTGAAGACGCTCAGGGCGGCGGTGGACGCCATGAAGGTAGAAGTGTTCGTGCTCGACGCGGAAAGCTCAAAGAGTCGGGTCGGACTCGTGGTGCCTATCCCGACGTTGCCGGAGTTGTCGATGGTGAGCGCCAGCGGCACCCCCGTGGTGCCGATAAAGAAGGGCTGGTTATTCAAACTCCTGACGAACCCGCCGGTGACGTTCGTCCCGTCGGCGCGGTAGCCGAACTTGATGCCGCCGCTCGACGTGCCGCTGCGGCTTCCGTAGAGCAGGCTGTGCTCGCCGGCCGCGGCCCCGTCGTCCGAGACGATTTCGACCTTGCCGTTGGCGGGGTTGGACGTGCCGACGCCGACGTTGCCGGTGTTCGTGTTGTTGATGTTGTTGCCGCTCGTCGTCCACTGCGCCCTCACCTCCGCGGGCCGCCAAAGGCAGAAGACCAGCAGCAGGAAGGTCGCCGCCGTAAGGCTCGCCGCATTGTTTGTTCTTCGTCTCGTCGTCTTCATACGCGTCTCCTCTTTTGAATGAGTCTGCGGCCGGATCGCCCGTGGCCTTTTCCTCGCCCGATCCTTCTCACCTTGATCTTAGGGGGCACGTCTCGGAGACGTGTCGCCACGGCCGGCGGGCCGCCGGCTGGCGCGCGAAAATATCTCGGTGGCTTACTCGAAGCCGGCGTAGTGCGGCCCGTCGAAGGACTTGACCGCCGGGCATCGGCTCGCGTGCGCGGGGATGTGGAAGACGCACGGGCCGGCGAAGGTCGTGTCGTTAAGAAGCCCCTGGGTTACCTTCAGGTATCAGCATGGTCTTTCTTTTAGCGCGCGAAGAAGAAGCGAGGTGCCTCCGGCCGCACTGAGGCGACTCGAAGACGGCTTAGACGTAGATCAAGGTTAAAAGCAAGGCTGTGCAGTATGCGCGTGAGACTAGCGACAGGGAAGGAATATCAATAGCTCACGTTGATCGTGTATCGGGGGAAATGAACGCGGGGAATCTACTCCCAACACAACGGGGCTGTCAACAAATTTCTTCTTGCCGGGTTGCCCGCGCGAAAATGTCGGTGCTTATGCCCGGCCAATGCTCCCGCTTCTAACCGCTCCATGCCGGTCAACGACCGTGAGCGGGCCAGAGTCCCCTCTCGCTCATGGCGTTTGCGATACTCCGGGCAAACAACTCGGACATTCTCCCCGAGTAGTGTAGTGAGTCAACGTAGAGCGGCTCGGCCAAGCCCTCCTGAATATCAGCGGCCCAGAGAAAATCGTCCCCCAACGGATGTTGCTCCACGGTCTTCGACAGCAGCGAGTAAGCCCCCTCGACGCACGACCTCCTGGGATGTTCTTCGCCGGCGAACGGATTGTGGCTCTGGTCGTATTTGTAAACCGCAACGGGCTGCCAGACGAATAGGGTTTTGACCCCGTAGGCGGTCGCGATGGTCTCGACCATCTTCTTGTTCTCGACATAACGGTTAATGACGCCCAAGAGAACCGCCTCGTCGCCGCACGCCTCTCTGTCCCGTGCGGTCTCCGCCCACTCGGGGGCCGGGCCGTTATTCCGCCCGAGGCCGAGCCACTTGCCGGCCGCCGACGCGGCCCTCACCATCGGCACTCTCGCCAAGACATCCGTGCCGGCGGCCGGCCTACCTTCCAGAGCGCTCTCGATCCTCGCGGCGGAGGAAGGTCTATCATCATAGTGGTGAGAGTCGTTCAGGCCGTCGATGAAAACGGCAAGGTCGGGGCGCAGGCCGGCCCCGACCAGCTTCTCGAACAGTATCCGCTCCTGAGTGGAATAATAGGAGCCCCGCCCGAAGTTGTAGACGCGCACCTCTTTCAGCAGGCCGGCCCCTGACAGCAATGCCTGGAGGTGTGACGCGACGGTCTGGCCGTCAGCTACCCCAAAACCGAAGGCGGTGGAGCCGCCGAAGAGGAAGACGTTGAAGTACCTCCCTCCGTCGGGCGGCCAGGGCCCTTGGCCTTTCGTGACCCTGAAGCCGTTCACGTCCACATTGACATACTTGCCCGCGTACGGGCGTTCTTTGAATTCCGTAAACGGCTCGTAGACGAGAGACCGGGCGGGCGAGTACGTCTCGTCAAGTAAGACTTGAATCTCATCCCGGCTCAAGCCGGGATAAGCCTGTTCCAGCGCCGCCCAGCGGTCGGCGGCGACAGGCTTATGCCAATGGACGGGCTCCACGCTCAGTGCATCTTTGATTGCGACGATTATGAAAAGGAGCGCGTTGACTGCCAGCAGGAGGATGACGGTGTTGAGCAGAATCAAGGCCGCATCCCTGTAGAAGCGCCGGAATCTCCGGCAGCCGCTCTCGCGTCGGCCCCGCCGACGCGAGAACAACACGCCCGCCAGACCTATTGCCACGGTGAGTTCCGCTGTGATCGGGATCTTCATAGCTTTTTCGACTCAACGCCGATGTAACGCTTCAACCCCTTCCGGCCCCCGGCCCGTCAATAAACGTGATGTGAGTACTCCACGGTCGCGTACTGCGCCACGCGCTTCCCGTCCCTCTCCGCCGGGACGAAGCGAATCTCGCGCGCGGCCTCGACCGCTTTTTCCGTCAACTCGTCCGCCGCCTTCGAAAGCACCTCTATGTTGCTCACGTAGCCTCTGGGGCAGAGGACGACGCGCAACTTCACCACGCCCTCCGCGGCGTCCGCCTTCAGCGCGCCGTAATCCGGCGCCGGCCTGAACAAGACTTCGGCCTTCTTCGTCACCTCCGACTGCGTAAAAACCACTTTCACCTCGTCGCCCGAGTCGGCCCCGACGCCCGCGCCGCTCCCGACGCCCTTACGGGGACGGCCGGCGGGTGACGGCGCTTCGCACAATCTTGCGGCGGGCGTCGGGGCCGGCGCGGGCTTCTGGGCCGAGCACGGGAGCGACCACGCCAGACAGAAGCCGGCTACAAAGAGGCTGCGACGAAAACTCAAAACGAAGAGGGCCATGGATGTCATCTCCTCCGGATGCGGGATGCTATTGCAGAAATGCGTAAGGCGCAAGGCGGCAGCGACAAGGGGAGTTTCGCGCAGAATCGCCCTGTGTTGAATCCGGGTATCTGTCGAGATCGTCTCGGCGGTAAAGCTCTCGTCAGGCGGGCGCCGGGCTTCGGCGGCGGGGGCTTGAGGGGCCTTTCGTGTCGGCGCTCGGGTGCATGCCGTTGTTATATTGCGCCGCCCGATTATTGCCACCCGGTGAAGGGCAACACTTCGGACTCGCCGCAACAGAAGAGCAGCATAACGCTCGGCATCACCCCGCTCGAAATCCTTCAGACGTTGAGCTGCGACCTTGTCCCCGATGAGGTGGACAGAGACGTGCGCGCATCGCTCGGGATGCAGTAGGGCGAGAGCCAACGGGGCTGGCATGTGTTCACAGCACGCGCCCGCCCCACGGCCACAGTGTCAGCAACCTTGAAAGGATTCGAGAGACCATGTTGGCGCAGGCTGCACGATTCACGCCCGAGGCGAACCGCTGTCCGAAACGCTTCCAAGGTCTGGCTCCGCGAAGTTTTTCTTGCCGCCGCGGCCGGGGATGGGCAAGATACGGATGCGGGTGACACCACACTCGGCTTTGGCTGCCCCAGAAGAGAGTCCGGCCGAAGGATTCGGTTGTTGCCACCCGCTGACGGAGTTAGACCGAATGTTTCGGCTGTTCATGCGCTATTACGTAGTTAGACCGAATCATTCAGCACAATAGTAGTTCGGCTGCTCCGGTCTTTAAACCCATGCCGGAGACTTGCCGGTGTCAACGGCGCGCGGCTCTTTCACAATCAGGCTCAGCTTTCACCCGCGCTTCGGGTTATCCTTCGCAGGGCGTCGCGGGAGGCGCGCGGCTCCGAGTATCGTGGGTCGCGGTAGGTGCGCCATGTCTCCGCCACGCACCCGAACAAGCCAATGCACCCGACCGCCGTCACGACGGCTCTCATCGGTAGCAGAGGTGCGGGGCGGCGGGTGATTGGCGGCGTTATGCGCTTTCCTATAGCGTGGCTTTCCGCTTCAGGACTCGTAGCATGACTCTCACACTTTTACATCCCGGCGACCTTACCTGGTGGGAATTCTCGACGACCCTTGCGGCATAGGGGCTCGTGCCGCTCGTCCTGGCAGGGCTGCCGTTGTCCCCCGTCCGTTACACCGTCTATAAATTCGCCGGATACCGAAAAGAGATATCCGAGAGCAGGCGGTCTGACAACAACCTTGAGGCGAGTACAACCCTCGCCCCGGAGCGTTCGCCGGTAGCGCGCACGGAGCGCTGATAGGGGGGAAGAAGGCCGCCGATGCTTCAGGGGGGCGGCAGCATGCCGCCCCCCTGAAATGGAAGAGTCGGGAGTGTATCTTACCGGTGCGTCCCGGCCGCGTTACTCACACTGATCTATGCCGCTCGTTGCACGGCACGTCGAGTAAGCGTCCGGGTCTGGAGACCATCCTTCGGGGCCGTACGTCAGCAGGCAATGGCTATAATACTCCTGCCGCGCGGAGTCGCAGAAATCGGGTAGTTCATGCGTCAATCCGGCGTTGTATGTACAGCTGGCGTATGCGCCGGAGGCTTGATTCCTGCATTGCTCGAAGGTGGTGCCGATAGTATTTATACAGTCGTAGTACGTGTCGCCGTAAGTACCGTCGCAATCGTACATTGCGTCGTAGTAGCCTCCGGTGGCGCGAACGGTTGACCCGAAACGCGGCGAGCAAACGAGCAGGAGCGCGGCGGCCAACAGAATCACTAATGACAGACGCCTCACGCTTGAGGGTGCGCGTAAACTGAGCATGTTTTTTCTCCTTTGAGGTTTTGCGAGAGCGCTGACGAAGAATGAGGTTTAGGGGCCAGACCAGCGGGATCGTAATGCCAATTGTTTAAATGGTCAAGCTAATTCATTTCGCCAGCTACGCGCGTGGTGACATTCGTGCGAACGCCGCTCTAATGGCATTCGCGCCTAACAACGGCCTGCACCCGACGGCCCACGCGAGAGTTCTCATCTACTTTCCGCGGGGTCGGGCGGCGGGTGCTTGGTAGCGTTATACGTCTAAGCAGCAGAGAGGATGACGATTGT
>JBJMGQ010000027.1:0-5528 GCA_045807845.1 Pyrinomonadaceae bacterium | reverse complement strand
TAGGTGCGCTGACACTTCTGGCACCGATAATCGACAAAGCCGCGCCGGTGGGTGCGAAACTCGCGGGCGGACTTGGTAGTAGCACCACAGCCGGGGCAGCGCAGCCGCTGCGGGTGGAAATACTTCTCCACCCACTCGACGCTTTGCTGTTAATCCAGCAACTCAGTGATCGGGAAGATCATGCCCGAAGCTTAACATGCACAAATCGGTTACATGAGCCAAGACTTTTTGAAAGGGGCGGCCCAAACTTAAGGGAGACCAGCCGGCGCCGTCAGCCATTCTTAGAGAACCGAAAGGCTCGGGTCGGGCGTCCCTTGCAGCACGCCTCTGATGACGCCGAGGGCGCTCTCAAGCTGAGTCCGGCTGCGCGGCACCCCGAGACAGACACGCACGGCGTGGGGAGCCTCTCCGCGCCCGGGCACGAACGCCTCGGAGGGCGTGACGAGTACGCCGCGGCGCTTGAGCTGCGCCGTGAATTCGTTGCTGCGCCAGGGGTCGGGCAGGTGCAGCCAGAGATGAAAACTGAGCGGGTGCGCGTCGAACTCCAACCCTTCGAGCGCGCGTGCGGCCAACTCCTGTCGCGCCGCGGCCTCGGCCCGTTTCTGCTTGACCAGCCAGTCCGCCGTGCCGTCCTTAATCCACTCCGAGGCTATCTCCGCCATCAACGGCGCGGCCATCCAGACCGTCGCCCGCAGAGTGGTTGCCAGCGGCTCGACCATCCTCTCCGGAGCGACGAGGTAGCCGACGCGCATCCCGCCCGCGATGCTCTTTGATGTGCTTAGGATGTAGTAACTGTGCTCCGGCGCGAACGAGGAGAGCGGCGGCGGCGGGCTCGGCAGCATGAAGCTATGCACATCGTCTTCGACGATAGAGACATCGTGCGCGGCTGCGATGGCCGCGATCTCGCGGCGGCGCCCTTCCGGCATCACCGTCCCCAGAGGATTCTGGACGGTCGGTATCGTGTAGAGCACACGCGCCGCGCCGCGCCTGCACGCCGCTTCGAAGGCGGCAGGCACGAGCCCCTCTTCATCCACCGGCAGACCTTGCAGCCGCAGGTTGAGAAGGTTGGCAAGGTTCTTCATCCCCGGGTAGGTCAGGCTCTCCGTGAAGACCGTCTCACCCGGCTTGCAAAGGGTCGAGAAGACGACCGTCATGGCGTGCAGCGCGCCGTTGCACACGAGCACCTGCTGCGGTCGCGCTTCGAGCCCCGAGCGCGCCACCCACTCGGCTCCCGCCGCGCGGTGACGGTCGGCGCCCGCCGCGGGTTGATAGCCAAGCAGCGCTGAGAGGCCCCGCCGCGCGGAGAGGTCAGAGAGCGTTCTCGTCAATGCTTGCCCGAGCGGGTCGCCCGCTGGGAGCGGCGGGATGTTGAGACTCAGGTCAATCAACCCTTCGTCTTCGCCGGACGAGGACGCGGAGAGCCCCTCGTCTAAAAGGCTTCCCTTCACGAAAGTCCCGCGCCCAATCTCGCCGACAAGGAGCCCGCGCCGTGCCGCCTCGGAGTACGCACGCGTGATGGTTCCGGTCGTGACGCCGATGTGGTTGGCGAGGTCGCGGTGTGTGGGCATCTGGTCGCCCGGCTTCAGGCGACCCACTTCGATGTCCTCGGCGATGGCCTCGACAATCGCCGCATAACGCGGGCCTTCAGAGCGGCTCAGGTCTGGAATCCACATTGTCATAGAGAAAATTTTATTGACAGCCTGATTGTCACTTTTTATACTAGGTGCAATCTTACGATTTTGTCAAATTGTATGCATACAATGTTGATTTCATCCGCTATCGGTCGGAGAAAAAGCCAGTCAAGATGTAATTCCTGAGAAAGGCGTAAGCAACATGAATCACTCAGACATGGGCGATGTCGGCTTGCAGACCAGAGTCCTGCATGAGGCATCGCGACTCAACGAGACGCACGCGGTCACGGCTCCTATCTGGCAGACCTCGACCTTCGGCGCTGACTCGCCGGAGCAACTGGCCGTGCTGGGCGAAGCTGCACGCCCGGGCGAGTTCTACACGCGTTACGGCAACCCGACGCATCAACAGGTCGCGGCCACCGTCGCTGCGCTCGAAGGCGGCGAGGCCGCGCTGGTGGCCGGCTCCGGCATGGGCGCCATCTACTCCGCCGTGATGTCGCTGTTGCAGAAGGGCGACCACGTCGTCACGCAGCACAACCTCTACGCAGGGGCGACGAAGCTCTTCCGCGACTTCGCGCCGCGCTGGGGCATCGAGCGCACGTTCGTAGATGAGACAAGGCCGGAAGAGTTCGCCGACGCCATCCGCCCGAACACGAAACTGATCTACGTCGAGTCGCCCTCGAACCCTCTGCTGCACCTCACAGACCTCGCGGCAATAGTCGAGCTGGCAAAGGGGCGCGGCATCACGACGATGATCGATAACACGTTCGCCACCCCGTTCAACCAGCAGCCGTTGAAGCTCGGCATCGACGTGGTGATTCACAGCGCGACCAAGTATCTCGGCGGCCATCACGACCTGATGGCGGGCGTCGTCGTCGGCACCGAATCCTTCGTCGAGCAGGTGTGGGACTTCGCGCTCGTCTCCGGCTCGGTGCTGAGCCCCTTCGACGCGTGGCTGCTACAGCGCGGGCTGAAGACGCTCGGCCTGCGGGTCGAGCGCCAGAACCAGAACGCGCTGGCGCTCGCGCAGTTCCTCGAACAGCATCCGAAGGTCGCGCGGGTGAACTATCCGGGGCTCGAAACACACCCGCAGCACGCGCTGGCGCGGCGACAGATGAGCGGCTTCACGGGGATGATGAGCGTCGAGCTGAAGGGCGACCTCGACTCGGTCAAACGTTTCATCACCTCTCTGAAGCTCGCGGATTGCGCCGTGAGTCTCGGCGGAGTCTCGACGCTCGTCGTGCCCGTGGCCGCGATGTGGGGCCATCAGCACACGCCCGAGCAGCGCCGCGCCATCGGCATCGGCGACGGCCTCGTACGCATCTCCGCCGGCGTCGAAGACGAGCGCGATCTGCTCGCCGACTTCGCACAGGCTTTGGAAGGGTGAAGGCATCCGTGCGAAGCAGACCGTCTCCCCTCAGACGAACGTAACGATTCCTGTTTTCCAAAGATGATGAGCGAATGCCTGAAAGACGTTTACGAGTTCGAGGGCTTCCGCGTGGACGTGCGGCGGCGACTCTTGACGCGCGCGGGCAAGGGCGTGTCTATCACGCCCAAAGCCTTCGAGACTTTGCTTGCGCTGCTGCGGGGTGGCGAGCGGTTGCTGACGAAGGACGAGATCATCTCCGAAGTCTGGCCCGACGCCTTCGTCGAAGAGGGCAACCTCGCACAGAACATCTTCTTGCTGCGGCGCGCGCTGGGCGAGGCCAAAGGTGAGCACCGCTTCATCGTGACCGTCCCGGGCGTCGGTTACATCTTCGCCCCGCGCGTGCGCAGCTCGGACGCGACAGCGGCCTGCTCCGCCGCGGCCGACAGCGGTTCGATAGGCTCGCTGGCTGTGCGCCCCTTCAAACCGCTCGACGGCGAGGCGGGCGATAAGTCTCTGGGGCTCGGGCTGGCCGACGCGTTGACGGCGAGGTTGAGCAGGTTGCGGGGACTCAAGGTGCTCCCGACCTCGGCGGCGCTCAGCCTCGTCGGCTCAGGCGCGGGGTCGCAGTCCGCAGGGGTCGAGGCGCTGCTCGACGGGCTCTATCAGAGAGACGGCGAGCGGCTAAGAGTCTCTGTGCAACTGTCGAGGGTGAGCGACAGCACGACGCTGTGGGCGGCCAAATTCGACGAGCAGGCCACAGACCCTTTCGCCGTACAGGACTCCATCTCCGAGCGGGTGGCACAGGCGCTCGCGCCCAGACTCGCAGGCCCCGAACGGCGCCACCTCTCTGTCGTGCGCGACACTCGTGAGGAGTCTCTGAGGCGCTTGTCTTGAGATGACGAATAGTCCCTTAAGACAGAGCCCTGTGCAGAGCAGCCCTTGCAAGCAGCCGCGTTGAGTCGAGCGTCGGAAGCGGGGTGTCATCCGGGCGGACGATCAGAGGAATCTCGGTGCAGCCGAGGACGGCGGCGTCGCAGCCTCGCTCTCTTAACTCTCCCATCACCTCGTTGAAGTAGAGGCGCGACACTTCGGGGAAGATGCCGTTGACCAGTTCCTTAAAGATGATGTTGTTAATTCTCTCGCGGTCTGCCGTCTCGGGAATCTCACAACTGATGTCGCGCCGCGCTGCCGCGTCCGGGTAGACCGACGACTCCATCAGATACTTCGTCCCCAGTATGCCGAGCCGCCGAAAGCCCTGCCGGCGTGCCTCGCCCGTCACCACTTCGGCGATGTGAAGCCAAGGGATAGGAGACTTTTTGAGCATGTACGGGAACGCCTGATGGCAGGTGTTGTCGGGGCAGATGGCGAAGGCGGCCCCGGCTCCGGCGACCTTCTCCGCCGAGGTTAGAAGTAATTCTCCAACACCTTCCCAATCGTCCCGCTCGATGTACCGCATGTGTTCGGCCATCGGCAGAGAGTTCAACGTCACCTGCGGATGATTATGTTCGCCCATCAAGGGGAAGGCTTCGAGGCAGATCGTTCTGTAACAGAGTGCGGCGCCCTCGGCGCTGCACGCCACGATCCCGATGTGTTGAGCCATACGCTAAACCTCCAGCTCTGGTTGTCTAAGCACCGGCGCCGTCAGGACGGAGAGACGCGTGCTCTGCCTCCCCTCCGCGTCAAAGTTCGAGGGATCGAGCCAACGTAGAAAAGCTTCACGGAGGGCGGGCCAATCTTTATCTATCATCGCGTACCAAGCGGTGTCGCGGTTGCGTCCCTTGACGACCGCGGCCTGCCGGAAGATGCCTTCGAACGAAAAACCAAGGCGCCGTGCCGCGACGCGCGAGGGCTCGTTCAGCGCGTTGCACTTCCATTCATAGCGACGGTAGCCCAGCTCGAAGACCTGCTTCATCATGAGGTACATCGCCTCGGTCGCGGCGGGGGTGTGTTGCAGCGCCGGCGAATAGTTGATGTGGCCGACCTCAATCGAGCCGTTGCCGGGGTCGATGCGCAGGTAGCTGGCCACGCCCACTGCACTGTTCGTAGACAGGTCAACGACCGCGTAGAAGAGAGGGTCGCTGCTCCGACAAGTCTGTTCCATCCAAGCACGATAGGCTTCGATGGTGTCAAACGGGCCGTACGGAAGGTAACTCCAATTCCGTCCCTCCGTGTCCAGACTGTTTGCAGCGTGCAGGTCGGCGGCGTGGCGCTCGGGCTCCAACGGCTCAAGACGACAAAGCCGCCCCTCTATCTTTTCGCGCGCCGGAAGCTGCGCTGGTTTCCAGTCGGGGACGAGGAAGCCTATCGGTTGTTCCAAGTGATTCTTATCATGCTCCATAGATTTGCATCCGGCTTAACACGACCCCGCCTTCCCCATCGAATTGCCGCTCGACACACTGCCGCTCGGTTGTCTCTCATCATGGCCCGGCGCGTCTGAATAGTCTTCAGGCCGCGCTCATTATTTTTCAATGTTTCTTATTGTCGCCTTTGACAGTTGTCAGAATCCGACCTCTTCAAGCAGATTGATG
>JBJMGQ010000026.1:0-14187 GCA_045807845.1 Pyrinomonadaceae bacterium | reverse complement strand
GTACCAAGTCCATGCGAGCGCGTTGGCTGTCGTCTCGTGGCCCGCGAGGAAGATGGTCATCGCCTCGTCGCGCAACTGCTCGTCGGACATCCCCGTGCCATCGCCCTCTTCGTCCTGCGCCTTGAGTAACATCGAGAGGAGGTCGCCGCGGTCTTCGCCGCTCGCGCGTCGCTCCTCGATGATGCGGTAGATGACGGCGTCGAGCCGCGCGCGCGACTGCTCGAAACGTTTGTTGGCGGGGAGCGGTAGGCGGCTGAGGAACTCCGCGAACGGCATCATGAAGCGCCCGAACGAGGCCATCGACGCCGATAAAGCCTCGCGCACCTCCTCCGCTTCGGCCTCCGTCTCCGTGCCGAAGAGCGTGCGGCCGACGATGGCCAGCGTCAGGTGCATCATCTCCCGCGCCACGTCGAGCGTGAGGCCGTCCTGCCAACGCTCCCGCTCCAAACGCAGAGTGTAATCGACCATCAGCGATGCGTAAGCGTTGATGCGCTGCTTATGAAAAGCAGGCTGCGCCAGACGCCTTTGGCGACGGTGGAGCGGCGGCTCGCTCGTCAGAAGTCCCTCGCCGAGCAGGCGCTTCGCGCGTTGGAGCCCGCGCCCCTTCATGAAGCTCGTGTTGTGCGTGACGAGCACGTCCTTGATGTAGTCGGGATGGTTGAGCAGGTAGAAGTTATCCGACATCCCGCCGAAGTAGACCACGTCGCCGTGCTCGCGCGTCACACTCGACAGAAACCCGAGCGGGTCGCGCGCGAACGAGAGGAACGAAAGACCGGGCAGCGCTCCCTTCGGCCCCGGCGGATGGTGATTTCGAGAAGGCATGCAAGTCTTAACTCAGAGATGATAACGACCCGCGCGGACAACCGCCTCGGCGATCCGGCGCCTTGCGGCGACGGTGTTGGGCGGCGCGTGACGTGTGAGCTTGCGCACGCCTTCGAGAAGTTGTCCGGAGTCGCCGTCGGAGAGTGCCGCCACGACCTGTTTGGCGGAGTGCTCCATGCGGTCGGCTGCGTCCGCCGCATAGACGCGCGCGATGTCGAGCTGGACGGCCGACGCCGAATGCCCGCGCGCGGCGACGAGTTTCTCTGTGCGTAGCAGCGCGCTCTCAAGCGCGTAGACTTCCGCGGTGATGTCGGCGACGTGGCCGAGCACCTCCTGTTCTTCGGAGAGACTTTCGCCGTACGTCTCCTTCGCCAGCCCGAGCGTGAAGACGACCAGTCGCTTTGCGCGCGCGAGCAGGTCGCGCTCGGCCGCGAGTGTTGAGGATGAAAGTGTTGCTGTTTGAGCGTCGCCTTCGGCGAGCGCGCGGCGAGCCGTGTCGCCGTCGAAGAGATGGCGTGTGGCCTCATGCTTCAGCAGCCGCGTGGGGATGATGAGGCGATTGATCTCGTTCGTGCCCTCGTAGATGCGCGTGATGCGCGCGTCGCGGTAGGCGCGCTCGGCCGGATACTCCTTCGAGTAGCCGTAGCCGCCGTAGGTCTGCAACGCTTCGTCCACGACGTAGGCCAGCGCCTCGCTCGTCCAGACTTTGTTGATGGAGCACTCGACGGCGAAGCTCTCGATGACCTTGAGCACGCGCTCCGAGTCTTCGGCCGCCACGGCTTCGAGCGCGCGGTCAACGTCGCCGAGCGTGCGGTAGACGATTGAGTCGCCGACGTAACAGCGCACGGCCATCTCGCCGAGCTTCTGCTTGATCGTCCCGAACTCTGCGATAGCGCGTCCGAACTGCCGCCGCTCGACGGCGTAGCCCGCCGCGCGCGTCAGAGCCTGCTTCGCGCCGCCGATGTTGCGCGTGCCGAGCTTGAGCCGGCCGAGGTTGAGGATGTTGAAGGCGACGCGATGCCCCTCGCCGACCTTACCTAAAACGTTCTCGACGGGCACGCGGACGTTTTCGAGGATGAGCGCCGTCGTCGATGAACCGTCGAGCCCGAGCTTCGGTTCTTCGCGCCCGCTGACGACGCCCATCCGGCGCTCGACGACGAAGGCCGTGAACTTGTCTCCATCGACCTGCGCGAAGATGGTGAAGAGGTCTGCGAAGCCGCCGTTGGTAATCCACATCTTCTGCCCGTTGAGGACATAGTGCGTGCCGTCTTCGCTGAGCGTCGCACGCGTCCGCGCGGCGCGCGCGTCGGAGCCGGAGCCGGGTTCGGTCAGAGCGTAGGCCGCGACCCATTCGCCGCTCGCGAGCCGCGGCAGGTAGCGCGCCTTCTGCTCTTCGGTGCCGAAGTAGACGAGCGGCAGCGTCCCTATCCCTGTGTGCGCGCCGAGCGAGCCCGCGAACGAGGGCACGACGCCGATCTTCTCGCCGACGAAGGCCGAGCTGACCTTGTCGAGCCCGAGCCCGCCGTACGCTTCGGGGATGTCCACGCGCAGAAGGTCAAGCTCGGCGGCCTTCAACAGCAGCTCGCGCGTCAGCGGCCAGTCCTTCGCGTGAATCAACGCGTCGCGCGGGATGACTTCCGTGCGCATGAAGTCTTCGGCGATACGGCCGAACATCTGTTGCGCGGGCGAGAGGTCTTCGCGCGTGAACACATCTTCAGGCGCGGCGTCCGTCCAGAGGAAAGCCGCACCCGCGCCCGGGGCGCGCACCTCCGTCTGTGTTGACATGGGGCTTCCTTTCGGTGGAGTCTCGGCGCACGGCAACGTTCGTGTTGACGCTCCGGCGGGGTTCGGGTTATAACTACCGACCGTCCGGTCGGTAAAATAACACCCAAGTCCCCGGCGCACAAGCCCGATGGTTTAGCCCGCGCGCCCAAGTCGATGAAAGCACAGAAAAAGTCTGCTTTGAACAACGAGCGCGTGGCGGAAATCTATCGCACCGCCGCGCAGATCATCCGCCGCAAAGGCTACGACGCGACCTCGGTCAACGACATCGCCAACGCTTTAGGGATGACGAAGGCCGGGCTCTATCACTACATCAACGGCAAGAAAGAGCTGCTCTACGACATCATGAACTTCGGGCTGGGCGAGCTGGACGAAGAGGTGGCGACGCCCGCGCGGGCCGTCCGCGACCCGGCCGCGCGGCTCCGCTTCATCGTGGACGCGCATGCGCGCCTCGTCACGCGCGGGCAGGGCGCCATCACGATTCTGGTGGACGAGGTGACGGCGCTCACGCCCGCGCAGCAACGCAAGATCACGCAGAGCAAGCGCGCCTACTTCGACTTCCTCCGCGGCACGCTCGACGAGTTGAAGGCCGCGGGGAAGATGCAGGACGTGGACACGACGGCCGCCGCCTTCAGTCTCCTCGGGATGATCAACTGGCTCTCGCGCTGGTTCCAGCAGGGCGGCGCGCTCACAGAGGAGCAGGCGGCCGAGCAGATCGTCAAGATAGCCCTCCACGGCCTGCTCCGGCCGGAGAGATTGCGGGCAGTGGGCAGTAGGCAGTAGGCAGTTAAGAGTGCCGCTGTCAAAACTTATAAATTAACCTTTCAACGTACGTTACGCGGAACGACTGCCCGCTGCCCGCTGCCTACTACTTCTTATGAACATCCTCGTCTGTCTCAAGCAGATTCTCGACCCGGAGGTGCCGGCGCGCGATTTCCGCGTGGATGCGGCGCGGCGCGAGGCCGAGCGGGCTTCGGCGAATCTGGTGACGAACATCTTCTGTGAGAACGCGCTGGAGACGGCGCTGCAACTGCGCGAGCGCGCGGGCGGCGCGCAGATCACGGTGCTCTCGTACGGGCAGCCGACCGCGGAGGACTCTCTGCGGAAGGCTTTGGCGATGAAGGCGGACGCGGCTGCACTCGTCATCAATGAGAGTGAGGGGGCGCCCGACCCGCTCGCAGTGGCGCGCGTGCTGGCGGCGGCCGTGCGCAGGCTTGGGGACTTCGACCTCATCATGACGGGGCGCGAAGCCGGCGACTGGGGCGCCGGTCAGACGGGCGGCCTGCTCGCCGAAGAGTTGGGGCTGCCCTGCATCTCGTTCGTTGACACGATAGAGACCGCGGGCGGAGGCTTGCGCTTGAAGCGGCAGACCGATACCGGCTGGGAGGTCTTCGAGGCGACGCCGCCCGTCGTCGTCACCGTTACGAACGACGAGCACAACGTCCCGCGCATCCCGAAGGTGCGCAACGTGATGATGTCCTACCGCCAGCCGCTCACGAAGTTCACGCTCTCCGACCTCGGCCTCGCGGCCGACGGCAACGCCTTCTACGAAGTCGCCGAACTCTTCATCCCGCAGAAAGAGATGCGCTGCGACTTCGTCAAAGGCGACACGCTCGACGAAAAGGTCGAAGCCTTCGCACGACACATCGTTAAGGCAGTAGACAGTAGCCAGTAGCCGGTAGGGCTCTGCCTTACGGACGCTGACATCTGAAAGGTTCGACTGACGAAGGCTCTTCTACTGCCTACTGTCTACTGTCTACTTCTTCTATGAACGACGTTCTCATTCTTCTCTTCGCCGCGAACGGATTCGATAAGGGCGCGCAGGGGCTCGCGGGCGCGGGGCGGCGTCTGGCCGACGAATTGGGCGGGAGCCTGCGCGCTGTGGTAGTAGGAGAAGGCGCACAGGCTTTAGCGCAAGACGTGGCGCGCGTCGCGGACGCGGTGTTGGTCGCAGAGCAGGCGGAGCTGCTTGAGTATCAGCCGGAGACTTGCTTGAACGCGCTCACGCAGGTGTGCCGGGAGTCGAGGCCGCGCGCGGTGCTGCTGGCGAACGACACGTACAGTCAGGAGCTTGCGCCTCGCCTCGCGCATCGGTTGGGTGGGAGCGCGGCGGGCGATTGCGTCGAGGTGCGTGTCGAGGGAGATGCGTTGCGCGTCGGCCGTCAGGTCTACGGCGGCAAGGCGCAAGCGGTTCTTGAGTTGAAGCGCACGCCCGCGGTCGTATGGCTGCGCGCGCGCTCGTTCGCGCCCGCGGCGGCGCGCGAAGCAGCGGGCGAAGTGACGCGCGCCGCACTCAACATTCAACGGGACGCGCGCACGCGCATCGTCGAGCGCAGGCGCGAGGGCGGCGGCGAGGCGCGGCTCGAAGAGGCGCGCGTCATCGTCTCGGGCGGGCGCGGCATCGGCGGCCCCGAAGGCTTCGAGACGGAGCTGCGCCCGCTCGCTGAGATACTCGGCGCGCAGCTTGCGGCGTCGCGTGCGGCGTGCGACGCCGGGTGGGTGCCGCCGACGTGGCAGGTCGGGCAGACGGGCAAGAAGGTCACGCCGGAACTCTACCTCGCCATCGCCATCACCGGAGCGAGCCAGCACATGGCCGGCATCTCCGAGGCCAAGACCATCGCCGCCATCAACACAGACCCCGACGCTCCCATCTTCAAGCACTGCCGCTTCGGCATCGTCGAAGACTACCGCAAGGTCGTGCCCTTACTAAGGGAGACGTTGAAGAAAATGATGAATGATGAATGATGAATGTAAGGCGGCTCGTTTTATATTCATTGCTCATCACTCATCATTCATCACTTCCTGATCATGGACGCTACGCGCCAGATTTACTGGAACGTCTCGCACGTGTGGGCGATGTACGCGCTGCTGTTGCCGACGGCGCTGGTGGCGGGCTACGGCGTCTACAGGCATTGGAGCCGCTGGCGGCGCGGGCGACCCGTCGCGCGTTTCGAACGGCCGTGGGAGCGCGTGCGGCTCGTGCTCAAGCACGCGGTCGCGCAGAGGCGGACGGCGCGCGACGCTGTCGCGGGACTGTTCCACCGGTTCATCAGCTACGGCTTCGTCGTGCTGACGATTGCGACGACGGTCGTTGCGCTCGACGCGGACTTCGGCGCGCGCCTGATGCGCGGGCGCTTCTATCTATACTTTCAGTCGTTCGTTGTTGACCTGTTCGGCGCGCTCGTGATGGTCGGCGTCTTGATGGCCGCGGCGCGGCGTTATCTGAAGCGACCGCGGAAGCTGGTCTACACGGGCGAGGCGGCGCTGATTCTGGTGGCCGTCTTTGTGATGTGCCTGCAAGGGTTCCTCGTCGAGGGCTGGCGCATCGCGGCGACGAACGACCCTTGGGGCGCTTGGTCGCCGTTCGGCAATCTGGTGGCGAGTGTGTCGCGGCGATTGATGAGCGTTGAGTCGATGCGGCAGGCGCACGTCTTCACTTGGTGGTTTCACCTGACGTTGAGCTTCGCCTTCATCGCTTGGCTGCCGTACACGAAGATGATGCATGTGCTGACGGCGCCGCTCAACATCTACGCGGCCAACCTCGCGCCGCTCGGCGCAGCGCTCAAGCACATCGACTTTGAGCAGACCGAATCGTTCGGCGTCAACTCGCTCGCGGGCTTCACGTGGAAAGACCTGCTCGACCTCGACGCGTGCACAGAGTGCGGGCGCTGCACGGCCGTCTGCCCCGCGCACGCGGTCGGGAAAGAATTATCGCCGCGTGACATCGTTCTTCAACTTCGTGACCTGATGCACGAGCGTCCGCGCGAAGCCTTCGGGCTCGTCTCGACGAACGGCGACAGCGCAGGTGTCACGCCCGCCGACAAAGAGGCGACCACGGACGTTGAAGCGCAAAAGCCTCTGCCCATCATCGGCACGGTGCCCGCGACCGCGCCCGTTCCGCTGTGGCAATGCACGACCTGCGCGGCGTGCATGGAGGCGTGCCCGGTCTTCATCGAGCAGATGCCGAAGATCGTGGACATGCGCCGCTTCCTCGTGATGGAGGAGGCAGAGTTTCCCGACTCGATGCAGGAGGCGGTCATGTCGCTTGAACGGCGCGGCCATCCCTTCAGCGGCACGCAGGCGACGCGCATGGACTGGGCCGAAGGCTTGAACATCCGCACGGGCTCGGACGTGAAGGATGCGGAAGTGCTGCTGTGGGTCGGCTGCGGCGGCGCGCTCGTCGAGCGCAATCAGAAGGTAACGCGCGCGACGGCGCAACTGTTGGAGCAGGCCGGCGTGAAGTTCGCAGTCCTCGGGCGCGAGGAGAAGTGTTCGGGCGACCCCGCGCGGCGCATCGGCAACGAGTTTCTGTTCGAGCAGTTGGCGCAGGAGAACGTCTCGAACCTGAACAAGCATAACGTGAAGAAGATCATCACGGCCTGCCCGCACTGCTTCAACACCTTCAAGAACGAGTACCCGCACTACGGCGGCGCGTTCGAGGTCTTCCATCACAGCGAGTACCTCGCGCGGCTGGTCGAAGAGGGAAGGCTCAAGCCTCTTTCGGAGTCGGGCCAGAAGATAACCTTCCACGACCCCTGTTACCTCGGCCGGCAGAACGGCGTCTACGACGCGCCGCGCGCGCTCGTGCAGATCGCTTCACGCGGCGGCGCGGTCGAGATGTCGCGCACACGCGGGCAAAGCTTCTGCTGCGGCGGCGGGGGCGGGATGAGCTTCGTGGACGAGCCGCCCAACCAGCGCGTCAATCAGGAGCGCGCGCGTGAGGCGCTTGCAACCGGCGCCGACGTGCTCGCCGTCGGGTGTCCCTTCTGCATGACGATGTTGGAGGACGGCGTGAACGCACGCAAAGGCGACCGCGATATGAAGGTCTTGGACGTGGCCGAGCTTTTGTGGGAAGCATCGAAGCCGAGATTGGATTGAGGTCAATCATGGATTTGAACCTGACACCGAACGAGCAGAAGTTCCGCGACGAGTTTCGCGGGTGGCTTAGCGAGAATGTGCCGGAGGAGTGGGCGGGCGGAGGCACGGGGTCGGAAGACCGCGCGGAGTACATCGAGTATCTGCGCGCGTGGCAGCGCAAGCTCTACGACGGCGGATGGGCGGGCATCTCTTGGCCGAAGGAGTTCGGCGGGCGCGGCGCGACGCTCGTTGAGCAGGCCATCTTCCAGGAAGAGCTGGCACGCGCGGGCGCCCCGCAGTTGATAGGAACCATCGGCCTCTCGCTCGTCGGCCCGACCATCATTGCGCTCGGCACAGAGGAGCAGAAGGCGCGCTACCTGCCGAAGATTCTCTCGGGCGATGAAATCTGGTGTCAGGGTTTCTCTGAGCCGAACGCCGGCAGCGACCTCGCCGCGCTCGGCACGAAGGCGACGCGCGACGGCGAAGAGTTCATTATCAACGGGCAGAAAATCTGGACGAGCTTCGCACAGATGGCCGACTGGTGTTTGCTGCTCGTGCGCACAGATGCGGAGGCGCCGAAGCACAAAGGGCTAACGTGCCTGCTCGCGGACATGCACGCAGAGGGCGTTGGCGTCCGGCCGTTGCGGCAGATGTCGGGCGACTCGGGCTTCAACGAAGTCTTCTTCTCGAACGTGCGCATCGGCGCGGCCCAAGTGCTCGGCGAAGTCGATAAGGGTTGGACGACGGCCATCACGGCGCTGATGAACGAGCGCGCCAACCTCGGCTCGGGGATTCAAGTCGTCTTCAAGCGACAGCTCGAAGCGCTCATCGCGCGCTCACGCACCATCGAGCGCGACGGGCGTCCCGCGAGCGCAGACCCGCTCGTCCGGCAGAAGCTCGCGCAGGCTTACCTCGAACTTGAGATACTGCGCCTCAACACGAATCGCGCTTTAACGTCTCTCAGCAAGGCGGCCGTCCCCGGCGCCGAGGGCTCGATTCAAAAGCTCTACTGGAGCGAGATGAACCAGCGCACGCAGCAGGCCGCGCAGGAGATACTCGGCCCCTACGGCCAGCTCAAAGAGTTCGACAAAGGCACTTGGGAGTACGCCTACCTCCGCACGCGCGGCAACACCATCGAGGCGGGCACCAGCGAAATCCAACGCAACATCATCGCCGAGCGCGTCCTCGGTCTTCCCAAGAGCTACTGAGTTTCCATTATGGACTTTGACTTGAACAAGCCGCAGAAGTTGTTGAAGGAGTCGGCGCGTGCGCTGCTCGCGCGTGAGTGCGGGCCGGGGCGCGTGCGCGAGCTGATGGAGACGGAGACGGCGCACGACGAGGGGCTCTGGCGTTCGTTGGCCGATCAGGGTTGGACGGGGCTCTCGGTGCCGGAGGCGGCGGGCGGGCTCGGGCTCGGGCTGGTCGAGATGGCGGCCGTGGCCGAAGAGATGGGGCGCGCGTGTCTGCCGGGCGCCTTCCTCTCGACGCTCTTCGCGGCGGCGCTCGTCGAGCGCGCGGGCAGCGCACAGCAGCGCGCGAAGTACCTTGAGCCCATCGCCGCGGGCGAGTTGAAGGCGACCGTGGCGCTGCTCGAAGAGGGCGCGAGCTGGGACGTGGACGGCGTGAGGCTCGGGGCGTCGCGCGAGGGCGGCCGTCTCTCTCTGAAGGGGCGGAAGCTGTTCGTGTCCGACGCGGGCGTCGCGGACTTGCTCGTCTGCGTGGCGCGCGACGGCGACTCGCTTGCGCTTCTGCCGTTTGAGCGCGGGGCGGACGGGTTGACGGTTAATCCTATGCCTTCGATGGACGCGACGCGCAAGCTCTACGAGGTCGTGTTCGAGGACGTGAGCGTGGCCGAAGGCGATGTGCTCGGCGCGGACGGCGATGCGCGCGGGGCTTTGCGCGGCGCGTTGGAGGTTGCGACGGCCGTGCTGTGCGCGGAGATGGTCGGCGGGATGCAGTGGGTCTTGGACACGACGGTCGAGTACGCGAAGACGCGGCAGCAGTTCGGCCGCCCCATCGGCTCGTTTCAGGCCGTGCAGCACATGTGCGCCGACATGCTCCTGTTGACGGAGAGCGCGCGCTCGGCCGCTTACTACGCGGCGTGGGCTTTGACCGAGAACGACCCGGCGGCGCGCGGCGCCGTCTCCATCGCGAAGGCTTACTGCTCGGATGCCTACCGCGAAGTCGCCAATCGCGGCGTGCAGGTGCACGGCGGCATCGGCTTTACTTGGGAGCACGACCTGCAACTCTACTACAAGCGCAGCAAGTCGTCCGAGACGCTCTTTGGCGACGCGAACTTCCACCGCGAGCGCATCGCGCGCCTCGTCGTTGACGAAGGTTGAAGATGACGAGAGACGTTAAAGAACCGTTCGACCTCTCGGGGCCCGTCGCTATCGTTACAGGTGGCTCGCGCGGTCTCGCAAAGCGCGCAGCCGTCTAAGGAGCAAGCAAGCATGAGCAAAGCGGAAGCGGGCAAGCAATCAACGTCGCCGTACGCGGCGCGGCCGTGGCTGGAGCGTTACGATTACTGGGTGCGGCCGCACATGAACTACCCGCGGCGGCCCCTGCACGAGATTCTGCGGCTGACGGCCGTGGAGGTGCCCGAGCGTCCGGCCACTGCCTTCCTCGGCGCGCACATGACTTTCGGCCAGCTCAGAAGGCAGTCCGACAAACTCGCCGCGGCGCTGCACTCGCTCGGTATAGGCCAACACGACCGCGTCGGCATCATGCTGCCGAACTGCCCGCAGTACGTCATCGCGGCCTTCGCCGTCCTGCGGCTCGGCGCGGTGGTCGTCAACGTCAACCCGCTCTACACGCCGCGCGAGGTCGTCGTCGTTGCGAAGGACTCAGGGATGCGCGCGCTCCTCACGCTCGACGTGCTGGCGCCGGTCACCTTAGCTGTTAAAGAGCAGCTCGGCATCGAGCACGTCATCGTCACGTCGGTCATGGAGTACTCGGCCGCCGCGACGCCGTGCCCGGAGGTCGAAGGCACGCGGCGGCTCACAGACCTGCTCGCCTCCGTCGAAGAGCCAGACCTACCTTCCGTTGACATCGACCCCGAAGACGTGGCCGTCCTGCAATACACCGGCGGGACGACGGGCGTGCCGAAGGGCGCGATGCTGACGCACTACAACATCTTCGCCAACGTCATCCAGACCGGCTGCTGGGCGCACGGCGAGATGCGGCGCGGCGAGGAGAGCTACCTCCTCGTCATCCCCTACTTCCACATCTACGGCTTCACGGTCGGCATGATGGAGGGCATCTGGCGCGGCGCACAGCAGATTTTGATTCCGAAGTACGACGTTGAGATGCTGCTGAACGCGATACGCGACTATCAACCCACCTTCTTCCCGGCCGTCCCGACCATCTACATCTCTCTGCTCAATCATCCGCGTGCGAAGGAGTACGGGCTCGACCGTGTACGCAACTTCAACAGCGGCTCGGCGCCCCTGCCCGTCGAAGTCATCGAGCAGTTCGAGCGCCTGACGGGCGGCATGCTCAAAGAGGGCTACGGGCTCTCCGAGGCTTCGCCCGTCACGCACACGACGCCCGCGCTCGACCGTCGTAAACCGGGCAGCATCGGGCTGCCTCTGCCCGACACCGACATCAAGCTTGTTGACCTCGAAACGGGCGAGCGCGAGGTGCCCGCGGGCCAAGAGGGCGAGCTGTGCATCGCCGGCCCGCAGGTGATGAAAGGCTACTGGAACCGCCCCGACGAGACGGCCATCGCGCTCCGCGAGGACGCGAGCGGGCGCACGTGGCTCTACACGGGCGACGTGGCGCGCATGGACGAGGACGGCTACACATACATCGTCCAGCGCAAGAAGGACATGATTATCGTCAGCGGCTTCAACGTCTACCCGTCCGAAGTCGAAGGCGTGCTCTACGAGCATCCGTCCGTGATGGAGGCCGCCGTCATCGGCATCCCCGACGCCTATCGTGGAGAAGCGGTCAAAGCCTGCGTCGTTCTCAAACAAGGCGCGACGGCCACGCCCGACGAGTTGACCGAACACTGCAAGCGCGGCCTCGCCGAGTTCAAAGTCCCCTCCAAAGTCGAGATTCGCGACAGTCTGCCCAAGACGGCCGTCGGCAAAATCCTCCACCGCGTCCTGCGTGAAGAGGAGCAGTCGGAGGGATAGTTATGCAGCTACTCGAAGGCAAGGTCGCCATCATCAACGGCGCAGCGCGCGGCATCGGGCGGGCGTGTGCGGAGCTGTTCGCGGCGCACGGGGCGCGCGTGGTGCTGTCCGACATCGACGAGGAGCCGGCGCGCGCGGCGGCCGATGCTTTGAAGGGCGCGGGCAGCGAATTCGCCTCGCCTTTAAGTGATTACGTCTCCGGCCAAGTGCTCGAAGTGACCGGCGGACTCTGAAGCGTGTAGAGTAAATTGAGATGAACGATCACGAATCCATCAAGTTCGACATCTGCTGCGCGGCCCGCCTGCTCTACCGGCAGGGCTTGAGCGTTGCCAACGCGGGCCACTTGAGCGTCGCCGTCGGCCCCGACGAGATGCTCGTCAATCACTTCGGCCCATCCTTCGCCACGCTCCGCCCCGAGAACGTCGTGCGCGTCAACTTCGCGGGCAAAGTTCTTGAAGGCGACGCATACGTCAACGACACCATACGACTGCACGGCATCATCCACCGCGAGAACCCGCGCGCGGTCGCCGTCGCGCACACGCACCCTTCGGCCGTCGTCACCTTGAGCGCGCTGCGCGTCGTGCCCGAAGTTTACGATCAGGAGAGCTGCCTGCTCGCAGACGATGTCGGGCTGGTCGAGGATGACTACGAAGGCATCGCTTCTGAGGAGGAGCGCGTGATGCCGGTGGCCGACGCGCTGCGCGAGAGGCCGGTCGTCATCCTGCCCAACCACGGCGCCATCACCATCGGCGAGAACATACAGCTTGCGTTCGTGCGCATGTCCCTGCTCGAAGGCATGGCGCGGCGCAACCTCTCGGTGGCGCAGGCCGCGCGCGACCTCGGGCGCGAGCCCGTGGCGATTGCGCCGGAGGTCGCGCGCCGCGCGAAGGCCGAGATCGCGCGCATGCCGGTGCTGCCGCTCCTCTGGCAAGACTTCCTCAAGCAACTGCGTAAGACCGACCCCGATCTGTTCGAAGGACGTGAGAACTAGATGAGCTACACAATCAAGCGAGTCGTGGTCATCGGCTCGGGGACGATGGGCGGCGGCATCGCCGCGCACGCGGCCAACGCGGGGCTGCGAGTTTATCTGCTCGACGTGGCGCCGAAGGAGTTGACGCCCGATGAAGAGAAGAAGGGACTCAAACTCGACAGCCCCGCCGTGCGCAATCGCATCGCGGGCGCCGCGCTCGAACGTTTGAAGAAGTCGAAACCCGCCGCCTTCTTCACGCCCGAGGCGGCGGAGCTGGTCACGGTCGGCAACTTAGAAGAGAACTTCGATTGGGTATCGAAGGGCGACTGGATTGTCGAGGCCATCGTCGAACAGCTCGGGCCGAAGCGAGAGCTGTTCGCGCGCATCGAGCGCGTGAGGAGGCCGGGCAGCATCGTCTCCAGCAACACCTCCGGGCTCCCCATCGCCTCCATCGCCGCGGAGACTTCCCTTGAGTTCAAGGCGCACTTTCTCGGCACGCACTTCTTCAACCCGCCGCGTTACATGAAGCTGCTCGAAGTCATTCCGACGGCGGAGACAAAGCCCGAAGTCGTCGAGTTCATGACGGACTTCGCCGCGCGACGTTTGGGCAAAGGCGTCGTCGTTTGCAAGGACACGCCGAACTTCATCGCCAACCGTCTCGGCTCCATCTTAGGAGCTTCCACGCTGGGGTTCGTCTTAGAGAACAACTACACGGTCGAAGAGGCCGACGCGATCTTGAGCCCGCTCATCGGGCGACCGAAGACGGGGCTCTTTCGTCTGCAAGACCTCGTCGGCTTGGACGTGTCCAGCTCGGTCGGCGACAACCTCTACGGTCTGATTCCAGACGACGAGACGCGCGAAGTCCTGCGCAACCAGAACCTCGGGAGCTTGCGCACGACGCAGATGGAGCGCGGCCGTCTGGGCGACAAGACGGGGCAAGGTTTTTACAAGAAGCCGCCGAAGGGCGGGAAGAGCGATATCCTCTCACTCGACCTTGAGACGTTCGAGTACCGCGAGCGGCGCGAGCCGGACATCCCTTCGATCAAAGAGGCCCTCAAGCTTAAGTCGCTGCCCGAGCGCGTCCGTGTAGTGCTCAAGCAGGAGGACAAGGCCGGAGCGCTCGCGCGCCACGCCATCTATAACACGTTGGCTTACGCCGCGCGCCGCGTGCCGGAGATAACAGACCGTCTGGCGGACGTTGACCGCGCGATGCGCTGGGGCTACTCGCACGAGCTGGGGCCGTTCGAGCTTTGGGATGCGCTCGGCGTGCGTGAGACTTCTGACGCGATGGAGACGGAGGGCTTGACGGTCGCCGGGTGGGTGAAAGAGATGCTCGACGCTGGCCACGAGAGTTTCTATCGCGAGACGGAGGGCGCGCTCTCTTACTATGACCCGGCGCGCGAGGCTTACGTCAACGAGGCGCCGGACGATTTGAAGATAGAACTGGCGCGTCTGAAGTCCGCGGGGCGCGTCGTGCGCGAGAACCGCGGCGCGAGCCTCGTTGACCTCGGCGACGGCGTGGCCTGTCTTGAGTTCCACACGAAGATGAACACGCTCGACGCCGACGTGGGCGAGATGCTGCGCGCGTCGGTCGAAGAGGTTGAAGCGGGCGACTGG
>JBJMGQ010000025.1:0-3987 GCA_045807845.1 Pyrinomonadaceae bacterium | reverse complement strand
GGAGGCGAAGGGGAGTTACGAACTGCGCGGGAAGACCTTGGGCGTCGTCGGCTACGGCAACATCGGCTCGCAGGTCTCGGTGCTGGCCGAGGCTCTGGGGATGAAGGTCGTCTACTACGACGTGGTGCCGAAGCTCCCGCTCGGCAACGCGCGACAGGCGCGCGACCTTGCGGAACTGCTCGCAGAGTCGCACGTCGTCACGCTCCACGTCCCCGGCGGCGCGGGCACGCGCAACCTGTTGGGTGAAGAGGCGCTGGCGCAGATGCGCGAGGGCGCGCTGCTCATCAACTACAGCCGCGGCGACGTGGTTGACCTCGACGCTTTGAGGAAGCAGATCGAGCAGGGGAGGCTCGCGGGCGCGGCCGTGGACGTGTTTCCGGAGGAGCCGGAGCGGAGCGGCGATGCTTTCCGCACGGTCTTGCAGAATCTACCGAACGTGATTCTGACGCCGCACGTCGGCGGCTCGACCGAGGAGGCGCAGGAATCAATCGGCGTGGATGTCTCTTCGAAGCTGATTCAGTATTTGGAGTACGGCACTTCGAGCGGCTCGCACACGGTGCCGGCCGTCTCCTTGCCGCCGCAGGAGGGCACGCATCGCGTCCTGCACATCCACCGCAACGTCCCCGGCGTGCTGGCCGAGATCAACTCAAGGCTCTCGGGGCGCGGCGTCAACATCCTCGGCCAGTACCTCAAGACGAATGAACGCGTCGGCTACGTCATCCTCGACGTGGACACGACCATCTCGAAGGAGGCCGTCGAAATCCTCCGCGGGGCGAAGGAGACTTTGAAGACGCGGGTGGTCTACTGAACTACTTCACGTCGAGCAGCTCAATGTCGAAGACGAGAGTGGAGTTGCCGGGAATGGTGGGCGGGCGCCCGAGCGCGCCATAGCCGAGCGCGGGCGGGACGACGAGGCGCCGCCGGCCGCCGACCTTCATCGTCGCCACGCCTTCGTCCCAGCCCTTGATGACGGTGCCCGTCCCCAACGCGAACGAGTAGGGCTGACCCTTGTCGCGCGAGCTGTCGAACTTCGTCCCGTCGGTGAGCGTGCCCGTATAGTGGACGACCGCGGTCTGACCCGTGCGCGGGCTCGGGCCGGTGCCGACGACGAGGTCTGTGTACTTGAGACCCGTGCGCGTCGTCACCTCGGCGCCCGCGCCCGTGCCGGGCAGACCCGGGACGAAGATGTAGGCCGCCGCCGCCGCCAGCAGCGCGACGATGATGACGGCCGCGATGATGCGCGTCCTCTTCTGCTTGGCGTGACGCGCCTCTGACCTCTGCTGCGCGGCGATGGTGGTGCCGCGCGTGTGCGACCTCTGGCCTGTGCGCCGTTTACGACTCTGAGGCAACTGCTCGTCTCCTGTGGTGTGATGTGTGCTGTTTGGGTTCGCGCGGAGGGCCACAAGCTCGCGGCCGCGTGCGGGGCGTAGCATAAGCGAAATGTGCTTCAGCCTCAACCGCCGAAGGCATTCGTCTTCGTGCTCCAGAAGGTCGGCTCCGCGGGGCGCAGCTCACGCTCGACGGCGAGGGCGACGAAGCCCATCGTGTAACGCGCGTTGACTTCGAGCAGAGGATGCAAGCCCCCTGCGTGCTCTAGCGCGTCGAAGCCCGCGGGGCCGCTGTAGCCTTCGGCGCGCAGACGCGCGCAGACGACGGCCGCCGTCTCTTCAAGCTCCTTCAAGCGACGGGGCGCGGGCGGTCGCCCGAGCACGTAACCCGTCCCTGTGCCCGCGCCGTTCGTCCGCAAGTCACTCACGCCGAGCAGACGATGCGAGCCCGCGCGCGCGACCTCGACGACCACGCCGTACTCGCGCAAGACTTCGAGCCAAGGCTGGAAGATGAGCGGCTCGCCGCGCGCGAGACGCTTGAAGGCCCACGCGCCTTGCGCCCCTTCGACGCGCGGCCCGCGCCCGAGCACGCGCTCGCGCGCAGCGAAGCCGTAAGGACTCTTGACAACCCACTTGTCCCCCGCGCCGGGGCACGCACGCGCCGCCGCCTCGTTCAACTCTTCCACGTTGTGCGCCACGCACGCGCCCGGTAGCGCCCAACCCATCTCGACTTCGAGCGCGTGGCTCCACAGCTTCGAGTTCACGCGCGCGACTACATCAAAGTCCAACGGTCTTACCTCAGCACCCGCGCGCAAGCCTTCGGCCGCGGCCGTCCGCGTCCAGCCCCAAGGCGTGAAGAGGCGTCCCCGTTGAGGCGTGCGGCCGGAGGCAGCCGCACGCGGCGAGACAAGCTCGACTCCGCGTTGACGAGCTTCATCGGCGAGAGCTTCCGTCCACGGCACTTCGTAGAGCAGCCCGTCGCCGGGGCGCGCGAGCCGGAGGAGTTGCGGGGCGAGGCGGCGGTTGAGCGCGTCGAAGGCTTGCGTGCGTTGGTAGTGGCGAGTTGATAGAGCGTCGTGCGCCAGCTCGACCTCGAAGTCCGCATTCATGTGCCACAGTCTCTGTTTCACGCCCGTTGGGTTTAGTATACAGGCACGATGCGTATGTGGAGGCTGGAGCTTGAGTACGAGGGGACGCGCTACGCGGGCTGGCAGGCGCAGCCGCACGCGCGCACGGTGCAGGGCGAGTTAATCAAAGCCGCGGAGCAGTTCCTCGGCGCGCGCGTCGAGGTCGGAGGCTCGGGGCGGACGGACGCGGGCGTCCACGCGCTCCGGCAGGTCGCGCACTTGAAGTCGAAGCTGACAGGCCGCGCGCCCGACCTGACGCAGTTGAAGACCGGGCTCAACAAGCTTCTGCCGCATGACGTGAACGTCCTGCGCGTCTTGAACGCACGCCCGAATTTCCACGCGCGCCACGACGCACGCGCGCGTTACTACGTCTACCAGATTGCCACGCGGCGGACGGCGTTCGGCAAGTCGTTCGTCTGGTGGGTGAGGGACAGGCTGGACGTGTCTGCGATGCGCGCGGCGTGTGCTTTCATCGAAGGCCGGCACGACTTCAGCTCGTTCTGCGAGAGCCCTTCGGAGCAGCGCTCGACGCTCGTCGAGGTCGCGCGCGCGGAGCTGTCGGAAGAGGGCGGGCTGGTGCTGCTGCGCGTCGGCGCGAGCCACTTTCTCTGGAAGATGGTGCGGCGCCTCGTGGGCGCGCTCGTCGAGGTCGGGCGCGGGAATCTCTCCGTCGAAGAGTTCGGCGGGCTGCTTGAGCGATACTCCAACGCGCCCGCCGCTTGGACGGCTCCGCCTCTTCGGGCCTCTTCCTCGAACGCGTCCTCTACGAAGGCGACCCCGCGCCCGGCCCGCTCCGCGCTCCGTTTCCGCTGACGGCGGACTGAAGGGCGCTCTACTTCTGCCGCTTGAAGTAGAGGCAGGTGACGTTGCCGTCCTGCGTCGCGGTCACTAACTCCCAGCCCTCATCGCCGAGACTGTCGAGAGGGAGCCGGGCGCAGGTCGTCTTGTACTCCCAGCGCGGGCGGCTCTGCTGCGCTTGGCGCGCGAACCCGACACAGAACAGCGAGACGAGCAGCATTGCGGCGAGTGCGATTCTATTTCTCATGCCCCGCAGCATAAGAGAGGCGCGCGCGCCGCGTAAAGAGTCGCGCACGAGTGCGAGGTTGAATCCTTCCCGGTTGGCGGTTAAGATGCCGCGCCATCTTCAAGTCCAACTGAGCAGGAGACCATACACCAGATGTCAGCACAGACGCCGCAACCTTCCCCCGAACACTTCTTCGAGGCGGTCACCGCCTACCAGCGCTCGGCCGCGCTCAAGGCCGCCGTCGAGCTGGAACTATTTACCGCCGTCGCCGAAGGCAACCGCGACGCGAAGTCGATAGCCGCGCGCTGCAATGCTTCCGAGCGCGGCGTGCGCATCCTCTCCGACTTCCTCGTCATCACAGGCTTCCTGACGAAGGACGAAGGCGGCTACGATCTGACGCAGGACTCGGCCATCTTCCTCGACCGTCGCTCGCCGGCCTACATGGGCGGCGCGCTCGACTTCCTGCTCGCGCCGACGCTCCTCGCGGGCTTCGAAGACCTCGCGGGCG
>JBJMGQ010000024.1:0-10092 GCA_045807845.1 Pyrinomonadaceae bacterium | reverse complement strand
GCCCGCCGGGAAGCCGCGGATGCCCGCGACGTAGAAGTTGCCGAGCGCGTCGGTGCGGCTGCTGGGCTCGCCGTCGCGACCGGTGACGGGTGCCTTGACCGTGACGTTCGGGCTGAAGTTGATGCCGCCCGAGACATAGTCGCCCGTGCGCGTGGCGGCGGCAGCCTTGGCCGTAATGAGCGCGCTGCCTTGATACTGGTCGGTCGGGCCGGAGGTCGCGAAGTAGACGACGTGGACGGTGTAGTCGCCCACGCCGGTCGAGCCCGGATCAATCGCCGCGTTCTCCTGCGTCTGCGGAGCGCCCTGCCCGTCCTGCCCCACAGTCGCGCCCGCGTTGCACTGCGCGATGGTCGAGGCCGGCGTCGGGCATTTATGAATGTAGAGGTCGTAGTCGTTGGCCGCGACCGTCCACTGGATTTTGACCGCGATGAGCTTGCCCGTGTAGTCGCCCGGGGCGACCGTCAGGCGGAAGGTGTCGCAGTTGACCCCTTCGACGCAAGTCCCCTCGCCGTTGGCCGAGCCCGTGGCCGTGGCCGTGCCCGTCCAAGTACCCGTGAAGGGCACGACGGGGCCGGTCACGGCGATGGTGCCGGAGGCGGGGTTGGCCGCCTTGACCCCGACCGACGGCGCGCCGCGCCAGCCGGGCGAGATGAAGAGCAGCGCCGCGACGGCAGCGGCTACGAGCGTCGCTAGTAACACGAGGCGCACCGACGCGCGACCTCCCAGCCCGAATCCAAGCTTCTTCCCTCCGCCGAGCAAGCGATGGGGCCTGCCTTTCAGAGTCCCGAAGGACTCTTTGCCTCTTAATCTCATGACAATAACGCTCCTTAGTTTTATCCAGACGGGAGCGCGCCGCGGCCGTAGGCAAGCGTGGCCGGGCGCGGGCCGAGGAGCAGCCGGGCAAGATGGGCTGCGCCCCGGACAAATGCGCGACGGGGGTTTACTGTCTATCGAACTGTCGGGTTGTTTAGGGGTTGCGGGAGTTTTATACCACAGCAGCGGTTCACTGTGCACCTTAAAAAGTGGGCAGAAGGCAGAAGGCAGTTGGCAACCGCTCCGCGATGCGGGGGTTGAAAGGTTAAATCAGAATTCTCGACAGCAACATTTTCAACTGCCTACTGCCATCTGCCTTCCCGCCTACTCACTTTGGCGCGAGGTCGCGGCGGACGAAGAGGACGAGGTTGACGCCGGGGCGCAGCGCATAGACGTTGCCGACGCGCGTGTACGTGGCGCCGGCCACGCGTTCAAGCTGCGGCAGTTGGTCTTCGCGGCCGATGATGGCGAGCGTCCTCTGCGGGTCGTAGGAGGCGGAGAGCTGCCCCTCGTAGCCCGCGTTCCGGTTGTTGCGAAAGTACCAGGGCGACGGCCAGTACTCGGGCGACGCCGTAGCGAAGCCGGGCTCCTTCGTGCCGGCGCGCTCGCCGACCAGCTCTATCTCGTGGACGAGGTCGTGAAACTCGCGCCGCGTCTGCGAGTAGACGTACGGGTACTGGTCGTTGTCGTACTCGCGGAAGTTGATGACGTAAGTGTGGTAGAGGCCGAAGAGGGCGGCGAAGCCCGCCACCGCCGCCGCCGCGCGCCAACTCCGGCCGGGCACGCGCGACACCCACACGCCGAACGCCTGCACGGCGTACCCCGCGACGACGGCCAGCGGCACGACGAAGCTCAGGACGAGCCAAGGCGTCTTGTAGCTGATGAGCGAGTAGGCCACGAGCAGCCCGAAGCCCCACGCCGCGAAGAAGACGGCGAAGCGGTTCAGTCTCCGCTCGAAGAGCGCCGCGACGGCGCCGATGGCACCGAGGACGAGGATGGCCACGTCCTCCTGCGCAAGCCACTTGACGTATGTGGCGAAGGGCTTGGCGTGGAACTCGCTCATGCCGGTCTTCTGCCAGCTCACGAAGGCTTTGAACGAGTCCCAGAACACGCCCTGCCCGTGCGTGAAGAAGGACGAGTAGAAGACCACCCAGATGAACGCGAAGAGCACGACCGCGCCGAGCAGGACAACGCCGCCGTTCTCCCGCCGCAGTTTCGCGAAACCGCCCTCGGGCGCGGGCGGCACCCACACGTTCTTGCCGCGTGAGCCCTCACTGCGCACGCGCTCCCACAGCACGGCCGTCAGCCACGCGAGCCCGAGCGTGCCCACCGAGATGAAGGCCGTCTCCTTCGTCGCGAACATCAACGCGGCCGAGGCCGAAGCCAACAGCAGGTCGGACGCCGTGCCCGTCTCGCGGAAGCGGAGCGCCGAGACGACGAGCCCGAGCGTGAAGAAGACGAAGGGCGTCTCGTGGATGAAGTAGCGCGAGTAGAAGACGCACGCGGGCGAGACCGCGATGAGCAGCGCCGCGACGAGCGCCGCGACCGTCCCCACATAACGGCGCAGAGCGAGCACGAGCCACACGACGCCGACGCCGAAGAGCGAGGGGACGAGCCTGATGACGAACGTGTGCAGCCCCGCGAGCGCGACGAAGGGCAGCGTTAGATAGTAGAGCGTCGGGCCGTGATAGTTCTCCGGGTCGTACACGTAGCGCCCCTGTCGCAGCAGGTTCGTCAGGAAGAAGCCGTTGACGCCCTCGTCGTGGTGCAAAGGCTTCATGTCGAGCGCGTAGACCCTGAGCAGCAGCGCCAGAAGCAGTATCGCCGCGCTCGCGTAGATCCACGCGCGCTCGGGGATGTCCTGCGCGGACTCGGGCGCGGGCGTCCCCGGCCTGCGCCGCCCGGGCTCTTCGGGCGCCTGCCGCTTCTGCGACGAGGAGGCAGAGCTCCATTCGTCGCGCGCCTTCTTACGGTTTCGTTTTGTAGAGGCGGTAGCCACCTGCTTCCCCAACCTTCCTGTATCTCGCGAAGAAAGACTCGTTGACGGTGAGGTTATACTTATGCAACTCCTCGCGCTCCAAAGGGCCGACGACGATGTACTCGATGCCGTCGCGCTCGATGATCGCGGGCGCTTCGCCCGAGCCCGAGTAGATGAGCTTCAGGTCGGCCTCGCGCGGCGCATAGTCGATGCCGTGCGACCAGACGTGGCCGGGGTATCCGAGGAAAGTTCTGCGGCCCGTCAGGTAGACCGGGTCATTATAAGTCGGCGCGTGGAGAATCAAAGAGCGCGGGCTCGTCTCCTGCTTGATAAGTTCGGCGAAGGCCACGCCCGCCGGGTCGAACGAGCGCCGCTCGACCGCGCCCGAGGCCGCGCGCCACACGTCGAGCCCGCCCGCCGCCGTCTGCATGAACAGTAAAGCCAAAGCCGCCGCGCGCCACGCGCCGCCGCGCCGCCACAGACGCGCGAGCAGAAGCGCCACCAGCGGCGACGATGCGATCCACCAGTAGAGCAGCACCTTGATGTTGTCCCACACCCACGGCGAGAGCCTGTAGACGTTCGGCACTACGAAGCAGAGCACGAACGGCAGATAGAAGAACAGAAGCCTCCGGCTCACGCCCGCCCCGCGCCACGCGAGCGCCAAGACGAGCAGAGGGATGAAGACCGCCGTGTTCTTTATCCAGAACCAGACGACGTTCGTCTGTCCATGCGCCCAGCCGAACTCCCAACCGAAGAACTGCCCCGCGTTCACCGCCGACTCGCGCGTGGCGTAGAAGATCTGCGGCAGCGCCAACAACGACGCCGCGACCGCGAACAGCAACCACGGTCGCCACACCGCCCACACCCTCGCCCAGACGGGAGCCTCGGCCCGAGTCTCTTCATCCTCAACTTTCAAGAGCAGCACGGCCACGCCCTGCGCGAGCGCCATGCACGCGCCCATCGACATCATCACGACGAAGCTGTGCGCGTGCACCAGCGGCATCAACCCCGCCACGACACCCGCCGCAAACATCTGCCGCAAGGCGAAAGGCTGAAGGCCGAAGGCGAAACTGTTATCGGCAGCAGCGCCTTCATCTTCAAGCTCGTCCTTCGCCGACGAGCCGCGCGCGGCCTTACCCTTCCCCTTAAACTTCTTCTTCCCGGCCCTGCGACTCTCAACCTCCGCCGCGCCCTCTTCCCTTCTGCCTACTGCCTTCTGCCTTCTGCCCACTCCCCTCTCGCTCGCCTGCCACCACAGCGTCCACACGACGAGCGCGACGGCGACGCCGAGCAGGATGCTGCGCTGCGTAACAAAGAGCGCGGTGACGGCGTTGCCCCACTCGAAGCCGGGATAAGCCCGCGTGTAGTCGTGTTCGAGATTGCCGAGCATCGCGAAGACGCCCTGCCCGCTCGACGCCGCCTCGCGGAGAAAGATGAGCCAGCCTAAGCCCCCGCTCAAAAGCACCAGCGGCGGCACCATCAGCGCGGCTAGACGCACGCGCGTCAGCTTCAGCGCCCAGCGATGCAGCAGCCCCACAAGCGACATGATCATCGCGAAGCTCTGCCAGAACAGAGCCCCTTCTAAGCCCGCGCCCGCGCGCACGAACATCGCCGCCACGAAGTCCACGACGAACGGGTAGGTCAAACGCACGCCCGCGAACTCCGGGTGCTGCGGCGGGAAGTTCTCGCCGTATGCAAAGCCCGTCACCACGGCGAGGTGGAAAGGCATATCGCCGAGGTTCGTATCCACGCCCGTGAAGATGCCGAGCGGCGTCTGGTACATCGCGCGCGCGTACACGAGCCAGAACAGCAAAGCCGTTATCATGTAAAAGACGAGGACGCCCGTCCCGCCCCTTCCACTTAGCGCGCGCCTGACTATGCCCAATCCTTCTTTAGTATCGGCGACAAGGCGCGCGCGCCAATCCGCGCGCAACAGCAGCAGGAGCGGCAACCCGCAGACCACGCCCGCCAGCGCGAGCGCCGCCGGCCCCATCCCCAACCACGACGCGAACACGAAGCCCACGAGCCCGAGCGCCGCGAAGCCGAGACACACGCCCGCGCAGAGGCGCGACCAGATGCTCGCATCGCGGTCGTAGGAGTAGGTCAGCACGGTCGCGCCCGCGATTGCCGCGAGCGCCAGCAGGAGTGCGAAAGGCATAAGATGCGCGGAACTTGCTTGAGCTAAAAAGACGCCGTGATTATACGCGAACAACGTGCGCCCCGCGCAAAGTCGTACGCCCCACTGCTGGACAACACGGACGCGCGGATGTTTAGATGTTCGACTTAAAGAACAACACAGGAATCCGAAATTATGCTCCGTGCAGGTATCGTCGGGCTGCCGAACGTCGGCAAGTCCACCCTCTTCAACGCGCTCACCGCGCAGGCGTCGGCGCTCGCCGCCAACTACCCCTTCGCCACCATCGAGCCCAACGTCGGCGTCGTCGCCGTCCCCGACGAGCGGCTCGAACCGCTGGCGAAGATAGTCAAGACGACGACCATCGTCCCCGCCACGGTCGAGTTCGTGGACATCGCGGGGCTCGTGCGCGGCGCGTCGAAGGGCGAAGGTTTAGGCAACCAGTTCCTTGCCAACATCCGCGAGACCGACGCCGTCATCCACGTCGTCCGCTGCTTCGAGGACGAGAACATCCACCACGTCGAAGGCACCGTAGACCCGCGCCGCGACATCGACACCATACAGGTCGAGCTGGCGCTCGCAGACCTCTCGACGGTCGAGCGGCGCCGCGAGAAGGCACAGAAGACCGCCAAGGGCGGCGACAAGACGGCCAAGGTCGAAATCGAAGTCGCGGACAAACTGCTCGCCGTTCTCTCTGACGGCCGCGCAGCGCGCACGGCCGAACTCGACGACTCGGAGCGCGCAGTCGCACGCGGCTTCTTCCTCCTCACCTCGAAGCCGACCGTCTACGCCGCCAACGTGGACGAGGCGACGCTCGCCGACCCCGAAGCGAACCCGCACGTCCGCGCCGTGCACGAGATCGCTTCGCAAGAGGCCGCCGAGTACGTCCCCATCTGCGCGCAACTTGAAGCAGAGCTGGTCGCGCTCGCGCCCGAAGACCGCAAGGGTTATCTCTCGGAGCTGGGTGTCGAGTCGAGCGGCGTTGACCGTCTCATCCAGAGCGCCTACCGCCTGCTCGGCCTGATGTCCTTCCTGACGGCGGGTGAGAAAGAGGTGCGCGCGTGGACTGTCCCGCGCGGCACACGCGCCCCGCAGGCCGCCGGCACCATCCACTCCGACATCGAACGCGGCTTCATCCGCGCCGAGATCGTCTCCTACGACGACCTCACGCGCGTGGGCACCTACGCCGCCGCCCGCGAGCAGGGGCTCCTTCGCCTCGAAGGCAAAGAGTACATCATGCAGGAGGGCGACATCGTCAACTTCCGCTTCAACGTCTAAGACACCGGCTCGCTAACCAAAAGGAGATCGAGGTGACATCTTCATGTTCCAGCCATCATTCGCAGCGTGAGCACCGCGGCCGACTTCTCTCTGTGTCCTTCATGCTTCTCGGCGGCCTTGCCTTGTTACTGAATGCGGCGGTCGAAGCGCGCGCACAGGCGGCCCCGGTGGCCGACCTCACCGTCTCCAAATCCGGAGATGAGGCGGCCCGCGTCGGCGGCACGATCACCTACAACCTCGTCGTCACCAACGGCGGCCCGGACACGGCCACCAACGTAGTGCTCACCGACCCCATCCCCGCGCACACGACCTTCGTGAGCGCGGAATCGCCCTTCCCGAAGCCCACCCCGACCCCCGACCCGCCGGAGCCGGGGGGCGTAGTCTCATTCTCCGACAACACGCTGACCGTCACCTTCGACTCTATCCCCGCCTTCGAGTCACGCAGCGCGAGGCTCATCGTGCGGGTCAACTCCGACGTGACGCGCGGCACCACCATCAGCAACACCGTCACGGGCACCTCGGACGCGACCGACCCGCAGATGTTCGACAACTCCGCAACCGCGCTCACGGTCGTCACGGGCCCGTTCGCGGGCGACATTCTCATCAGCGAGTTCCGACTGCGCGGCCCGGCCGGCACGACCGACGAGTACATTGAGGTCTACAACAACGCCGAGACACCACACTCCGTCCAGTCCACGGACGACTCGGCCGGCTACGCCATCGTGGCCTCGGACGGCGTCATCCGTTGCACCATCCCGAACGGGACGCTCATTCCGGCGCGCGGCCACTTCCTCTGCGTCAACTCCGCCGGCTACTCGCTCGACCTCTACCCGGCCGGCGACGGCACCCACGCGACCGGCGACATCACATTCACCACGGACATCCCCGACAACGCTGGTCTAGCCATCTTCAGAACGTCCGACACGAAGAATTTCACGCTCATCAATCGGCTCGACGCGGTCGGCTCGACGAGTGAGACGAACGCTCTCTACAAGGAGGGCACGGGCTACCCCGCGCTTTCGCCGCTGGGTTTGGATTACGCGTTCTACCGCGACCTCTGCGGCAAAGGGGGCTCGACCACGGCCGGGGGCCCTTGCCCGACGGGTGGGGCACCGAAGGATACTGACAACAACGCGTTGGACTTCGTCTTTGTGGATACGAACGGCAACTCGGCCGGCGCGGGAGCTCGCCTCGGCGCGCCGGGCCCCGAGAATGCTTCGAGCCCTGTCCAGCGCAACGCTTCGTTCAGCGTCGCCCTGCTCGATCCGTGCGTCGGCTCTTCCAGCCCGCCGAATCGAGTGCGCAGCTTCACTTCCGACCCGGCGAACAACTCGACCTTCGGCACGCTCGACATCCGCCGCACGGTGACGAACAACACGGGCGAGAACGTCACGCGACTGCGCTGGCGCATCATCGACATCTCGACCTTCCCCGTGCCCTCCGGCGTCGCCGATTTGCGTGCGCGGACTTCGACGCCAATCAACGCCACGGTAGACCGCGCGCCCTGCGGCTCGGAGACGAGCGATGTCGTCGTGCAGGGCACGACGCTTGAGCAACCGCCGACGCAGAATAACGGCGGCGCGTTCAACTCCTCGCTCTCCTCCGGCACCATCACGCTTGAGACGCCGCTCCCCGATGGCGAGAGCATCGACGTGCGCTTCCTGCTCGGCATCCAGCAGACGGGCACGTTCAAGTTCTTCATCAACGTCGAGGCGCTGACCCGCGAGCCCGACGTAATCCCCCAAGAGACGCCGAAGCCGGCGGTGAGCCCGTCGGTGCGACCGCGCAAGGGGATACAGGTAGACACCGCTAAGAAGAGTCCAGCCGACGCGCAGCCTGCCGCGGCGAGTCCGACTGTGACTCCGAATAAGAAGCAACCCGCCAAAGCGATTTCGCGCGACCGGCTCCGGCACGATTTTTAAGGAGACCGCCTCCGTCCACGGTGTTCATCCGTGGACGGAGCACACACTAAGAGGCCGGCGCCGCGAATGCATCTTCGCGGCGCCGGCCTCTTAGTGTGTTGACTTCGTTACTTGATGAGGGCGCGGACGCCCGCGAGCACGAGATAGATGATGGCGAGCGTGACGGCCACTTTGAGAGCCAGGATGGCCAGCTTGACGACGGCCACGACCGCGATGCCGGCCGCCGCGAAGACGAGCGGGACGACGACGACGATGACGAACAGACCGAGCAGGATGATTCCGATGATGCGGAGCATGTCTTTAGCTTCTCTCATAATTTTCACCTCTAACACCCGCCGCGTTGAAGTTTGATTGCAGGACAACTTCCGGCGGCTTCCCGACTCACTATACGAGCGCCGGAGGGGGCGCGTTCCGTCCAAGATTTTACACCTTTCGTCAAATCCGTGTCTCACATTTTTGTCACCGCGCCCGCGCCCCGCCCCCGGCCGTTTGTGCTAAGCTTTCCGCAGTTCGCCCGAGTTCTCCCGAATAATGTTCGCTAGTCAGGACGGAGTGTGTGAGCTATGCCGAGCCGCGCGGGTGAGAGCCTCTTTGCAGACGAGCCGGAGGCCGAAGTCCAGCCGGACGCGCTTGCGCCGCTGGCCGAGCGCATACGGCCGCGCACGCTCGAAGAGTTCGTCGGGCAGCAGCATCTCGTCGGCGAGGGGCGGGTGCTGCGGCGCGTCATCGAGGGCGGGGGGCTTCTGCCTTCTCTGATTCTGTGGGGTGGCCCGGGCACGGGCAAGACGACGCTGGCGCGTCTGCTCGCGAGCCGGAGCGGCGCGCGCTTCGTGGCGCTCTCGGCCGTCTTCTCGGGCGTCAAGGAGGTGCGCGCGGCCATCGCAGAGGCGCGCGAAGAGAAGAAGCGTGGACGGCGCACCACGCTCTTCATCGACGAGATACACCGCTTCAACAAGGCACAGCAGGACGCTCTGCTACCCGCGGTCGAGGACGGCACGGTCACGCTCATCGGCGCGACGACCGAGAACCCTTCCTTCGAGGTCATCGGCGCACTTCTCTCGCGCAGCCGCGTGCTGACGCTCGAACCTTTGGGCGAAGAGGACGTGGTCGCGCTCCTGCGCCGCGCGCTCGAAGATGAGGAGCGTGGACTCGCAGGGCTTCATCCGAAGGTGTCTGACGAGTTGCTCTCGCGCATCGCGCATGCGGCGGGCGGCGACGCGCGCGTCGCGCTCACGGCGCTCGAAGCCGCGGTGGAAGCGACCGAGCCGGACAAGAAGGGCACGCGCGTCGTCAAAGAGGAGACGGTCGTCGAGGCTCTGGGTCGCGCGCGCTATGCGTACGACAAGGGCGGCGAGGAGCACTACAACCTCGCCTCCGCGCTCATCAAGTCTCTGCGCAACTCCGACGTGGACGCCGGCCTCTACTGGCTCGCGCGACTCATCGAGGGCGGCGCCGACCCCGTCTTCATCGCGCGCCGCCTCTGCATCCTCGCCTCCGAGGACGTGGGGCTCGCAGACCCGCAGGCGATGGTGCAGGCCGCGGCGGCTGCGCAGATCACGCAGCTCATCGGTCTACCAGAGGCGCTCTATCCGCTCTCGCAGGCCACCGTCTATCTGGCGCGCGCGCCCAAGTCGAACGCCGTCAAGCGCGCCTACATGGCGGCGGCCGAAGATGCTTCGGAGACGGCGCGTGAGCCCGTCCCGCTGCACCTGCGCAACGCCATCACGCCGCTCATGAAGCGGCAGGGCTATGGCAAGGGCTACCGCTACGCGCACGACGACCCCGCTGCGAGCCGCGAGATGGCCTGCCTGCCCGAGGGCCTGCGCGAAAGAAAGTATTGGGAAGAGGAGAAGAAGGATGAAGTATGAACGCTGAACGATGAACTGTAAGACAAGCTGCATTCAGTTCATCGTTCAGCGTTCATACTTCATCATTTCAATCATGAGGAAGTCAGACAAGGAGTTGGC
>JBJMGQ010000023.1:0-9412 GCA_045807845.1 Pyrinomonadaceae bacterium | reverse complement strand
GCGCGCGTTCGTACTCCTCAAGCACGTAGACCCACGCGCCCTCGCCCAACACCATCCCCGAACGGTCGCGCGAGAAGGGACGCGAGGCGCGCGCGGGCTCGTCGTTCCAGTCTTCCGTCAAGACCTTCATCAGGCAGAAGCCCGCGAGGATGCCGGGTGCGAGCGGCGCGTCCGAGCCGCCCGCGAGCATCGCGTCCTGACGGCCGAGCGCGATGTGTTGCGCGGCGTAGGCGATGGCATCGGTCGAAGAGGTGCAGCCCGTCGAGACGATGTGCGAGAGACCGCGCAGCCCGAAGGCCATCGACAACTCGGACGAGAGCCCGCCGTGCGTCGATGAAGGGATGGTGTAGACACTCGCCGTCGCGGAATCGCCGCTCTGGGAGTATTGCTCGTACTGCTTCTCTGTGAAGCCCAGCCCGCCACCGCCCGTGCCGAGCACGACGCCGAAGGCGCGTCTCTCTTCAAGCGTGAAGTCGGAAGGCTGAAGCCGCGCGTCGTCCACGGCCTCGCGCGCCGCGGCAAGCGCCAGCGGCACGGTGCGCGCGACGTGACGACGGTCTTTCGTCTTCAGCTCACTCTCCCAGTCGAAGTCTCTGACCTGACCGGCGATGCGCACGGGCGAGCCGGACACGTCAAAGCCCTCGATGCGGCGCACGCCGCTCTCGCCGCGCACGAGCCCGCCCCAGAACGCCTCGCGCCCGACGCCCAGAGGCGTCACGCACCCGAGCCCCGTGATGACGACACGGCGCGGCTGCCTCAAATTCTTAAGCATGAGATGAGTTGTCCTCGGGCTTGAAAGGGGGAGTGCCGAAAACTGTCTGGAGACGAATCGTAGGATACCACGCCGCGCCGAAAGTGGCAGTAGCTTTGAGGTCAACGGAAGTGCGACGCGCCGCCCGACTATCGACGCCGACGCGCGAGCCACAGCGCCGCGCACGCGAGCGCCGTCGCGCCGCCGGTCATGTCGAGCAGGCTGTCGTAGATGGTGCCCGTGCGTGAAGGGAGGAAGCTCTGATGGTACTCGTCCACGAGCGCGATGCAGGCGACGAGCGCGAACGCGGCGATCCACCAGAGTTGTTTGAGCTGCCTCTTGTGAGATGTGCGGAAGGCGCGCGCCGCGAGCAGCCCCAGCACGCCGTACTCCGTGAAGTGCGCGGTCTTGCGGACGAGGAAGTGAACGTAGGCGAGCGACGCCTCGGAGATATCCGGGTAGAGCCAGAGGAGCAGCGGCCTAATGATGCGCGAGGTGTTCGATGCAGAGAAGCTCGCCGACGACGCGAACAACACGAAGCATGCCCACGCGACCAAAGGCCCGTAGCGCCAGAGCCGCGCGCGCCGGGTTGGAGTGTTTAAGTCTGGCGTTTCCTTCTCGCCCTGCACGTCCATAAAAGAGAAGAGGGAAGCCGCGGTACGTGCTTCCCTCACCCGTTTCTAAACTTTAGAGCGTGGCTACTGTGCGGCGGCTGCGCCCGAGACGATCTCGATAATCTCGCGCGTGATGCTCGCCTGCCGGATGCGGTTCATGTTGAGCGTCAGCGATTGAATCAGCTCGCCCGCGTTCTTCGACGCCGAGTCCATCGCCGTCATGCGCGCGCCCTGCTCGCTCGCCACCGACTCAAGCAGCGCGCGGTAGATTTGCGTCTCGATCAAACGCGGCAGGAGCTGACTGAAAATCTCCGCGGGCGGCTGCTCGTAGACGTAGCCGACGAGGTTCGGCGCGGCGGCCTCGCCCTCTTCCCCGCCCCCTTCTTCCGCACGCGCGACGGGCAGAATCTGCTCGACGACGACGCGTTGCGAGATGACCGAGCGGAACTCGTTGAAGATGACGAAGACCTTGTCGATGCCCTCGTCTTCCATGAAGCGGCGCATCACGTCGCGCGCGATCTCTAACGCCTCGGCGTGTTCGACTCGCCCCTTGCCCGTCAGCCCGATGTACTCGCCCGCTATCTCCGCGCCGCGACGGCGGAAGAAGTCTCGACCCTTGCGACCGACGGCGAGAATCTCGATTGACTTGCCCTCGTGCTCTTTGATGAAAGCCTGCGCGGCCTTGACGAGGTTCGCGTTGAAGGCGCCCGCGAGCCCCTTGTCGGCCGTGACGAGCACGAGCAGGTAACGCTCATCGCCGCGCGCGTCCATCAGCGGGTGCTTGAAGTCTTCGCCCGCCTGCGAGGCGAGGTCGGTCAGCACCTCCGCCATCTTCAAAGCGAACGGGCGGGCCGAGACCGCGCGCTCCTGCGCACGCTTCAGCTTCGCCGCCGAGACCATCTTCATGGCCTTCGTGATCTGCTGCGTGTTCTTGACCGACTTGATGCGCCGGCGGATGTCTAAGAGGTTAGCCATAGAACATTAGTCAGTAGTCAGTAGTCAGTAGAAGAACTTCCTTCTGACTAGTGTCTACTAATGATCATGCTCCAGCCGCGACGGTCGTGACCGCTTTCGTCGGGTCGGCCGGCGGGTCGGGCTGCGGGTTGAAGGCGCGCTCCTGCCACGAAGACTTGAAGTCGTTGACGGCGCTGACCAGCTCTTGCTTGATCTCGTCGGTCAGCGCCTTCTTCTCGCGGACGGCGTTGAGAATGCCCGGCTGCGACGTTTCGACGAAGCGTTGGAAGTCGGCCTCGAAGCGTCGCACTTGATCGACGGGGATGTCGTCGAGCTGCCCCGAAGTCGCCGCCCAGAGGATGAGCACCTGCTGCTCGACATCCATCGGCCGGTACTGCGGCTGCTTCAGAATTTCGACGAGGCGCTGGCCGCGCGCGAGCTGCGCCTGTGTGGCGCGGTCGAGGTCGGAGCCGAACTGCGCGAAGGCCGCCAGCTCGCGATACTGCGCGAGGTCGAGACGGAGCGTGCCCGCCACCTGCTTCATCGCCTTGATCTGCGCCGAGCCGCCGACGCGCGACACAGAGTTGCCGACGTTGATGGCCGGGCGGATGCCCGAGTTGAAGAGGTCGGCCTCAAGGAAAATCTGCCCGTCGGTGATCGAGATGACGTTCGTCGGGATGTACGCCGAGATGTCGCCCGCCTGCGTCTCGATGATCGGTAAGCTGGTGAGCGACCCCGCGCCCTTCAAGTCCGAGAGCTTGGCCGCGCGCTCAAGCAGACGCGAGTGCAGATAGAACACGTCGCCCGGGAACGCCTCGCGCCCCGGCGGACGCCGGAGCAGCAGAGAGATTTCGCGATAGGCCGCGGCGTGCTTCGACAGATCGTCGTAGACGGTCAGGACGTGGCGACCGCTGTCGCGGAAGTACTCGCCGATGGCCGCGCCCGCGTAGGGCGCAAGGTACTGCATCGCCGCCGGGTCGGAGGCCGTCGCGCTGACGACGATGGAGTACTCCATCGCGCCGAAGTCTTCCAGGGTCTTGATGACCTGTGCCACCGTCGAGTTCTTCTGCCCGATGGCGACGTAGATGCAGATAACGTCCTTGCCCTTCTGGTTGATGATGGCGTCGAGCGCGACCGCGGTCTTGCCCGTCTGTCTATCGCCGATAATCAACTCGCGCTGGCCGCGCCCGATTGGTACCATCGAGTCGATGGCCTTGAGTCCCGTCTGCAAGGGCTCCTTCACCGGCTGGCGGTCAACGACGCCGGGCGCGATACGCTCCAAAGGGTTGTAGGCGTCGGCCGTAATCGGGCCGCGCTCGTCAATGGGCACGCCGAGCGCGTTGACGACGCGGCCGATGACCGCCTCGCCCACGGGGAGACTCATGATGCGCCCCGTGCGCTTGACCGTGTCGCCCTCCTTGACCATCTGGTACTCGCCGAAGAGCACGACGCCGACCTTATCTTCTTCAAGGTTGAGCGCGAGCCCGCGCACCTCGTGCGGGAACTCTAAAAGCTCACCGGCCATCACCTTCTCAAGGCCGTGCACCTCCGCGATGCCGTCGCCGATCTTGATGACCGTGCCGACCTCCGTCACCGTCACGCCGGCCTCGAAGTTCTCGATCTGCTGGCGGATGATATCGCTGATCTCGTTCGCTCTAATCGGTTCCATGATTTGATTTTAGACTTCTGATTTGAGCGGAGAGTCCTAACGCTCTCCGACCATCCTCTGCTTTATCTGTTGTAAACGGCCGCGCACCGAGCCGTCGTACAGCGTCGAGCCGATGCGCGTCACAACGCCGCCGATTAGCTCGTCGTCAACCTCGAACTGAAGCCGCACGCGGCTGCCCGTCAACTGGCCGAGCCTCGCGCGCAGAGCCTCCTGCGCGTCGGCCGAGAGCGGGCGCGCCGTTGTCACTTGAGCCGACACGACTCCGGAGCGTCGATCCAACTCCTGCGCGAACTGCGTGCTGACTTCACCCAGTTCCGCGAGCCTGCCGTTCTGAAGGAGCACCTTTAGGAAGTTGGCCGTCGTCGGTCGAGGCCGCGCACGCCTGATCAACTCTTCGAGCACGCCCTGCTTCTGCTCATAAGTGATGGCCGGGTGGCGAAACACTTCGAGCAACTGTGCGTTTGAGTGAATCAACGCGTCCCACGCCGCCAACTCCTCGCGCACCTCCTGCGCCTCGCCGCGCGACAGCACGACATCAGCTAAAGCCACCGCGTATCGACGTGCGACCGCCTGCGAACTCAACGCCTGACACCTCCCAACTCTTCCACGTACTCCCTCGCCAAATGCGCGTCGTCCTCAGGACGAATGTCCCTGCGAATCATCTCCTCGGCCAGCCTCACGCTCTGCTCGGCCGTGAAGGTGCGCAACTCCGCGCGGGCAGCCTTCGCCGCGCTCTCTATCTCGCGCCGCGCCTGCTCACGAATCTTCCTGATCTCTGCTTCCGTGGCACGCTCGACGCGCGCACGCTCCTCAGCAGCCTCTTTCTGCGTGTTTGCCCTGATCGCTTCGACCTCCGTGTCCAGACGCGCCAAGCGGCCTTCCACCTCTTCGAGCCTGGCCTCCGCTGCCACACGCTCCTCTTCAGCGCGCATCAACTCGTTGCGGATACTCTCCTGGCGCCCGCGGAACGCCCCGATAATCGTGCGGCGTAGGAGGTAGAACATCAGGCCGGCGAACAGCAACAGGTTGACTAACTTCGCGATGGTCGGCAGAAGCTCCTGGAAATCCATGTTAAATAGACCCGGCGTGTCAGCCCGTATGCGTCGGGCATTACTCATTCACGTAAAATTAAACTGAACGTTCGTTCAGAATCGCTAACTTACCTGCGAAGCACCTGCGCCTTTATATCAACCGCCACGCGCTCGGCTTCTCCCAGCAGCGTCGCCCGGGCCCGCTCGGCTTGGGACTGTATCTCATCCTTCTCTTGCCCGAGTTGCTCCTCGACTTCCCTTCGCACCTCGGCGACCTTACGCTGCCGCTCGCCGTTGGCCTCTGACTGCCGCTGCTCTAAAAGGTTGTAGCCTTCAGCGCGCGCCTGCCTCAACGAATTCTCGTAATGGGATAGCCTCTCCCCCACCTTTCGTATCGTCTCGCGTGCCTCGTCGGTGCGCCCGTGCGTACGCGCCTCGCGGTCGCTGAGTGTCCGAAGCACTGGCTTGAATAGGAGCCTGTTCAGGACGAAGACCATCGAAATAATGATCGCTATATGAATTACAAGCGTGCCGTCCGGAATGAGTTGGATGGATTCTGCGAAGGCTAACATAATGTCGAACCTGTAGGACGAACCCTATCAGTGAGCACAAGTCAACCGCAAAGCTTAACTGTAAGTAAATTTTGCGGTATGGCTAAAAGAGCGGAAGTTTAACACGCGGGATTTTGAAGCGTCAAGATTCTGAGGCCATGTTAACGCTGTAATTATGTTCTAAATGTATTTAAAGACAGGATAAAAATAGGAGAGTCACTGGTAATTCTATGCGTCTAATTTCAACTTTAATAAATAAAGTGTTAAAAATTGAGGTAATTAGTGATTGTAAGGTTTGAAGAAAACATTACCATCCCTGTGATGGTAGTTGTGGTTTTACTTGTTAAGGAAGCACCTCCATAATCGGTTTAAACGGTTTCAATTTTCTTTACCCATAATTATTTCATAGATTCTGTTTAGATCATTATCATCAAAAAACTCAATCTCTATCTTCCCACCGTTACTTTTTTGATTGACGAGAATATGTACCTTCGAACTGAGCTTTCGACGTAGCTTATCCTCAGCAGCCTTAAAATTCGGGTCTTCCTTAATAGTCGTAACAGTCTCAGTCGCTTCGCCCTCGACTATTCTTTTAATTGCTCGTTCTACCTGACGAACAGATAAGCCTTTTTCGCTAACCTCCTTCGCCATTTTTCTTTGAATCTCCGGCTCATCCACACCCAGAAGTGCACGCGCGTGTCCCATTGAAATCTGCTCGACCTCAACCATTCTCTGTATATCTTCAGGTAGGCGCAGGAGCCGTAAGTAGTTGGTAATAAAGGTTCTATCTCTACCAACCCTTTGAGCAACCATCTCTTGTGTGAGCCCTAGAGTTTCGATAAGTCTTTTATAGGCTTGAGCCTCTTCGATTGCGTTAAGTTCTTGTCTCTGAATATTTTCTATTAAAGCCAACTCCAGCATTTTGTCTTCGGGTATCTCTTTGACCACGCAAGGAACTCTGTACAATCCGGCACGCTGTGCTGCACGCCAGCGCCTTTCTCCGGCGACCAGTTGATACTTGTCGGCAGAGAGTCGACGGACTAATAAAGGTTGGATTATTCCGTTAGCTCTTATTGATTGAGCAAGCTGCTCCAGACGTTCTTCGTCGAAGCTCGTTCTCGGCTGGAAATTGTTTGGCTCAATGAGGTCAAGATCAATCTCAACCATCTCCTCGCTAGTTGTCGCCGGCTTGTCCGATAGCAGCGCGCTCAGTCCCCGTCCTAACGCTCTTCTTGTCATGAGCCATTATCTCCTTTGCCAACTGAAGATAGCTTTCTGCGCCCCTCGACTTGATGTCATAGAGGATAATCGGCTTTCCGTAACTTGGAGCTTCTGCCAAGCGGACATTACGAGGGATTACAGCTTCAAAAACCTGATGTCCGTAGAAGTCTCTGAGGTCTGCGGCTACTGCTGCCGATAGGTTTGTGCGCTCATCATACATTGTGAGCAGCAGACCTTCGATTGTTAGGGTGGGGTTGAGTGAACGCCTGATGCGTGCGAGCGTGTCAAAAAGTTCTGTCACCCCTTCGAGTGCGTAGTACTCGCATTGGATGGGCACCAGAAGGGAATTGGCTGCCGTTAACGCGTTCAAGGTTAACAGGCCAAGCGAGGGGGGGCAGTCGATAATTATAAAGTCATATCCGTTTTCGATTGAGCGAATGACCTTATCTAACTTGTACTCACGGCCTTCAAGATCGACTAACTCAACTTCCGCACCGATGAGATTCTTATCTGCTGGGAGGATTTTAAGTAAAGGTATTTCGGTGCTCTGAATAACGTTTTGCGGTGGCTCGTCAAGCACGAGAACGTGGTATAGGCTGCGCCTCATACTACCGCGTTGAATGCCGACACCGGATGTTGCGTTGGCCTGTGGGTCTGTGTCGATGAGTAGGACGCGATTTTCCGCGACAGCAAGGCTAGCAGCCAGATTGACGGAGGTCGTAGTTTTACCAACTCCACCTTTCTGATTAGCCACCGCAATAATTTTTGCCATTACGAAATTTTCCCTTATTACCGCGGCATCGCTGAGCGGTGACAAATTATCACATTTCGCATTGAGTGACTATAAATTCCGTTTTTGGATTGGATTTCTGAAGGCAGTCTTGTGTTTCACGTGTCACATCTTGGGATGTGACACGTGAAACGCTAAAGATGTTAGTTAACTAATTCTTGGAAGTCTTTAGAAAGAAGAGGAGTGTAGAGAGGGCACCGGGTGTCATCCCGGGAATACGACAGGCTTGTCCGAAGTTTTGAGGTCTGACGCGGTCAAGTCTCTCAATCATCTCGTGAGAAAGGCCGCTAATCTCTCTAAAATTCAAGTTCGCCGGTATTAAAACCTCACCTTGATGCCTTATGCGTTCGTTGTTCTGCTGTTGGGTACGTATGTAACCGTGATAGAGAAGGTCTCCAACAGTAGTTTCAAGTTCAGAGAAAGTCGTGTTGCTCCTTATATTTGAGGGAAGAAAGTCAAAAAGAATTGCCGTATTCATCGTCGGATACTGTGAGACGGAGGCTAGAGAAATTGAGTCTCCTAAATCTTTTTGTATCAGTCGAGATAATTCCCCATACTCCCGAGTTGAACGTTTGAAGCGTATATCCAGCAAAGTGGTACGAATTTTGGCAAGCCTATCCCTCCGGGATGAAAATCGCGCCCATTCAGAGTCAGCCAGCAGCCCTAAATTCCTACCGTACGGAGAAAGTCTGGCATCCGACGTGTCATAACGAAGATTCAGGCGATTTTCGGCACGAGAGGTGAACATCCGGTAAGGTTCATCTACTCCCTGAGTAATCAAATCGTCAACGAGAACTCCGATATACGATTCCTCTCGGCGCAGAGTAAATCCTTCACGTCCTTGCACATAAAGTGCGGCGTTGATTCCCGCCAAAAGTCCCTGACAAGCAGCCTCTTCGTATCCGGTAGTCCCGTTGATCTGCCCCGCGAAGAAGATCCCGTGGACTCGCGTAGTCTGCAGGAAGGGAGTGAGTTCCCTAGGGTCTATGAAGTCATATTCGATGGCATAGCCGGGCCGTATAATCTTTGTCTGGTCAAGTCCGGGGATTTTGTGTACCAGTTCTTGTTGAAGGTCAAAGGGCAGGGAGGTCGAAAACCCGTTCAGGTAAACTTCATAAGTATCATAGCCTTCCGGCTCTAAAAATAGCTGATGACGACTCTTTTCTGGAAATTTAACAACCTTATCCTCAATAGAGGGACAGTATCGAGGCCCTATGCCTTTGATTTGGCCAGAATAGAGAGGGGATTCTTGTAAATTGTCGCGGATAGTCTTATGAACATATTCATTTGTATAGCCTATATGGCAAGTAACTTGAGGCTGTTCAATACTTTCCGTCAAAAAAGAGAAGGGAACTGGGCGTTCGTCCGCCGGTTGTGACTCGAAAGCATCCCAGTCAATCGTGCGGCCATCAAGGCGCGGAGGTGTGCCGGTCTTCAGACGCCCTACCGGAAAACCTAATGTTTTCAGGCTTTCAGCCAGTTCAATAGAAGCCGGCTCGCCGGCTCGCCCTGCTGTGTAAGTCGAGCGTCCTGTATGAATAAGGCCGTTTAGGAACGTTCCGGCAGCAAGAACGACCGCATTCGCTCTGAGGCGCCTTGTATCTTGGAGTTGAATGCCCGTAATCTGCCCATTCTCTATCACAAAGTCGGTAACAACGCCCTGTCGGAGGTGCAAATTCGGGGTGAACTCAAGCACGTGGCGCATCTCAGTGCGGTAGAGAGCCCTGTCAGCTTGAGCACGCGGCGCTTGAACGGCCGGGCCCCTGGAGCGATTGAGCAGGCGAAACTGGATGCCCGTGCGGTCAATGACACGGCCCATGATACCGCCGAG
>JBJMGQ010000022.1:0-15259 GCA_045807845.1 Pyrinomonadaceae bacterium | reverse complement strand
CCAGCCGCGCCAAAGCGATCGCGGAACCATCGTAAAGAGAGGCCTGCGCCCTGCGTGACACCCATTACATGCCAGCGGTCGGGAACTGCGTGGCAGAAGGTGTGAACGCGCCCGCGCGGGTCGAGCGCCGGTCGATCCGTAGCCGCGAAGACTACACCGGATGTGCCGATGGTGGCGCTCACCGCGCCGGGTCGCACGATCCCCATGCCGACCGCGCCCGCCGCCTGATCGCCCGCGCCCGCGACGACCGGCGTGCCCTCGCGCAGTCCAGTTGCTCTTGCTCCCTCGGCCGAGACGCGCCCGGTTACTTCTGAAGACTCGTACGCGCGCGGCAGCAGACTGCGGTCGATGCCTGTGAGCCCCAACATCTCGCCCGACCATTTGCGCCTGCTCACGTCGAAGAGGAGCGTGCCCGAGGCGTCGGCAACGTCTGTGGCCTTCTCTCCGGTCAGACGCAGACGCACATAGTCCTTCGGCAGAAGAACTGTGCGCACGCGCTCCCACACTGCGGGCTCGCGCTTGCGCACCCAGAGCAGCTTCGGGAGCGTGAAGCCTTCGAGCGCGGGATTCGAGACGAGTTGAATCAGGCGCTCGGCACCGACCTGCCGGGTGAGCGCGCGACACTGCTCGTGCGTGCGCACGTCGCACCAGATGATGGAGGGGCGCAGCGGCTCGTCCGCGGCGTCAAGCAGCACTGCGCCGTGCATCTGCCCCGTCAGCCCGACGCATGCGATATCTTCCGCGCCGACGCCGTCAGTCGAGAGCACTTCGCGCACCGCCTGCTCACTCGCGCGCCACCAGTCGCGCGCCTCCTGCTCGGCCCAGCCCGTCTGCGGCGAAGCGAACGGCGCGTGCTCGACCGTCGCGGAGGCGACTACCCCGCCTTGCTCGTCAATCAACACGGCGCGGCTCCCGCCCGTCCCAACGTCAATCCCGAGTAGCTTCATATGGCGCTTCGCGTCAACGTCCTTTCGTCTTTATCGGCGAGCTTGCTTGTAGTGCGCGTCCGCCGCGGCGCGCAGCTCGGCGGCCTTCTCTTCGGGCGAGGTGTCGCTCAAAAAATTCCCGCCGCCGATTTCGGGGCCGGCCAGATACTTCAAAAGGTTTGGGCGCCGGAGCGGTGGATGAAACTCGATGTGGAAGTGAAACCCTCGGTAGTCGCCGCCGTCGGTCGGTGCCTGATGCAGAGGCATGACGTAGGGGAAGGGGATGCGCCAGAGGTTGTCGAACTTGACGAGCACGCGGCGGAGCGCGTCGGCGAAGTCGCGGCGCTCTTCGTCGGTCAGCGCCGCAATCGAGGGGCGCGTCTCCTTCGGCGCGACGTAGACCTCGTAGGCGTAGCGCGCGAAGTAGGGGAGGAAGGCGACGGCGCGCTCGTTCTCGTAGATGATGCGGCGGCCGTCCTCGCGCTCGGCGGCGAGGACATCTTGAAAGAGCACGCGGCCCGTCTCTGCCAGATGCTTTTGCGAGACGCGCGCCTCGGTCTCGATGTACTTGAAGATGAAGTTGGTCGCGTAAATCTGGCAGTGCGGGTGCGGGTTCGAGACGCCGACGGCCTCGCCCTTGTTCTCGAAGATGAGGACGTGCTTGACCTCGGGTCGCGCACCCAGTTCGCTGTATTGCTGCTGCCAGACCGCCAGCAACTCTTCGACCTGCGGCGTCGCAAGCTCCGCGAGTGTTAATGAATGATTGGGGCTGTAGCAGACGACGCGCGCGAGTCCCTCGGCGGGCTGATTGCGATAGATGCCCGGCGGCTTCTCAAGGTCGCGCGGCGCGTCGGGGCTGGCGCAGGGCATGTCGTTGTCGAAGACTAAGGTCGAAGTGTAGGCGGCGTTGCGCCGACCCGAGACGCGCAGGTTGCCGGGGCAGAGGTAGCAGTCCTCGACGTAGGCGGGCGGCTCCTCCTCCTCCTCGTGCTCGATTGTACCGCCGCTCCAAGGCCGGTTCTGCCTGTGCGCGGCCACAATCACCCACTCCTCGCGCAAAGGATGCCAACGCTCTTCCCAGACCATTTCTGCTCACTCCTCACACACCACCAAATGTCCGAAGGCGGCTGCCCCCGGCGAGGAGCCGGAGATGATGAGCGGCGCGTGGCCGGTGCGGCGCTCGTACTCTTTGGCTATATCTTCGACCGATGCGCGCGCGCCCTTGCGGCCGAGGACGGCGACGGTGCCGCCGCTGCCGCCGCCCGTGATCTTCGCGCCGTAGAGACCGGATTCGGCTCCCGCCTCGCGCACGAGCCTGACCAACTCGTCCGTCCCCGGCGAGCCGAGGCAGCAGGCCGAGTAGCTCTTGTGCGACTTGTACATCAACCGTCCCAACTCGTCGGCGCGCGCGGCGGCCTCCGGCTCCGAGAGTATCTCGGCGAAGCGCGTGACGCGCGCGTGCTCGTTGACGGGGTGCTGCGTCGCCTGCCGGACGTGATAGTGGCGCGCGGGGTCAACCGTCGTCACTGTGTCCGTGATGCCTTGGAACCTTTCAAGAAACTCCGCGCCCGACATGCGCGCGGGCAGGCTTGAGGCGTAGCGCCCCTCGAACTCGGCCATCGGGATGTTGGCAAGATAGCCGCGCCACACCGGGTCTTCGACGAGAACGTGCCCGCGCCCGCCCGTCTCACTCACGCGCAGGCCGGCCATCTCCGCAATCATGCGGTAGCCCATGAAGGCCGCCGTTCTTACGGTGCCGTAGTCCGCGCCGCTCACGTCGTGGCGGATGCCCGAATCCAGTCCCCACACCTCAAGCTCTGCGGGCAGCGCCAACGTGCCCTTCAGCTCGCCGGGTTGGCAGAGCAGCGCAAGCAGCTTGCCGGCTTCGCCGCAGGCCGAAGTCATCTGATCCATCACACCGCACGGCGCGCAGGCCACGAGGTTCTCGACGCGTTGGCAGAGGAAGGCCATCTCGCGCGCATCGAGGTCGAGCTGGTAAGCGGCGGCGACCGCCTGCATCGTCGCCACTTCGAGCGCGGCCGAGGAGCTGACGCCTTTGCCTTCGGGCACCTCCGAGCGAAGGAGTATGCGCGCGCCGCGCTCGAAGCGTTGCCCTCGCTCGCGCGCGAGGACGTGGAAGGCGCCCGCGACGTACGCGGCCCATTCATGCCCGCCGCGTTTGAAGTAGCGCGCGGCCTCTGCGTATTCGACGGCGCAGCCCGACGCATCGTACAGCTCGTCGAGCGGCATCTCGAACATGCGCGCTTGCCCCGCGTCGGTCGGTGGAAGGCTGACGACGACGAGCGTCCTCTCCGTGCGAAGCTGCAACGCGGCGTGCGTGGCCGCGGCGATGGGCAGCTCAAGGACGAGCGAGCCGGAGTAGTCTGCGATGCCGCCCATCAGGTCGAGCCTGCCGGGGGCGCGCGTGACGAAGATGGGGCCTCCGCCCTCGAAGAGCACGCTCATAGACCGGGACTCGCCCGCGAGCAGGCGCCCGACCACACGGGCGAAGTCGGCCGTGTCCGCCAGTCCGTGTGTCGAGCCCTGTTCGATGCCGTCCATCTGCACTTAACGTCTCCGCCGTCTTCAAGGCCCCGGCGCGTAGTAGGACTTGCGCCCCAAGACCATGTACTCGGGGTGGTCGCGCACCTCCACCCGTACGCGGCGGCGCTTGCCGTCGCGCTCCTTGTTCGCCGGATAGAAGCCGAGGACGTAGCGGCTGCCTATGTCCGAGAAGATGTTCGCGTAGATGCCCGCGGCCTGCGAAGGCTCTTCGAGAAAGCTCGTCCACCCGCCCGCCAGCTTCGAGACCTCGTAGAGTGCGGTCTGCTGCGGCGGCATCTCCTTGAGCATGAAGGAGAGCAGGTCGTCGCGCCCCTCGGGCGAGAGGGTGGGGCCGTAGAATTCGTCGAGCAGGGCGCCGAGCAGTTGCCGTTTCAAGGCGTCCTCGCCGGGCTTGAGCCCGATAAGCCGGACGCCGGGGACGACCGTGTAGACGGTCGCGCGCGACCGCTCGGCCGCCTTGAAAACGTCCGCGAGGCTGAACTCCGGCGGCGGGCCCGGGCGCCGCAGGGGGCGCTGCTTCATCAAATCCGGGGGCGGGGGTGGGGGCGACGCGCGACGCACGCGCGGCGGCACGGGCGCGTCGCGCAGGGAGAGCAACTGGTCGCCGTCGGTCTGGAAGATGATGATGGGGCGCATGTCCTCCTCGTCGAACATCTCGCGCAGGGTCGCCATCAACGCGCTGTACTGCAAGCTGCGGCCGAACTCCCCGTCGGTCGCCTTCCGATTAAGACCGTCCAGCTTCTTTTTGAGCAGCGACTTGTCGCGCGTGAAGTCCACGAGCAGCTTCACGTCGTCGGTGACGAGGGCCATGCGGTCGCGCGGGTTGAGCTTATCGACGAGGGTCTTGGCCGCTTCGACGCTGGTCTCGATGAAGGGGCGCATGCTGCCGCTGTAGTCGATGATGAGGACGATGGAGCGCGGCACGTTCGCGTTGTCGCCGAGCGAGAACATGCCGACCTCCTGCGGCCGATTGTCTTCCGTGATGAGGAAGTCTTCGCCCTTCAGCCCCCTGACCACGCGCCCTCTTTGGTCGAGCACCAGCACGTCGCTGACGACGAGCGAGGTCTCGACCCGCACGACCTCTTCCTCTGCGTCGCCCCCCTCACCCGGCTTGGCGTCTTTGGGCGCGACCTCGACCGCCGTCTTCTTCTCCGCGTCCCACTTGAGCCGTTTGAGGCTCGACCCGAAGTCGCGCTTGAGCCGCGGGGGCTCGTCTGCCTTGCCCTGCGTCTGCGCGTGCGCCGCGCCGCAGGCCGCGAGCAGAAGGCACAGCGCCGACTTCAAGAGCGTTGACCGCGAGGCGAGCTTAGACATCTCTCGTTCCACTTTGTCGCAGCAGCCCGCGCCGTTCGAGTGCGGCGCGCAGCAGCGGCTCGATCTGTTGACGTATCCCTTCGTTGGCGTAGCCGGCCCACGCCACGTCGGGCTCGACCGCGAGCGGCGCGCGCAAGGGCCCGCCGTCCAACCCCGTGACGATGACGCCCGCCTCGCGCGCGATGAGTTCCGTGCAGAGATCGTAGGGGTGGCAACAGATGCCGAGCGCAAGGCCGCGCGCGCGCATCAACTCTTCCATTAAAGGCCGCAGGTCGGCCGTGAAGCGGTCGTGCCCCGACATCAACTCGTAGAGCTGCCCGCCGCTCGAAGTGTACTGGTCTTCGAAGCAGTGCGCCTTGCCCGGGCGGACGGGGCCGAGCGCGCCCAACACGACCTCTTCGTCAATCGCCGCCAACTCCTCACGCGCGCCGGGGAAGAAGCGCGCAATCTGCGCGTAGCCGTGCGCGATTGAGGGCGACGGCGAAGGTCTTAGTTTTAGGGCTCGGCTCTCGCCCGTCAGGCGGTTGAAGCGTTCGGCGTGCGCGCCTTCACCTTTCAACGCCCAAGCCACGTCGGAGAGGTGCTGTTTGACGAGCGGTATCTCGGTCTGCACGGCCAGCTCGATGTCTGCGAGCGAAGTCTCCGCACCGCGGTTCGGCGCGACGCCGGTCAGCACCCAGCCGCTGCGCTTCTGGTACATCAAGCCCCGCGTGCCGTCGATGGGGTCAACGACAACGCGCCAGACGGCGTCTGCTTCGAGCGCGCCGTGCGGGAGGACGACCTGCCCGCCGTGGGGCAAACCTTCGGCGACGAGGACGACGGGCGCGTGGTGCGCGACCTCGCGCTCGAAGAACTCGACGATCAGTTCTTCGCTCACGCGGTCTACGGCGTAGATGGTGTCGCCCTCTTCTTCGCGCTCGACCTCAGCCAGAGACTCCACGGCCGAACGCTCGCACGCCTCCACCACGGCCGCGCGTATCAGCTCGTGCAGCCGCCGAATGGGTTCGAGCAGCCAGCGCGGGTCTTCCGTCGAAGAATTGAGTGTCATCGTCTGCCGCCCAACGGTTCGTCGTTCAATCTTCCCTCAGCCTTCGGCGAGGCAGCGCTCGAACTCTTCCATCTCGGCACGGCCGCCGACGATGAGCGGCGTGCGTTGATGAACATCGCGCGGTTGTATGTCGAGTATGTGCTGCCGGCCGTCGCTCGCCGACCCGCCGGCCTGTTCGGCGAGGAAGGCGACGGGGTTGGCCTCGTAGAGCAGGCGGAGCTTGCCCTCCGGGTGGTCTGCGTTCGGCGGGTAGATGAAGACGCCGCCGCGCAGAAGCGTCCGGTGGAAGTCGGCCACCATCGAGCCGACGAAGCGCGAAGAGTAGCGCCGCCCCATCTCGCCCGACTTGAGGCGGTTCAAATATTTCGCGTAGACCGCGGGCCAGCGGTCGCAGTAGGACTCGTTGATCGAGTAGTAGCTGCCGCGCTCGGGGATGCGCACGTTCTCTTTCGTCAGGATGTAGGAGCCGACCAGCGGGTCGAGGGTGAAGGTGTGGACGCCATTGCCCGCGCTGTAGACGAGCACGGTCGAAGAGCCGTAGACGACGTAGCCGGCGGCGACCTGCTTGCGCCCGGGCTGTAGCACCCACTGGAGGGGGTCGCCGGCCTTGTCGCCTTCGGGGCGCCGGAAGATGGCGAAGGTCGTCCCGATGGTGACGGCCACGTCGATGTTCGAGGAGCCGTCGAGCGGGTCGAAGACGATGGCGTACTTCGACGCGGGCGAGTCGTGCCGCAGCACGAGCGGCTCCTCGTTCTCTTCCGACGCGATGATGCCGATGCTCTCGCGCAAGGAGAGGCAGTGGATGAGCACCTCGTTGGCGTAAACGTCGAGCTTCTGCTGCACCTCGCCCTGCACGTTGACCTCGCCGTGCGAGCCGATGATGCCTGTCAGCCCGGCGCGGCGCACCTGCGACTCGATCATCTTCGTGGCGAGCGTGATGCCGGAGACGAGCCAAGAGAACTCGGTCGTCGCGCCGGGGAACCGCATCTGCTCCTGTAGGACGTGCTGCTGGAAGGTTGTGATCATCGTCTTCACTCGTCCGGCCGGGTCTCGGGAATGTTAGAGCAAGAGTGTGCGCGCGGATTATACAGGCACGTCGTTGAATAGCCCCGCGCTCTACGTCTCGGGTACGGTCGCGCGCAGCAACCTCGCGCCGCCGGCGCCCGCGCGCAGACGGTAAGCACCGGCTCCGCCCGCGACGAGCGCCGTCTTGTACATAGCCAAACGGGCGACCTCGCCGTCGCACGAGACTTCTACCTCACCTTCGGTCACGGTCAGGAGGTGGAACGTCTCGCCCCGCGTGTCGCCGTCGAGCGCTTCACGGCCGAGACGCACCACGTCGAGTTCAAAGTAAGGGCAGACGAGCGCGGCGACGGCGGCCGTCCCCCGCAGCTCCGGCGCGGGGCGGACGACGGCGCTTTTGCGCGGGTCTGTGACCGCGACCGACTCTTCGACGTGCAGCTTGCGACCGGCAGAGGCGGGCCTGTCCCAGTCGTAGACGCGGAAGGTCGTGTCGCTCGACTGCTGCACCTCGTAGAGCAGGAGCCCCGGCCCGAGCGCGTGCAGAGTGCCCGCCGGGATGTAGACCGTCTCGCCCGCTTTGACTTCCAAACGCTCGGCCACTTCGAGCACGCGCCCGTCGCGGATGGCTGCTTCTAACTCTGCTTCGCTCGTCCCCGGTCTGATGCCCGCATAGATGGTCGCTCCCGGCTCGACCTCGATGAAGTGCCACGCCTCGGTCTTACCGAACTCTCCCGGCCCGACGAGGCGCGCGGCCTGCTCGTCGTCGGGGTGTACCTGCACCGAGAGCCAGTCGGCGCAGTCGAGCAGCTTGACGAGAAGGGGAAAGCGCGTCCCGTAAGCCCCGGACACTTCGCGACCGAGAAGGTGTTCGCCGTACTCAGACGACAACTCTCCAACGGTTCGACCGGCGTGCTCGCCTTCACTGACGCGGCTCTCCTCGAACGCGACCCACGCCTCGCCCACGGGCGGCTCGGCCGCCTGCAAACGCTGCCCGCCCCACACGCGCTCGCGGTACTGCGGTTCGAGTAAGAAGAGCCTCTGCATCATAAAAGAAGTAGGCAGCAGGCAGTCGGCAGTCGGCAGTCGCTCCGCGTAATGGAAGTTTAAAGGTTAACCCTCAAGGTTCGACAGCGGCATTCTTAACTGCCATCTGCCATCTGCCTGCTGCCTACTGAATCACCGTCCCATCCAGCCGCCGTCAACAACGAGGACGTGGCCGTTGACGTAGTCGCTCGCAGGCGAAGCGAGGAAGACGGCCGCGCCCGCGAGGTCGCGCGCCTCGCCCCAGCGCCCCGCGGGTATGCGTTCGAGTATCTGCCGGTTGCGCGTCTCGTCCTTCTGCAACGCCGCCGTGTTGTCGGTGCGCATGTAGCCGGGGGCGATGGCGTTGACGTTCACTCCTTTGGACGCCCACTCGTTGGCGAGCGCCTTCGTCAGTTGCGCCACGCCGCCCTTCGACGCCGCGTAGGCCGGGACGGTCAGGCCGCCTTGAAAGGAGAGAAGGGAAGCGACGTTGACGATCTTGCCCGAGCCCCTCTCGACCATGTGGCGCCCGGCCAACTGCGAGAGACGAAAGACGGCGTTGAGGTTGACCTCGATAACGGCCGTCCAGTCCTCCTCCGAATACTCGACCGCGGGCGTGCGGCGGATGATGCCCGCGTTGTTGACGAGAATGTCTAAACGCCCGAACTCGTTCAAAGTCTCTTCGACCAGACGGCGCGGCACGTCTCTATCTGAAAGATCGCCGACGACCGCGAGCGCGCGCCTTCCAGCCTGACTAACAAGTTCGCACGTCGCCTCGGGGCTGCGCGAGTTGCCGTGGCAGGCCACGTCCGCGCCCGCCTCCGCGAGCCCCAACGCGATGGCCGCGCCCAGTCCCGCCGAAGCGCCCGTCACGAGCGCCGCTTTGCCGTCCAGCCTGAATGCATCAAGAATCATTCGTCTTGGCTCCGAAAGTCCCGCGCGAGTGAGGAGCCCGACCCCTCACACTAAAGCCCAAACTCGCCGGAGGATTTGCCACGGACTCTAATATTTTATCGCCCCGACCGCAAATAGAACCGCGCCCCACCTTGCAACGGGCGCGTCGGTGGTAGAATCCGAGCCCGGGCGAAACCTCTACCTGACGAAAAGGACGAAAGCAGATGTTAGAGCGCGAGGTGGTCGGCAAAGCCTTCGGGGCGCGTTACGGGCGCGCGGCGCGCATCTTCCGCGCGCCCGGGCGCGTCAACCTCATCGGCGAACATACCGACTACAACGGAGGCTTCGTGCTCCCGATGGCTATCGAGCGCGAGACGGTTGTCGCCGCCGCGCCGCGCGCAGACCGCACGGTGCGCGCATACTCCGCCGGCCTCGACGAAGAGCTGAGCTTCGACCTTGACCATCCTCATCCGCCGCGCCGCGGCATCTGGCTCGACTACGTCGAAGGCGTGGCGCAGGCGCTTGAGTCGCGCGGCATCAAACTCTCGGGCGCAGACCTGCTCATCGACTCGGATGTGCCGGCCGGGGCCGGGCTCTCTTCTTCGGCGGCGCTCGAAATCTCGGTGGGGCTGGCGCTCGCGCGCGTCTCCGAGCGTGAGGTGGATGGCGTTACGCTCGCGCTCGCCGGACAGCAGGCCGAGCACACATACGTCGGCACGCTCTGCGGCATCATGGATCAGTTCGTCGCCGCGCTCGCCCGCGAGCGACACGCGCTCCTCATCGACTGTCGCAGCCTTGAGTTCGAGCCCGTCCCGCTCGACACCGCCGCTGCCGCCTTCGTCGTCGCCGACACGCGCGTCAAGCACGAGCTTTCTTCATCCGAATACAACGTCCGCCGCGCCGAGTGCGCACGCGGAGTGGAGCTGCTGCGCGAGCACCTGCCGGGCATCACGCAGTTGCGCGACGTGAGCGTCGCCGACTTTCGTCTTTACGCCGACACGCTCCCCGAGCCCATCCGTCGCCGCTGCCGCCACATCGTCACCGAGAACGAGCGCACGCTCGACGCCGCGCGCGCCCTGCGCGCCGGTGATCTCTCGGAGATGGGGCGTCTGATGTACGAGTCGCACGACTCGCTGCGCGACGACTACGAGGTGAGCAGCCCGGAGCTGGACGTGTTGGTCGAGCTGGCGCGCGGGCTCGCCGGTGTGCTCGGCGCGCGCATGACCGGCGGCGGCTTCGGCGGCTCCACCGTCAGCCTCGTCCGCCGCGAATCACTCGAAGATTTCGAGCGCGCCCTCTCCGAAGGCTACGAGCGCGAGACGGGCAAACGCCCCGCCGTCCTCATCTCCGAGGCCGGCGCGGGCGCCGCGGAGTTAGTGGGCGGCGTGTGACCGCCGCCGCCACCTCGCAAGCATCCCACGACGGAGATGAAGAAGATGAGAAGAACCCTCTGCTGTCTGCTCGCCCTTCTCACCATCGCGGCGTTGATGCCGCCAGCGCTGCGGGGCGTCACCCCCACGCAGGTACAGGACGAGTCGCCCGCCGCGCTCTACAAGACCGTGGAAGACTACCCGCGCGTACAACTCGCCGAGATGCGCGCGCAGGGCAAGTCGATCAGCCGCGGCGGCATGGAGCTGTTTGAGAGCGAGCAGCGCGAGCTGGCCGCGCGCTACGCCGCGAAGCTGGCCGCGCGCACGGGCCTCGCCGGGCTCGACCTCTTCTACCTCGGCGCGCTCTACAACCTCGCCGGGAAGAAGAAGGAGACGCTCGACGCGATGCGCCGCTTCCTCGCCGGCGGCGCGGCGACGGGGCTGCCCGCGCAGTCCGCGCGCAATCTGGTTGCAGTCTACGCGGCGCAGGATAAGCTCTACGAGGAGGCCGAGGCGGCGCGTGCGGCCTACCTGTCGAATGAGCCGAAGAGCACGGCGCAGCTCTTCCAGAACGAGTACGAGCTGGGCGTCGCCTACCTCAAGGCCAAGCAGCTTGAACCCGCCGTCGAGCGCGCGGCGGAGGCGTTCCGGCTGGCGAAGACGCTCGGCGCCAAAGACCTCCCGCAGGCGCGGCGCGAGGAGTTCATCTTCGCCGCGGGCGAGACGCTGGCCGCAGCCTACTCCGCCCTCAAGCGGAAGGAGGAGGCGCTCGCGACCGTCGTCGATCTCTTCCAGTTCGCGCTCGAACTGCCCTCGGCCAACCTCTACCGTTTGACGGCCGGCCGCTTCCCCGACAAGGCGGACGACGCCGAGCGCGCCATCCTCGCGCGCCCCTCCGACCGCGTCGCCACGCCGCCCGAGCTGACGGTCGCCGAGTGGCTCGATCAGGAGCCGCTTCAGCTCGCAGAGCTGCGCGGGCGGGTCGTGCTCATCGACTTCTGGTACGAGTGGTGCGGCCCGTGCCGCGCGTCCTTCCCCGTACTGCGGGACTGGCAGAAGAAGTACGGCGAGCGTGGCTTCACCGTCATCGGGCTCACGGACTTGCAGGGCACGCTGGGCGGCACGGGCAAGAGTCGCGCCGAGAAGCTGGAGTTCCTGCGCCGCTTCAAACAGGGGAATAAGATGACCTACGCGGTCGCCGTCGCCGAGAATCGCGAGAACCTGCCCGAGTACGGCGTCAACGCTTTCCCCACGGCCGTCCTCATCGACCGCCGCGGCGCCGTCCGCTTCATCAGCATCGGCGTCAGCCCGCCCGAGCTCAACCGCCTCGGCGATATGGTCGAGAAGCTGGTCAAAGAGCCCGCGCCCTGACAAAGATAAGTAGACAGTAGGCAGTAGGCAGTAGGCAGTAGGCAGTAGAAGAACCTTCGTCGCTCGAACCCGGCGATTGTCATCATCAAGGCCCGCGAGGCGGAGCCCTACTGTCTACTGTCTACTGCCTACTGTCTACTGCCTACTGTCTACTGTATAATTCCTCTCGGATGATCAAGTTTCTACATATGTCGGACGTGCATCTCGGGTGCCGCCGTTACAATCTCGAAGAGCGGACGAAGGACTTTTTTCGGAGCTGGTACGACGTGATTGAGCATCACGCGCTGCCGAACGAAGTGGACTTCGTCCTCATCGCGGGCGACTTCTTCGACCGCCGCAATATCGACCCGCAGACGATGAACCACGCGCTCGCCGGTCTTCAACTATTGAAGGACGCGGGCATCCCCGTCGTCGCCATCGAGGGCAACCACGACCGCCGCGATGCCGTCTCCGACTACAGTTGGATGCGCTCGTTCTCGCAGGCAGGCTTCTTCATTCTCCTTGAGCCCGCGCGCGTCGAAGAGTCGGCGGAGAACGCTCTGCCGTGGCAGATGGTGCCGTGGGACGAGGAGTCGCACACGGGCTCTTACGTTGACATCAAGGGCGCGCGCATCTACGGCACACACTGGTACGGCACCTCGGCCAACGCCGCGATGCCGATGCTCGCCGAATCTTTGCGCGCCGCGCGCGGCGAAGGACTCTTCCACATCCTTCTGCTGCACACGGACGTTGAAGGGCAGCTCAGCCGGCCCATCCCCGCGCTCTCGGTCGAGAAGCTGAAGGAACTGCGCACGCTGGTTGACTACGTCGCGCTCGGCCACACGCACAAAAAGTTTGAGATTGACAACTGGGCCTTCAACCCCGGCTCGCTCGAAGCCTGCTCCATCGACGAGTACCGAGAGGAGCGCGGCCTCTACCTCGTCGAAGTGGATGACGAACGCGCGGTCAAAGCGACTTTCATCGACGACTACGTGCAGCGCCCCTTCCAGCGTTTGACGGTTGATGTCTCCGGCGCGGAAGACCCCGCAATCATCCACGAGCGCGTCATGGATATTGTCAGGAGCGAGGCGCGCCCGCACGACCCCGCGTCGGGCGCGCCCGCGCCCATCATCGAGATCAATCTGCGCGGGCACCTCGGCTTCAAGAACTCGCTCCTCGACATGCGCAAGATGCGCGAGGAGGCTTCCGCCGTGACGGGCGCGCTCCACGTCAAGCTCAAGAATCAGAGAGTGACCGTCGAGTACGCCGTCGCCGCCGGACTCGACGCCGACACTTCGCGCGCGCACCGCGAGCGCCGCATCGTCGAAGACCTCATCGCGCGAGACAACCGCTATCGCGACCGCGCGCGCGAGATGGCCGAACTCGTCCTTGAAGCCAAGCGCCGCGCCCTCGGCGACGAGCCGCCTGAAGCCATACTCGAACTCATCGAACAGAAGGTCGAGCCGCGCGCGCGGCCCGACGAACAGGAGCCCACCCCCTCCCCCGCGGCCCTCGGCGCGCTGGAGCGAAGCGCGGCAACGACAGCAGTGACGAGTGACAAGTGACGAGTGACGAGCCTGAAAGCTCCTAACTCGTCACTTGTCACTCGTCACTCGTCACTGCTTTTCATGTTAGAAGCCCTCGACAAAGTGCGCGGTGTGCGGGAGTTGCCAATCTTCCCGTTGCCGCTCGTGCTCTTTCCCGGCGTGCCGCTGCCGCTCCACATCTTCGAGGAGCGCTATCGCCGCATGCTGGCCGACGTGCGCGCCTCGAACAACCTCTTCGGCCTCTCCTATTTTGTCCCCGGCGATGAACAGCAAGACCGCCCGCCCGCGGGGCACGTCGGCTGCGCGACCGAAGTCGTAGAGGTGCAGCCGCTCCCCGACGGCCGCTCAAACATCCTCACGCTCGGCGTCGTGCGCTACCGCGTCACGGAGTACGTCGAGCGCGGCGATCCGTATCTCGTCGCGCGCGTCGAGTTCTTCGAGGACGAAGAGGAGGACGCAGCCGTCGTCGCCCGCCGCGCCGACGAGGTGGCCGAGATGTTCATGCGCATCGCGCGCGCGATGCGCACCGCCAATCAGGAGCGCGGCGCTCTGCCGGAGCTGCCGCAGGACGACCCCGAGCGTCTCTCCTTCCTCGTCGCGGCCGTGGTCGAGATGGACGCCGAGGCCAAGCAGCGTCTACTCGAAACGCGCTCGACCTCCGAGCGCCTGCGCCGTCTCCACACGATGCTCGCGCAGGCCGTCACCTCCTACGAAGAGCGCGCGCGCACGCACGAGCTGGCGAGCGGCAACGGCCATGCGGGCAAGAAGCTCGACCTCGAAGAATGAAGCGAGAGACACACGGGCAGAGCGAGGCCGGCGAGGTGCGCGTCCGCGTCCTCTTCTTCGGCGCGGCGCGTGAGGCCGCGGCCGACGAGGCCGTCTTGACGCTCGCCGCGGGCGCGACGGCGCGCTCTGCCTTCGCGCGCGTGCTCGAAGAGTATCCAGACCTCGTCCGCTTCCGTTCCTCGCTCCTCGTCGCCGTCAATCAGGAGTACTCGCGCGACCTCGACGTTGAGTTGGAGGACGGCGACGAGCTTGCGCTCTTCCCGCCGGTGAGCGGCGGCGACGGCGAACCTCCGGAAGCGGACGACGCCGAAGACTTCTTCGAGTTGACGACCGAGCCCATCGACGTTGGCGCGGTTGCGCGTCGCGTCGTCCCGCGCCGCTGCGGCGCGACCGTCACGCTCGACGGCTACGCGCGCGAGTGGACGAAGGGGCGCCGCACGCTCCACCTCGTCTACGAAGCCTACGCCCCGATGGCGCTCGCCGAGCTGCGCCGCCTCGTCGAAGAGGCGCACCGCCGTTTCGACATCGCGCACGTCGGCATCGTCCACCGCACGGGGCGCACCGAGATCGGCGAGACCTCCGTCGTCATTGCGGTAAGCGCTCCACATCGCCGCGCCGCCTTCGAAGCCTGCGAATGGGCCATCCGCGAACTCAAACGCACTGTCCCCATCTGGAAGAAGGAGTTCTATGAAGACGGCGAAGTCTGGGTCGAAGGCGAGTTCGCGCCCGGAGCGACGGAAGGCGTCGAGGGCGCCCGTGAAGGATAAGGGCGTGCCCGCTCCGCCGCCGCGTGCGTCGGGGCGCGTGTTTCGGCGCTGGCTGCTGGCGGCGCTGTCGGCGGCCGTTTTGGTGCCGTGCATCTCCTACCTGAAGTACGGCGAGGTGCGACCGCTGATATGGGGCACGACCGTCTTCCTCGTCGCGCTCTGCCTCCTCGCCGGGGTGGGGTTCTACTTCGCGGGACGGACGGAGTATCACACGCAGGTCGAAGCGCGCGGCGGGTGGGCGGATCGCGTGGGCGCCTTCTGGCTGTTGGCGTGTGGGCTGGGGCCGTTCTTCGGATGGACGCTCGCCAACGCCTTCACGCTGACCGAGGGCAACTGGCGCTGGCTCTACTGGGGGCGCGTGGGCTTGAGCGTCGGGCTGCCCGTGCTGACGGCGCTGCCGCTGCTGCGCTACGTCGGCGGTCGCGGCGCGCCGCTGATGCTCGCGCTGCTGTTGGGGGTGACGGCGCTGCCCCTTTGGAGCGCTTGGGCGACCACGCGCGACCTCTGTGCGGGCCCGTCGAACCTGCTCGTGCGGTCGCCCGCGCCGGGGCTGCCGGACGCGGAGTACAGGTATCTGTCACACACGAACCGCGTGCTGGAAGGCCGTTAGATTTCAGACTGAGACACAACCGTCATTCAACCCATG
>JBJMGQ010000021.1:0-3490 GCA_045807845.1 Pyrinomonadaceae bacterium | reverse complement strand
TCGATCGGCAGGCGGGTCACGCCGTCGGCGTCGCGTCCGGCTGCGGATCGACCGGCGTCAATCAGCGCCGTGCGCAGGGCGTCGAGTCCCTCGCCGCTTCGCGCCGACACCGCCACAATCGGCGCCGATTCCAGAAAGGATCCGGCAACGAGCTCGCGCACTTCCATCCGGGCGAGCTCGAGCGTCTCGGCGTCGGCAAGATCCGACTTGGTCAGCGCGACCAGCCCCGCCGGCACGCGCAGCAGCCGGCAGATGTCGAAGTGCTCGCGGGTCTGCGGCATCACCGCTTCGTCGGCGGCAACGATCAGCATCACGAGGTCGATCCCGCCGGCGCCGGCGAGCATGTTCTTCACGAACCGTTCGTGGCCGGGGACGTCGACGAAGGCCAATTGCGTATCGCCGATGGTCTGGTGGGCGAACCCGAGGTCGATGGTGATGCCGCGCGCCTTCTCTTCCTTCAGGCGGTCGGGATCGGTGCCGGTCAGCGCCCGGACGAGCGCGCTCTTGCCATGATCGATATGGCCGGCCGTTCCGACGACGATCGACTTCACTTCTGCCTTCTGCTCTATCACCGCACCGCGGCGAGGCTGGCCGCGACGGGCATGTCCACAATCTCCCATGCCGACTCGTCGCGCAGGAGCTTCGACATGAGCGCGGCGTGGAGCAGGTGGCCGCTGCGCACGGCGCGCACCAGCCCCAGCAGGGGCATGCCGAGCAGCGCGAGGTCGCCGATGATGTCGAGGATTTTGTGGCGGACGAACTCGTCCGGGCGGCGGAGCGGCGTCTCGTTGAGCATCCCTTCGGGCGTGAGCACGATGGCGTTGTCGAGCGAGCCGCCGCGGATGAGATTCGCGCGCCGGAGCGCGTCAATCTCCTCCGTGAAGCCGAAGGTGCGCGCCGGCGAAATCTCGCGCAGGAAGGCTTCCGCGTCGAGCGCGTCGAACGTCATTCGCTGCACGCCGATGAGCGGGTGCGCGAAGTCGATCATGCACTCGATCTCCCACCCTTCGAGCGGCTCGACCGACAAGCGGCGCTGGCCCTGCTCGACCTCCACCTTATGACGGACGCGCAAGGCCCTGCGCGCCGCGGGCTGCTCGACCACGCCCGCGCGCAGAATCATCGCCGCGAAGTCGTCGGAAGACCCGTCCATGATGGGCAGCTCAAGGTTATCGACCTCGATGTAGGCGTTATCCACCCCTAAGCCCCGCAGCGCCGCGAGCAGGTGCTCGACCGTCGAGAGCATGACGCCCGTGCGCATCAGCGTCGTGGCATAAGAACAGTGTGCGATGCACTCGACCGAGGCGGGAATCTCGAAGTCGTCGAGGTCTGTGCGGACGAAGACGTGCCCGGTGTCGGGCGGCGCGGGGCGCAGGCTCAGGCGCACGGCCGCGGCCGTGTGCAGCCCGAGCCCGCTCGTCTCGACGGGCGCGGCGATGGTCGTCTGTTTAATCAAGGCGAGGCTCTAGACCTTTCGTCTACCGAGCGCTCAAGGCGCTCTCTTTTATGAAGGAACGCAAAATATAAGAGCAACGCCCGTGCCCTCCGCGTTGCACGCAAAACCCTGACACTTTCAACCTACACCACTTCGCCCTGTGGCACCCCGGCGACAAACACCACCCCGCCGTGTGGCGGTTGAGCCACACACGCGCCACCGAATAAAATTCTTGCCCGCGCCACACAGTGGGAGGATAATGACCTCGCAACAGCTCAGAGCTGAACCAACATGAGCACACTGACCACGAACTATCTCGACATCATCGAGCGCTTACCCGCCGGCGCAAAGCTCGAACTCCTCAACATAGATTGGGACGAGTACGAGCACCTGCTCACTCAGATGGAGAGTTTTCATCCCGGCCACCGTCTGAGCTACGACCGCGGGAGGCTGATCATCGTGGGCCCTTCACCAGAACACGAGCATTACAAGGAATTCATCTCCGGACTAGTTAGGACGCTGTCCGATGAGATGGACATACCTGTAGAGTCATGGGGCGGGACGACGTTTATGCGGAAGGCATTGAGGAAGGGCGTCGAGCCTGACACCTGCTTTTTCGTACAGAATGCCGCGAGCGTCATCGGCCGGCGCACCTTCCCGCGCCGGGAATACCCGCCCCCGGATGTCGTCGTCGAGATAGACATGAGCCACGACTCGCTCGACAAGTTCCACATCTACGCTGCGCTCGGCGTGCCCGAAATCTGGCGCTATGACGGAGTAACGACACGCTTCTACAAGCTCACAGGCGAAACTTACGAATTGATACAAAACAGCCGCGCCTTCCCGACACTCACCGCCAACGTCATCACGCAACATCTCGAACTGAGTAAGACGGACGGGCACACGGCTGCGCTAAAGGCTTTCCGCCAGATGTTACGGTCGCGCGCTGGTTCCTGAAGGCGGCGGTCGGTAGACGTTTTTCACCACCGCAGACAGAGAGACACGGCTTGTTGAATTATTGCCTTCAAGCCGTGTCTCTCTGTCTCTGTGATGAGTTGATTGTGGGCGGGGCGGCGGCGCGTGCTTGTCACCCGCCGTCGTGATTCCTTATCATCGGGTCACATGCCGTCGAAAAAATCGAAGCCGAAAGAGCCGACCGAGCGGGTCTTTCTCATCGACTCGTTCTCGCACATCTTCCGCGCGTTCTTCGCGCCGATGGGGGGCAGGAGCGAGCCTCTGACGAACAGCCGCGGGCAGGTGACGCAGGCCGTCTTCGTCTTCACCAACATGCTGCGCAAGCTCCTCGCCGACGAGAAGCCGCATTACATCGCGGCCGTCTTCGAGTCGGAGGTGCCGACGTTCCGGCACGAGATGAACGTTGGCTACAAGGCCAACCGCGCGGAGATGCCCGACGATCTACAGTCGCAGATTCCCTACATCATCCGCGTCTGCGAAGCCTTCAACGTTCCCATTCTCAACGTCCCCGGCTTCGAGGCCGACGATGTTATCGGCGCGCTCGCCGTGCAGGCGACGGAGGCCGGCTTGCAGGCCGTCATCGTCTCGAACGACAAGGACATGACGCAGCTCGTCCGCGACCCGTGGGTCGTCTGCATGCGCAACAACTCGCAGAACGTCAAGCGCAAGGAGCCCGTCCCGCCCGTCGAGTGGTGCGACGAGGCTTGGGTCTTGAACAAGTTCGGCGTCAAGCCCACGCAGATCATCGACCTGCTGGGACTGATGGGCGACGCGGTCGATAACATCCCCGGTGCTCCCGGCATCGGCGCGAAGGGCGCGGTGCAGCTCGTCCAGCAGTTCGGCTCAATCGAGAACGCGCTCGAACACTGGGAGGAGGTCAAGCACAAGACCTATCGCGAGTCTCTGCGCGACAACCGCGAGCTGATTCTTCAGTCGAAAGACCTTGCGACCATCCGCACGGATGTCAACATCAAGCTCGACCTCGACAAGCTGCGCTGCAAAACGCCCGACCGCGCCGCCGCCTATCAACTCTTCCGCGAGCTTGAGTTTCAGAGCCTCACGCGCGAGTTCTCCGACGCCGCC
>JBJMGQ010000020.1:0-22277 GCA_045807845.1 Pyrinomonadaceae bacterium | reverse complement strand
CGGCGGCCCGGGCGGTGGCGGCGGCGACGAGCAGCGACCCTTCTCGGCTGACCGCTATCGGCTGGGCGTGCTCGTCGGCATCGCCTCGATCCTGATGATGTTCACGGCGCTGGCGAGCGCGCTCATCGTGCGTTCGGGGCTGCACAGCACGACGGACTGGCGCGGCGGGCAGATGCCCTCCTTCGTCTACTTGAGCACCGGGCTCATCGTCCTCAGCAGCCTGACGTTCATGCGCGCGAAGGCGTCGCTGAGGCATTCGGAGGAGGCAGGCTACAGGCTTTGGCTGACGGTGACGCTGCTCCTCGGGCTCGGGTTCATTGCGGCGCAGGTGCTCGCGTGGCGGCAGCTCGTGGCGGCGGGCGTCTATCTCGCGTCGAACCCGCACAGCTCCTTCTTCTACGTGCTGACGGGGCTGCACGGCATCCACCTGCTGGGCGGCATCATCGCCCTCGCGTATCTACACTGGTACGTGCGGCGCGCGCGCGGGCCGGAGTCCGACTTGAAGCGGCGCGCGCTGACCGACGTGGTCGGCATCTACTGGCACTTCATGGATGTGTTGTGGGTCTTTCTCTTCCTGCTACTCTTCTTCTGGAGGTGAGTCTTTGAGCACTGAAGCGCATGTCGGAAGGCTGCCGGCGACCGATTGGGACGGCGCGGCCCTGCCGTACCGGGTCGGCCACCGCAAGCTCGGGATGTGGCTCTTCATCGTCTCGGACGCGATGACGTTCTCGGCGATGCTCATCGCTTACTCATACGCGCGTGTGGCGAGCGACGCGTGGCCGACGCCGTTTCCCTTCTACCCTTCGATCATCTTCTCGACGACGATGACGCTCTTCCTCTTGGCGTCGAGCTTCACGATGGTGATGGCGGTGCGGGCGTCGGCGCACAACCGGCTGCGCGCGGCGCGGCGCTGGATCGGCGCGACGATGCTCGGCGGTCTGATCTTCCTCGTCCTGCACTCCATCGAGTGGAGCCACCTCATCGGCGAGGGGCTACGGCCGTTCCGGCTCGCGGGCGAGTGGGCGCACCGGTGGCCGCAGGCGCCGCCGCTCTTCGGCGCCAGCTTCTTCGCCATCACGGGGCTGCACATGTTCCACGTCCTGACGGGCGTCCTCTATCTCGGCGTCGTCGCGCTGCGCATCAAGAAGACGCGCCACGAGGACGTTGAGATCAGCGGGCTCTACTGGCACTTCGTAGACCTCGTCTGGATGTTCGTCTTCCCGCTCATCTACCTGATGTCGGTGGACTTCACGCCCGGGGCCGGGCACTGACGAGTGGAGGCAGCGATGGCGAGCGAAAACATCCGAGACGTGTTCAAGAAGTCTGACCTGTTGCTGATGGTCGTCTGCGTCGCGATGGCCGCGGGCTTCCTCGTGTTTGCGGGGCTCAACGCCGTGGAGGCCGGGAACTTTCTGTCGATAGACAGTCTCTTCTTCACGGCCGTCTGCCTGCTGCTGGCGCTGACGTTCGTCGCCGTCCCCGCGCTCACGATGCACCAGCGCGGCGTCCACCCCTTCCGCGTGGACGACGAAGTCTCGCCCGCGCGTGCGGCCGAGCACGTACATTTCGAAGGCGGCACGCGGATGTTCCTGTACGTGCTGTCGGGGCTGCTCGGGTTGACAGTCATCGAAGTCTTTCTGGCCTACATCCACGTCCCGCTCCAGATCATGCTGACGCTGCTCATCGGGCTGTCGCTCGTCAAAGCGGCGATGATCGTGGCCTACTTCATGCACCTACGCTTCGAGCGCATGAGCCTCGTGCTGACGCTCGTCCCGACGGTTGCCGTCTGCATCTGCCTGCTCTTCATCGTCTTCCCCGACAGCTTCCGCACGGGCCGCCTCCGCACGACGCGCACCGAGGCCGTCTCAACCCCGGAGGGCGCTCCCGCGCAGGAGCATTAAAGAGGTCTTAACTTGTCGAGAAGAGCGGGCAGCATCATTTTCATCATCGTCGCGGCGCTCACGCTCGCGGCGCTGGCGGCGGCGTGGCCCGAGGCGGCGCTGGCGCAGTGTCCGCTCTGCCGCTCTGGTCTACAGGAGGGGGGCGAGCAGACGGCGCGCACGATGAACCTCGCCATCGTCGTCCTGCTCATCCCGCCCGTCTCTATCTTCTGCACCATCTTCGCCGTCGCCTACAAGAAGGCGAAGGGCGGCGACGAAGGCCAAAACCGCGAGCCGTAGCCGGCGCGTAGATATACACGGTGACACAATGGCAGATGAGTTAGTCCCCGCGGTCGATGTCGAGAGACAGACCATACGCGGCCGCGTGTGCCCCGCGTGCGGCGGCAAGATCATCCCGTCCGACCGCGCGGTCTATCAGAACGCGACCGACCCGGGCGGAGTCTTCCCCGCGTGGCAGTGTGAACGCTGCGGCTATGAAGAGATAAGCGAGAAGAAGGCGCCGGCCGCGAAGCCCGCGCACGCACCGAAGAAGAAGGTTGAAGGATGAGCGCAGAAGATAAGAAGAGAACTGTCCAAGCGATTTTTGAAGCCTTCGGGCGCGGCGACGTGCCCGCCGTACTCGCGCACCTCTCCGAAGACGTGACGTGGAAGGCGCCCGGCCCCGACGTGATCCCCTACTTCGGCGACCGGCACGGCCACGCGGGCGCCACCGAGTTCTTCGTGCAGCTCGGCGGGAGCGTTGACTTCGAGCACTTCGAGCCCGGTGCGTTCGTCGCCGAGGGCGACCGCGTCGTCGCGCTCGGCCGCGAGCGAGGGCGCGTGAAAGGGACGGGCAAGACCTTCGACAACGAGTGGGCACTCGTCTTCACCTTCGATAGCGGCGGCAAGGTTTCGGGCTTCCAGTGCTACGAGAACACGGCGGCCATCGCCGAGGCTTTCTCGTAGATGATGAACGATTCAGTCCTGCCGCACTTAAACGCCGTCCTCAACGCCACGAGCTTCGTGCTGCTCGTCGCGGCGCTCTTTCAGATAAAGCGCGGGAACGTCCAGACGCATCGACGACTGATGCTCTCGGCGCTCGTCGTCTCCAGCCTCTTCCTCATCTCCTACGTCGCCTACCACGCGCAGTACGGCTCGGTGCGTTTCCAAGGGCAGGGGCTCATACGTCCCGTCTACTTCATCATCCTCATCACGCACGTCATCCTCGCCGCGGTCATCGTGCCGCTCATCATCATCACGCTCCGGCGCGCGCTCGCAGGCGACTTCGCGCGCCATCGGCGCATCGCGCGCTGGACGTACCCGCTCTGGCTCTACGTCTCCGTCACCGGCGTCGTCGTCTACCTTATGCTCTACCACCTTTATCGTCCGTCATGAATTTGATGAGCGACGCGCGACCACACATGGAAGGGAACGGCGACCGTACCGGCAACCCCGGTGCACCGCCCGCGCGGCGCAGGCGCTCGCCGTGGCCGCTCGTCGTGGTGGCCGTGCTCTTCGTGGTCGTGCCTTTCCTGACGTGGTACTGGACTTGGTTCGGGAGGTCTCTGAGCGATGAGGAGATAGAACAATATCTCGTTGAAGGGAAGCCGCGCCACGCGCAGCACGCGCTCTCGCAGGTCGCCGAGCGCATCGAGCGTGGCGACGCGGGCGCCGGCCGCTGGAACGCGCAGGTCGCAGCGCTGGCTTCGAGCCCTTCGCCGGATGTGCGCATGACGGCGGCGTGGGTGATGGGCATCGAGCACAGCTCGCAGGAGTTTCGCGAAGCGCTCGCGCGACTGGTCGAAGACCCGGAGCCCATCGTGCGCCGCAACGCCGCGCTCGCGCTCGTGCGCTTCGGCGACGAGCGTTGCCGGCCGGAACTGCTGGCGATGCTCCGCCCATACACCGTCAACTCCTCGGACACGGGCACAGCGCTCACGGCGCTCACCATTGGCTCACGCGTCAAGCGCGAGTCACTCCTTCTCAGATTCAAAACTCCGGCGGGCGAGACGGGCGAGGTGCGCTCGCCGCTGCCGGGCACGGTCGAGCTTGCACGGGTGAAGGAGGGCGACGTGTTCAAGGCGGGCGCAGAGCTTTTCGTCATCGCGCCCGACGCCGCGCAGGTGAGCGACGCGCTGACCGCACTCTCCTTCTTTGGAAAAACCGAAGACCTTGCCGACGTAGAGCGCTACGCGCAGGGCGTCGAGGGGATGCCGAGCTACGTGCGCATAGAGGCTGCGAAGACCGCGGAGTTGATTAGACGGCGCGCGGAGGCTGGAAGGTGAGTTGAGAGTGCCGTTTGGAAAGTACGACGCCCGGCCTCGAATCTATTCAGAGGCCGGGCGAAGCTTAATCTCTATCTTCTATTTACTCTTTACTGGCTCGGGGGCGGTGGCGGTGCGTCGGGGAGCGTGACGCCGTGCATCGCTTCCCAGTCCTCGGTCGGCACCATCTCGATAGCGTCCCAGGGGCAGCCGTCGAGGAAGGCGCCGTCGGGGCCTTTGCTGATGCACTTCTGGCAGCCGATGCAGAGGTACGGGTCTACTTCGATGCGGCCGAAGGGCGTGTGATCGTCGTCGGGCACCCAGAACATGCACGCATCAATCGGGCAGTACTCGATGCAGGCCGGAGAGCCCGCACAGCCCGTGCAGCAGTCGGTCGTGATGGCGAGGATGCGCGGCTTCTTCTTGCGCGTCGCCTTGCCGTCGCCAACAGACATCGGCCAGTGCTTTTCGACGATTTCAATCATGCGCTCTCTCTCGGTTCCGATGGAAACATTCGGGAAGGCAGTTACACTTTAACATAACTTAAATGAGCGCTCAACGAATTGATTTGAGGATGAATGCCGCGTTGCTTCTCGTGGTAAAATCAGGTCATAACGCTTCAGTCTTTAAGGTCAGTCTAGAGGGATTCGAACATCTGGGCCGGGGAAGGCGGCCGGGGCGCACGCCATTAGAGAGGGCGCGCCCGAACGCGTGGGACGCATGAGCACTGTCGCTGGAATCTTCAATTCGTCGGCGGAGGCCGAGCGCGCCGTCGAGGCGCTGCGCATGGCCAAGATTAGCGAAGACCGCGTCAGCCTTCTGACGCCGGGCACCTCCGGGCAGCAGCTCGACGAAGTGCCGACCACCGAGACCGAACAATCGGGCATGGGCAAGGCGCTTGGCGGCACCGTCGGCGGAGCTTTGGGCGTCGCGGGCGGGCTGCATCTCGGCGCGGCTGCGGCGAGCCTGCTCATCCCGGGCGTCGGGCCCGTGCTGGCGGCGGGTCTTATCGGGGCGGCGCTCCTCGGCGCGGGGGGCGCGGCCACGGGCATGGCGGCGGGCGGCGCGCTCGAAGACTCGATGGCCGAAGGGTTGCCGCACGACGAGTTGTTCGTCTACGAGGACGCGCTGCGGCGCGGGCGCTCGGTCGTGCTGGTCGTGGCCGACGACGAAGCGAGCGAGGGGGTTGCGCGCGACCTGTTCAAGGAGGTCGGAGCCGAGAGCGTGGACGCGGCGCGCGAGACTTGGTGGGTCGGCCTGCGCGACGCGGAGGAGGCCGAATACACCGTGGACGGCGGCGACTTCAACGTTGACGAGCCCGTCTTCCGCCGCGGCTTCGAGGCGTCACTCCACCCGCGCGCGCGTGGTCGCGCTTACGTTGAAGATGCCGAGCGTCTTCGCGAGTGCTTCGGCGCGGAGTGCGAAGAGTCGGCCTTTCGGCACGGCTACGAGCGCGGCCGGCGTTATCAGAGCGAGCTGCTGGAGAGACACAAGGGTTGAAAGACACTCTCCTCAGCATCCTCTTGCTGGTCGGCATCCTCTTCGTCAGCGCCGTCATCACGAACTGGTTCGCGCGCACGATGTACAACCGTTGCGCGGCCTGCGGCACCCTCAACGCGAAGCGGCGCACACACTGCCGTTCGTGCGGGAAAGAGATTGGACAGTAGGCAGAAGGCAGATGGCAGTAGGCAGTTAAGACAGGAAGAGGGCTGAAAGAATTCGCGGGCAGTGAGCTTGATTACTCACCGCCCGCGAATTCTTTAGGACACATCTCTAAAAGAAAGACTATTGCCTACTGCCATCTGCCTACTGCCCACTTCTCAGACCATCCAGCGTCCCGTCAAAAGGTTGAGGACGAAGTTGAAATCCTGTACTGAATTGCGCCGCGATGCAGAGCCTCTCTGTGTCTGGATACAAGGCGCGTTTCAAGTCTCCGGTATATTTGCGCCCCACGCGGCAACCGGAGGCTAAACCGTGTCATCGGAAGAGTAAGCGGCTTCGGCCGCTAGGTGACATGGAAGCCCCACTCGGGCGAAGTCAAGTCGAGGGATTTTCACTGGACTTGAAAAGCTCTTGACTGCTAGAGTATAAGCCAGCGTTCGCACACTCCTGCGGGCGTCTCCGCTTGTCACCGTTTGAACCTGTCCGGCGGCCCCCGACGGCCCTCCTGAGGCGGTTTCGTAAGCTTAACAATCGCTAGATTAGAAGGAGTTCCTAACCCCGGCTCCCTCCTATTTCATTTGAGGTCTCTATGCCTTTTTCCCGTTCCGTTCCCCCGAAGAAGAAGAAGGTCACGCTCGTTGTTTCAGGCGCCCTCCTTTTCCTGCTCGCCGCTGTCGCCGTCATCAGCCTGAGCGCCAGTTGGGTTCAACCCGTCGTCCGCGACATCTCATTCAGCCAACTCCGTGAACTGTCCGAGTCCACCTCGGCGCAGAAGGTGAGCGTCTCCGGCGAGGTTGTCGCGGTGACGCAGGCCGACGGCACCGTCGTCCGCGGCGTCGTGACGAACGCCGTCGCGCAGCACGAGGTCATCGCGGCCTTCGAGAAGGCGCACGTCCCCGTCGAGTTCGAGACGTTGCAGCCCGGCATCCTCGTCACCGTTCTCAACTACCTTCTGCCGGCCACGGCGCTGCTCATCTTCGCCCTCATCGGCTGGCGCGTCTACGCCAGCATGGGCATGCAGAGCGAATCGAACGCGAGCGAGACCGGCCCCGCCGAGCCCGTCACCTTCCAAGACGTGGCGGGCGTGGACGAGGCTCGCAGCGAACTCGCGGAGACCATCGAGTTCCTGCGCGACCCCGGCAAGTTCGGGCGGCTCGGCGGTCGCTCGCCGCGCGGCATACTGCTCTCGGGCCCCCCGGGCACGGGCAAGACTCTGCTTGCGCGCGCCGCCGCGTGTGAAGCCGAAGTGCCTTTCCTCTCGGTCTCCGGCTCAAGCTTTCAAGAGAAGTTCGCGGGGCTCGGTGCGGCTCGCGTCCGGCGTCTGTTTGCACGCGCGCGCAAGCTCGCGCCCTGCGTCATCTTCATCGACGAAATCGACGCCTTGGGTCGCAAGCGCGGGCGCGGCGGCGACTCGGCCTCGGCCGACCAAGACCAGACCTTGAACCAACTTCTCGTCGAGATGGACGGGTTCGAGCAGTTGAGCGGCGTCGTCGTCATCGCCTCGACCAATCGCCCGGACATCCTCGACTCCGCGCTCACGCGCCCCGGCCGTTTCGACCGTGAGATAACCGTCAACCTCGCGGACATGCGTGGCCGCGAGCAGATACTCCGCGTCCACTCGCGCAAGCTCAAGCTCGAAGACGGGCTTGACCTCGGCTGGATTGCGCGCGGCACGCCGGGCTTCTCCGGCGCAGACCTCGCGAACCTTCTCAACGAGGCCGCCATCGCCGCGACGCGCGACGGCTCAGAGGCCGTCGGCCGCCCGCACGTCGAGTACGCGCGCGACAAGATTTTGATGGGCGTCGAGCGCAAGGGCTTCATGATGGACGAGGAGGAGCGCTACGCGACGGCCGTCCACGAGGCGGGCCACGTCGCCGTCGGGCTCGCCGTCAAGAACAGCGACCCGATTCATAAAGTCTCCATCCTTCCGCGCGGCCGCGCGCTGGGCGTAACGCAAGCTTTGCCCGAGCGCGACCGTTTGATGAGGACACGCGAGTACCTCGAAGACCAGATCGCGATGCTTCTTGGCGGGCGCGCGGCCGAGATACTTCTGCTCGACACGATGACGGCCGGCGCCTCGAACGACATCGAGCGCGCGGTCGAGATTGCGCGCCGCATGGTCGCAGAGTTCGGCATGAGCCCGCTCGGCCCCATACACCTCGGCAAGCCCGAAGACCCGCACAGCCAGACGCTCCTCGACCGCATCGAGCACGCGACGAGCGACATCATCGACGTGCAGATGAAGCGCGCCTGCGAAGTCGTGGACTCGCGCCGCGCCGAGATTGCACACCTCGTCGCCGGGCTCCTCGAACGCGACACCCTCGACGCCGACGAAATCCACGAGAGCTTCGGCATCGTCCACCAACAGGCTGCGTAACGAGCCCTGAAACGAAAGGCCCCGTGGGGGCGGCTGAAGAAGGGAAGTCCCGCCATCTCAGCCGCCCCCGCGGGGCCTTTTCTCGTCTTAAGTAAATTCGTGACGAAGGCTTCGGCAGGGTGTATATTTCAGTCCTCCACAGCTCTCCCAGTGAGGCGCGCGAATTGCGCCAGAGCCGTCCGCGCGCGGAGACAAGCGATGAGGACAGACACTTTGAGAAGACTGACGGGCGCCGTCATCGCGCCCTCTTTACTGTTGCTCTGCATGACGGCATTGTCGCCGTCAACGGCGGCTTACGCGCAGGCGCGGCGTGAGGTTGACAGAACCGACGAAAGCCCCCGGAGCGAACCAGTCCGGAGCGTCGATAGTAGTAGTAGCCGGAGTGATAGCAGCAGTAGCAGCAGCTCCAACAGCAGTTCGAGCAGTAGCAGCAGCGACAGCAGTAGCAGCAGTAGCAACGACAGTAGCAGCAGTGATCGCGCCGGAGGCGACGAAGGCAGGAGGGGCGGTCACAACCACGGTGACGGTGGCGGCCATAATCATGGCAGCGGCAACGGTGGTAACCACCACGGCGATCACCACGGTGGCGACGGCGCCGGCCCGGGCGGCGACGAGCATGGCGACGGCCACCATCACGACGGAGACGGCGACCACCATCGCGGTCACGACGGGAGACATGACGGAGACGATAGAGACCATCACGACCATCACCGTCATTCCCGTCAAGACGAAGCGATCTACCAGACGAACGATAACAGCGCGAGCGCTCAAGCCAGTGACGGCCGCGACGATTGTCAACGCGGCTATGAACAGGGCCGCAGCACGGGCGCCAGCGACGCGCGCAGAGCGATGACCAAAGACCCGTATCGCTCGCGCCATTACAGGAACGGCGGCGGGGGCTTCTGGTCTTGGGGCAGGAATGGCGCGGACATACAGGAGTACCGCGACTGCTTCCTCCGCGGTTACGAGGAAGGGTTTCAAAACCCTTAACCTTCATTAAGTAAGATTCACCGCAGAGACACAGAGAGACACAGCTCAAGTCTTAAGGCCGTGTCTCTCTGTCTCTGCGGTTAACTTTTCGGCCTGCCGCCCGCTTGATTGTTCGCCCCCTTCTCCTGTAACTTTGCCGCGTAACGTTTTGACGGGAACTGCCCTTCCCGTAGCCCAAACACTCCCGAGCCTTTCAACGCCATGTCATACCCGAGCGTGGAGCGCATCGAGTTGCCACTCCTACAGGAGCTGGCCGCCACGGGCGGCGCCGAGCACGTGCGTTTTCTCTACGACCGTCTGGTCGCATACTTCCCGCAGCTCGGCCCTGAAGAGGTGCTCGCCGTCTCGAACGGGCATCGTCGTCAATGGCGACGGCTGGTGCAGGCGGCGGCGCGCGACCTCGACGAGCGGCGCGAGATAGAGCGCGACCGTGGGCGCTGGCGTCTGACGGAGAGGGGAAAGAGACGCGTCGCGGAGGAGGAGATTCAGTTCACCTTCGATGCGCCGCTCGCCGTCGAAGCTGCGGCAGCCGAAGGGCTCTCGCACGTCGAAGTCCAGATGATGCTCGTCGAGATTGCTCGCGTTCTGGGCTACCACGCCGAGGCCGAGTTCGACTATTACGACGTGGTCTGGCGCGAGGCCGAGGATAGCCCGCGCCTCAGCCACGTCTTCGAGGTGCAACGCAAAGGGAACGTGGACGCCGCGCTCGCCAAGTTGAAGCGCGCCTACGATGCGCAACGCACGCGCCCCTTTCTCGTCGTGGACAGCGAGCGCGACACGAACCGCGCCGAGCGCCAGTTGAGCCTCGCGCGCACGGGCCCCTTCCACGAGATAGGCCGCGTCACGACCATCCTCAGCTTCGAGCAACTCAAACGCCTCCACCGCTCGCTCACTTCGGTCGGAGACATCCTCGCCGTACTCTTCGAGCGATGACCACGGCCACCCCGCTCCGCAAACAGTATCTCGACATCAAGCGCCGCCACGCCGACGCTATCCTCCTCTTCCGCATCGGCGACTTCTACGAAGCCTTCGACGACGACGCGCGTCTGCTCGCGCGCGAGCTGGACATCGTGCTCACCTCAAAGCCGATGGGGCACGGTCTGCGCGTGCCGCTCGCGGGCGTCCCGCACCATAGCCTTGAGCGCCACCTTGCCACGCTCATCTCGCGCGGCCACCGCGTCGCCATCTGTGAACAGTTGACGGCGACTCCCGTCCGCGGCGAGACGGCAGGGCGTGGCCTCATCGAGCGCGACGTGGTGCGCGTCGTCACCCCCGGCACGGTTCTGGAGACGGGGCTGCTCCAGAGCAAGGTCAATAACTACCTCGCCGCCTTCGCTACCGACGGCCGCCGCGCCGGACTGGCCTACGCCGACGTGACGACGGGCGACTTTCAGGCGACCGAGCTGGACGCCGACTCCGCGCTCGCAGAGCTTCAACGCATCGCGCCCGCCGAGGTGCTCGTGACAAAAGGCGTGGCCGCGCACGTCTCAAACCTTCCGGGCTTCATCACGCGCCGCCCCGACGAGAGTTTCGACCCCGCTCGCGCTCGTCGCGTCTTGCAACAGCACTTCGGCGCGCGCACGCTCGCGCCCTTCGGTCTGTCGCGCTGGCCGCTCGCCACGGCCGCAGCCGCAGCAGTCATCACTTATCTGTCGGAGACGCAGGCGGGCGTGGCCGAACAGTTGACGAGACTGACGAGCTACAACCCCGAGTCCTTCATGGTGCTCGACGCGCAGGCCGTCCGCAGCCTTGAGATATTCGAGAGTACGGGCGGCGCGCCCTCGCTTCTTGCAACTTTGGATGAGACGCGCACGGCGATGGGCGGTCGGATGCTGCGCCGCTGGCTGCGACAGCCGCTCCTCGACCTCGCAGAGATCGCGCGTCGTCAGGAGCACGTCGGCTGGTTCGTTACACACGACAAAGACCGCGCAGAGCTTGCAGCCGCCCTTGAGAACGTACACGACCTCGAACGTCTCTCGGGCCGCGCGCGCGCAGGACTGGCGACGCCTTCGGAAGTCTTAGCTCTCAGACAAAGCCTCGAAGCGGTGCCCCGCGTGCGCGCTCTTCTTCAACATGAGGCCGCGCGATTCGGTGCGGCGTTGTCTTCACTTCCAACGTGTGAGGGCGTGCTCGGGTACATACGCTCGGCCGTCAACGACGACCTGCCGCGACGCGGCGAGGGCACGGGCGTCATCCGCGAGGGCTACTCGGAAGAGCTTGACTCCTTACGCTCGCTGCTCAAGAACGGCAAGACCTTCCTCGCCGAGATGGAGCAGCGCGAGCGCGCGCGCACGGGCATCAGGAGCCTGCGCGTCGGCTACAACAAGGTCTTCGGATACTTCATTGAAGTCACGAAGCCGAACCTGCACCTCGTCCCCGCAAGCTACACGCGCAAGCAGACGCTCGCCGCTTCAGAGCGCTTCGTCACACTTGAACTCAAGGAGCACGAATCGCTCGTCCTCAACGCGCAGGAGCGCATCACGGAGCTTGAGTCGAGCATCTTCCGGCAGGTCTGCGCCGAGATAGGCAAGGCGCGCGAAGAGATACTGGCTGCGGCCTCGACGCTCGCGCACCTCGATGCTGTGGCATCGCTCGCGCAGAGCGCGGCGCGCTGGAACTACGTCCGCCCGACGGTCGTTGACGAGCCCGTCCTGAGCGTCCGCGGCGGCCGTCACCCCGTTCTCGAAAGACTGTTCGAGGAGGGCGAGTTCGTCGCCAACGACCTTGAGCTGGGCGGCGCGGGCGCGCACGAGATTGCGCTCATCACGGGGCCGAACATGTCTGGCAAGTCCACCTTCCTGAGGCAGGCGGCGCTCATCGTCATCATGGCGCAGGCGGGCGGCTTCGTCCCGGCCGCGGAGGCTGTCGTTGGACTCACCGACCGCGTCTACACGCGCATCGGACTCTACGACCGCATCGGCAGCGGCGAGTCAACCTTCATGACCGAGATGACGGAGACGGCGCACATTCTCCATCACGCCACGCCGCGTTCGCTCGTGCTGCTTGACGAGTTGGGGCGCGGGACTTCGACCTACGACGGGCTGGCCGTGGCGCGCGCCGTCCTCGAATACGTCCACAACCACCCGCGCCTGCGCTCAAAGACACTCTTCGCCACGCACTATCACGAGCTGACCGAGCTGGCTGAGACGCTGCCGCGCCTGCGCAACCTGCACGTCGAGATTGCGGAGCGCGGCGGCGAGCTCGTCTTCCTCTACCGCGTCGTCCCCGGCGTCGCCGAAGGGAGCTACGGCGTCTATGCCGCCAAGCTCGCCGGCCTGCCCGCGCCGGTCGTACGCCGCGCCGAAGAGCTTCTACGCGGATACGAGTCCGGCAACATGGAAGATGAAGGGGCCGCTGTCGAAACTCTCGAACACTTCGACGCGACGACTTGGGGGCGCGGCGCACGCATCGTCGAAGAGCTGCTCGCCGCCGACCTCAACACGCTCTCTCCCGTCGAAGCCCTCATGAAACTCTTCGAGCTGCGCCGCATGGCCGAAGGCGAGAAGGAGAAGGGGACTGTGGCGAAGAAGACGGCTTGAAGAAGTGATAAGTGATGGGTGATAAGTGATAAGAAAAACCGGGCCCGCCGTTCTTTCTTATCACTTATCACCCATCACTTATCACTCTTAGACGGGTCTGTGTGAATCTGGACGCGGGAGCGCGGGATTTCGTGCTGGATGGCGCGGAGGACGCGGACAGAGAGGTCGTGCGCCTGCTGAAGGGATTGGTCGGCTTCGACTTCGAGGTGGAGGTCGATGAACTTGTGCGAGCCGGAGCGGCGCGTGCGCAGGTCGTGGAAGCCTAGGACGCCCTCTTGGCGAAAGCTCTCGACGACGCGCGCGACCTTCGCGTCCACCTCGCTCGGGAGCTGCTTGTCCATCAGCACGTTGACCGCCTCGCGCGCCACGTCCACCGCAGACCAGAGGATAAAGCCGGAGATGAGAATCGAGATGAGCGGGTCGGCGAGCGTCCAGTTGGTCAGGGCGACGACGAGCAGCGCGACGAGCGCGGCGCCGTTCGTGTAAACGTCGGTCGCGTAGTGGACGGCGTCGGCTGTGAGTGCGGGCGAGTCGGTCTTGCGCGCGATGGTGCGCAGGCGCGCGACCAGCAGAAAGCTCACGCCGCAGGCGACGGCCATCGTGCCGACGCCGAGCCATTCGGAAGCTGTCGGGTGTGGCATGAAGACGCGGCGGATTGCTTCGAGCAGCAGGAGCAGTCCCGAGACGCCGATGACAAAGGATTGGAAAAGACCGGCGAGCGACTCGGCCTTGCCGTGCCCGTAACGGTGATCATCGTCGGGCGGAACGCAAGCCGCGCGCACGGCGTAGTAGTTGATCGCCGAAGCGAAGATGTCCATCGTCGAGTCGAGCAGCGAAGCCCACACGCTGATCGAGCCGGTCAGTACGCCCGTCAAAGCCTTCAGAGCGATGAGGCAGGCGGCAGCCGCGACGGAGAGACGCGCCGCCGAAGTTTTGAGACTGGCCTCTGAAGCGACCGCGCCCGCGGCCTGTGAGCTCACGTCCTGCATAATTGATTCCGCGCCGGATTGTAACAAATCAATGTGCGAGCGCGTCAGGATGCTCGGAGACTTCCTCCTCGAATTTGCCGCGCCGCCCGAGTGTGACAATCCCGACACCCGCGAAGATGAACAGCGTCGCGACCGCGTGCCGGAGCCCCGGCCGCTCGCCTGCGCCGAGCAGGAGCGGTGCGACGATGAAGGCGAAGAGCGGTTGAAGATAGATGTAGACGGCGACCGTGCTTGGCGAGACGCGTTCGAGCGCCCATGCGTTGAGGTAGTAAGCGCCGACCGTCTGCACGAGCACCGTGTAGAGGAGCACGAGCCAGACGATGAGGCTGATGGAAGCGAAGTCGGTCTGCGCGAGCTGATAGCCGCCGAAGGGCACGGCGGCCAGTGACCCGATGGTGAAGAGCCACGTCATCGCCGTCAGCGCTCCGTAGCGTCGGAACACGTCCTGCGAGATGGCAATGTATGCGCCGTAGCAGAAGGTGTTGGCGACAAGAAGCAGGTTGCCCTTCATCGTGTCGCCGCCGAGGCTCGCGCGCAGAGGGTCAATCAGGTAGACGACGCCCGCCGCGGCGACGAGCGTCCCCGCAGTGACGCGCGCCGTCAGTCTTTCCTTACCCAGAAGCGCGCCGACGAGGAGCGTGAAGACGGGAATGGTCGCATTCAGTAGAGCGGCGTTAACGGCCGTCGAGAGTGAGAGTCCTTTGAGGTAGAGGAACTGGTTGAGGACGACGCCGAGGAGACTGTAGAGCGCGAGCCGCGCGAGGTCGCGGCGCTCGGGCATGACGAGCCGGCCGCGCAACCCCAACAGGAGGAGGAGGGCGACGGCCGCGCCCCCGACGCGTATCGCGACGAGCCCCGTGCTCGGCACGGCGCGCAGCGCGATCTTCCCCATGACGGGCCACGTCCCGAAGATGACCTGCACCGCGAGCAGCGCAACGTGCGGCCCGTAAGACTTATCCGCACTCCGCAATCAACTGTACTCGCCGCCCTTCGCGCCTGTGCCCTGACCGGGCTCGCCCGCGGCGGTGTTGCCGGGGTCGGCTTCGGCGTCGGGCGCGGAGGAGCCTGTGTTCTGTCCCTCCGGCGTCTGCCCGTGCTGCGCGCCGTACTCCTGGCTCTCCGCGTCGGTCGTGACGTTCGAGGGCGCCTCTTCGGGTTGGTTCGTGCTCATCGTGTCCCCTTGTCTGTTCTAAGCGATTAGGTACAGCGGGTTCTCAAGAATCTTCTTGAGCGTCTGAAGGAACTTGGCGCCGGTCGCGCCGTCCACGATGCGGTGGTCGCAGGAGAGCGTGACCTTCATCAACTGCCGCACCGTCACTTCGCCGTCGCGCACGACCGCGCTGGGCGTCATCGCGCCGACGGCGAGGATGCACGCCTCGGGCGGGTTGATGAGCGCCGTGAACTCGCTGATGCCGAACATGCCGAGGTTGCTGACGGAGAAGGTCGCGCCGGTGTACTCCTCCGGCGTGAGCTTGCGGTTGCGCGCGCGCTCGGCCAGCTCTTTGACCTCGCGGCTTATCTGTCCGACCGACTTCGTGTTCGCTGCGCGCACGACGGGCGTGATGAGTCCGTTCTCAAGCGCGACCGCGACGCCGATGTCTGCGCGCTCGTAGTAGCGAATGGTCTTGTCCTGAAAAGATGAGTTGACCGCCGGATGCTGCATGAGCGCAACCGCCGCGACCTTGATGACGAAGTCATTGATACTGACCTTGTTCTCCGGGTCAAGCTCATTCAACTGGCGACGCATCTCGGCCGCCTTGTCCATCTCAATCTCGGTCGTGAGGAAGATGTGCGGGATGGGGCCGAGCGAGGCGGAGAGGCGGCGCGCGATGGTCGCGCGCATCGTCGAGACATTCTCCTCGTGATAGGGCGCGACGCCGCCAACGGGTTGAACCGAGGGCTGCTGCGCGGGAGCCTGCACGGCGCGGAGTTGTGTCGCGGGCTGTTCGGGTTGAGCCTGCGTCTGTTCAGACGTTTGAGCAGCGCCGCCGCCGCTCATGGCGGCTTCGATGTCGCGTTTGACGATGCGACCGCCGGGGCCGCTGCCCGTCAAGGTGTTGAGGTTGATGCCGGCGTCGGCCGCCATGCGCGCGGCGATGGGCGAGACGATGAGACGACCGCCCTCGCCGCGCTGGCCGTTGCCGCTCGTCGGCTGCGCCACCGGCGCGGGCTGAGCCTTACCTGACTCCGGCGCTACGTCCTGCGGTGCCGACGGGGCGCCGCCCACGTCACCCTTAATCGGTTGGCCTTCGACGGTCGCCTGCGTGCGCTCGCCGCCGGGGACTACCTGCGCGACTTCGTCGGGCGCGCCGTACGCGCGACCTTGAACGCTCTCCTCGATGCGCTCCTTCTTCTCGGCCTGTGCTGAGCCCGAAGAGGCTTCGTTGAGGAGGCCGGAGATGTCTTCGTCGGGCTCGCCGATGATGGCGATGATGGCGCCGAGCGGCACGGTCTCGCCCGCGGGGACGAGTATCTTGCGCAGCACGCCCGTGGCGAGCGCCTGCGCCTCCATCGTCGCCTTATCGGTGTCTATCTCGGCGAGCGGCTCGCCGACCCCGACCTTGTCGCCCTCGTTCTTCAGCCAGCGCGAGAGCTGTCCCTCCTCCATCGTCGGCGACAGCTTCGGCATCACGACCTGCGTTGCCATTGAGACCCTCAGTTTTCAGTTTTTAGTTTTCAGTTTTCAGCTTGGTTTTCAGTTGTCGAACGACTGCGCGTTACAGCTCTGACTGAAAACTGAAAACTGAAAACTGAAAACTGTCAGTCCAGATACGAGACCTCGCGGACGGCCTTGACGATGCGCTCCACGTCGGGGAGCGCGAGCCGTTCGAGGTTCTTGGCGTAGGGCATGGGCGCGTCGGCGCCGGAGAGACGCTTGACGGGCGCGTCGAGATAGTCGAAGGCGTGCTCCATGACCTGCGCGCTGATCTCGGCGCCGACCCCCGCGAACGCGTGCGACTCTTCCGCGACGACGACGCGGTTGGTCTTCTTCACCGAGTTCACAATCGTCTCGATGTCGAGCGGGCGGATGGTGCGCGGGTCGATGACTTCGACCGAGACGCCCTGCTTCTCCAACTCTTCGGCCGCCTTGAGCGCGAGCGGCACCGTCATCGAGCGCGCGACGATGGTGCAGTCTGTGCCCTCGCGCTTCACGTCGGCCTGCCCGAGCGGGACGAGGAAGTTTTCGTCCTCCGGCACCTCGCCCTTGATGCCGTACATGCGCTCCTGTTCGAGGAAGATGACGGGGTCGTCGTCGCGGATGGCGCTCTTCAGCAAGCCCTTCGCGTCGGCGGGTGTCGAGGGCATCACGACCTTGAGACCGGGGAAGTGCGCGAACCAACTCTCAAGCGCCTGCGAGTGCTGCGAAGAGACTTGGTAGGCAGAGCCGTTCGGGCCGCGGAAGACGATTGGAATTTTGAACTGCCCGCCCGACATGTAACGCATCTTCGCCGCCGAGTTGATGATCTGGTCGGTGGCGAGGATGGAGAAGTTGAAGGTCATGAACTCGATGATGGGCCGCAATCCCACCATCGCCGCGCCGACGCCTAAGCCGGCGAAGCCCAGCTCCGTGATAGGCGAATCGACGACGCGCTTGTCGCCGAACTCTTCGAGCAAGCCCTTCGAGACTTTGTACGCGCCCTGATAGGCCGCGACCTCTTCGCCCATCAGGAAGACGCCTTCGTCGCGGCGCATCTCCTCGCGCATCGCCTGATTGAGCGCCTCGCGCATCGTGATGACAGCCATTCAAACCTCCGGACAGTTGATGCCGACTTGAAGACTTTAAAATCTACGCCCGCGGTTACACGAGGACGAAGTTGTACGTGACGACGCCCGAGACCTTGACCGGCTGCCCTCCGAGCCGCGTCGGCGTGAAGCGTGCCTGACGCGCAGCGAAGACCGCCGCCTCTTGCAGGAGCGGGTGGCCGCTCACGGCGTGCGCCGCAATCACGTAGCCCTCTTCGTCAATAATTATCTGCACGGTGACGACGCCCTGCGCGCGCGCGGCCTTCGCAATCGGGGGATAGACGGGCTTCGGCTTGGCGATGGCTTTGCCGTTGAGCACGCCGCCTGAAACTATCATTCGCCCGACGGGCTTCGAGGCGTCGGCCTTTGAGATGTCGGGAACCGGTTGGGTGTCGCCGTCCCCCTTACCTGCTGCAAGCACCCCGATGCTCCCCGACCCGCCCGCGACGGGCCACAGCAACTCAGGGGGCTGCGCGGGCGAGAGCATCCTTTCCGCGGGCTCGCTCAGCGCGACGCGATCCGCGGCAGCCGGGTCGAGAGTAAAGGAGTTGTGGAAGTGCTCGGCGAGGTCGGCGCCTTCTGTGCCGCCGTACGTCAGCACGACGTAGAAGTGCTTCTCCGTTTCAAAGATACGAGCCGAGCCTGACGCGTCGCCGACATTGACGCGGAACTGCCTGCCGTCGTGGCCGTCGAGCTTGACCTCTTTCTCAAATTCAAGGACGGCGCGTTTGCCGGCCGTGCTTTGGCCGAGGGCGTGTTGGAAGCCCTTGACGAATGCGTCGAGCGACTTCGGCGCGGCGGGCTCCGACTTCGCGAACGAGAGGACGGAGAGGAGCGCGCCGCGTTGCGTGACCTCGAAGGAGGCGGGCTTGAGCATGACGCCGCCGCCGAAGGGCAGCTCGCGGCGGATGCGGAAGTTCGGCTCCGGCATGTGGACGGCGAACTCTTCGCCCTCGGGAGCGATGCGCAGCCAGACGCGCGTGAACTGTTGCGCCGCCGCGGCCGTGGCCACGAGGCTGATAAGGAGTGCGCCGTTGAAGAGTCGTCGTCTCATCGTCCGGGCTTGATGGGGTTGGCGTAGATGTCCGTGAACAGCTCCTCGGGCGGCGGCTCGGGGCTCTCGTCGGCGAACTTGACGGCGCGCTCGACCTCTTCGCGGACGCGCGCCTCGATACCCTTGAGTCCCTCGTCGTCGAGCACGCCCTTATGGCGCAGGTTATCGCCGAAGACCTTGATGGGGTCACGCTCCTGATAGCGCTCGATCTCGGCGCGCGTGCGGTAGTGGCCGGGGTCGGACATCGAGTGACCCATGAAACGGTACGTGCGGATTTCGAGGAGCGAAGGCAGAGACTCTTTGCGCGCGCGCTCGACGGCGCGCTCGGTGGCCGCGCGCACGGCGAGCACGTCCATGCCGTCCACGAACTCCGCGGCCATGCCGTAGCCGGTCGCCTTCTGCGACACGTCGCTGATGGACATCGCGCGCTTGAGCGACGTGCCCATGCCGTACTGATTGTTCTCGCAGATGTAGATGCAGGGCAGCTTCCAGAGCTGCGCCATGTTGAGCGACTCGTGGAAGGCGCCCTGATTGACTGCGGCTTCGCCGAAGAAGACGACCGTCGTCTGGTCTGTGCCGCGATACTTGGTGGCGAAGGCGACGCCGGTCGCGAGCGGAATCTGCCCGCCGACGATGCCGTGACCGCCGAGGAAGTGCTTGTCGGCGTCGAAGAGGTGCATCGAGCCGCCCTTGCCCTTAGAGCAACCACCAATCTTGCCATACAGCTCGGCCATCACCTCGTCAGGCGAAGTGCCCATGACGAGCGCGTGGCCGTGGTCGCGATAGCTGGTGAAGACGTAATCGTCGGGGCGCAGCGCCGAGATGGTGCCGACGGCGACCGCCTCCTGCCCGATGTAGAGATGGCAGAAGCCGCCGATCTTGCCGAGCGTGTAGCTTTCGGCCGACTTCTCCTCGAAGCGGCGGATGAGCACCATCTGGTAGAGCATGCGCAGCAGCGTCTCTTGGTCGATCTCTTCGATCTGCTTGAGTTGCTCCTGATGCCGCTGCTCGTGCTCTTCGCGGAGTTCGACCGGGTCGATGCGGTCGCGCTCGTCGCGCTCTTCGGCCAACCCGGCGCCCGCCGCGGCGCCTTCCGACTGTGTCCTCGGTCTCATCGGTGTCACTTTAAGCTCACTCATAGTGTGAAATTCTCGCGCGCACATGCGGGCGCTGCCGCCGACACAGATGCCCCGCTAAAGGGCCTGCGCCGCACTACTTCTGCGACTGTCGGTGTTCAGTTGTGACGAGAACGGATTATACGCGACTTTAACGCCCGCGGCAAAAAGGGTGAAAAGCAGTAGGCAGTAGGCAGTAGACAGTAGACAGTAGAAAACAGAAGCGGCGCGTCTTAACCTTTAGGTCGGGCGCGCCGCTTTGTCTTGCTACTGACTACTGTCTACTGACTACTGTCTACTTCTTAACGGTATGCGTCGATGGAGACGACCGGGGCGGGGGAGGCGTGCCCGTGTTTGCGCGTCTGTTTGTCGCGGCGCATGTCGCGCGTGGCTGCTTGGAGGAGTTCGTCGGCGGTCTCGCCGTCGGCGGGGTAGGAGCCAGCGCCGGCGCTGACGCGAACCTGTACGTTGCGCCCCGTCTTGACGTTGAAGACCTGCGACTCGACGGCGTTGCGGACGCGCTCGGCCACCAACGCGGCGACCTGCCCGGAGGCGCCCGGCATGACGGCCAGAAACTCATCGCCCGCGAAGCGCGCGAGCATATCCATCTGGCGCAACTGGCCCTTGACGACCGCCGAGACAGAGGCCAGCAGGCGGTCGCCGACGCCGTGGCCGAACTGCTCGTTGATATCCTTGAAGTCGTCTACGTCGATGCTGAGGACTGAGACGACCTCGCCCTCGTAGCGCCTGCACTCGGCAAGACGATGTTCGAGCATGAGGTGGAGCGCGCGCGCGTTGGGCAGTCCCGTCAACTGGTCGGTCAGAGCGCTCTCGCGTGTCCGCTCGTGCGCGAGCGCATTGTTGAGCGCGCCCGAAGTGTGCAGGCAGACCGAATCCAGAAGGCGCAGGTGCTCGGCCGTGTACGCGCCGGCCGTCTTCGAGAAGAGCGTGACGGCGCCGAAGGCCCCGTCCTCACGCACGAGCGGCGAAGAGATACAGTCGCGCACCTGCGAGGCAACCTCCGCGGGCGCGCCTGCCAGCTCAAGCTCGGGCGGTGTGTTGCACATGCCGCGCGCGTTGGCGACGACCCAGCCCGTGATGCCTTCTCCGGCCGCGACGCCGCGCGCAGTGAAGAACTCATTCCACTCGCCTGCGGCAAAGACGGGCTCGGCACGACCTGACTTATCATCGAGCGCATAGATGACACAGGCGTCGAAGGGGATTATCTCGCGCAGGCGCACGGCAACGAGCGCGACGGTGTCTTGCAGGTTGAGCGAGGCTCCGAGAATCTGCGTCAGCTCGTGCAGTGCGACGACTTCGCGCTGCGCACGCGCGATGGAGCGGAAGCCCTCCGACCATTCGCCCGAGGTGTGCCCTTCCGGCGCGTTGGAAGGCACGGCCTGCGATGTTACTACCGCTTCGGCGCGCACTTGCTCATTCAAGTCTGTGTGTGAGATGAGCGCGTCGAACTCGTCAACGTGTTTGACGAACATCTCGACGACGACCGGGTCGAAGGACTTACCGGCCTTGCTCCTGAGCAGTGCGAGCGACTGCTCGCGCGTCATGCCCGCCCGGTAGGGACGGTCGCAGCGCGTCGAGTCATAGAAGTCCACCGCCGAGATGATGCGCGCCACGAGCGGGATGCCTTCACCCTTCAGGCCGCGCGGGTAGCCTGTGCCGTCCCAACGTTCGTGGTGATACCTGACCACCTCCTCGACGGGGTAGGGGAAGCCAACGCGACTCACGATGTCGCCGCCGACGGTCGCGTGAATCTTCATCTTCTCGAACTCGGCCGGCGACAGATGCCCGGGCTTGTTCAGAATGTACTCGGGCACCGCGAGGTTCCCCACGTCATGCAGCAGCGCGCCGGCCTTCAAAGCCTTCAACTCTTCATCGCTCACGTTCAAGAGGCGGCCGAGGCCCAGCGCGTAGACTTGCGTGCGGCGGACATGACCGTGCGTCGTCTGCGCCTTGGCGTCGATGGCGATAGCCAGCGACTCGACGGCGCGCAGGTTCAACTCGGCCGCGGACTCGGCGAGACGCAGACGCTCCTTATCCGTGCGTCGAACTTCTTCGACAACCCTCTTGTGGCGGAACGGCAGATACAGTAAGAGTATTAGCGCCAGCGAGCCTGTGAAGAGCACCGACGCCTCACGGGCGGCGAGGCTGGGCGGGGCCGTCAACAGCAGCCCGAGCAGCGATGCGAACAGCCCGGCCGCAACGAAGAGGCAGAGGAGCGGGGCGGCAGAGAGCTTTTTCGTCAGCGACATTTTCAGGCGATGTAGTGCGATGGGTGCGGGAGTTTAGCAGACTCGGCGAGAATGACCCGGGCGCGGCCAACAATGTTGGCCGCATCTAAAGTATCTCTTTGGAGAGGCTTTAGTCAAGCTAAAATTTGGCAGGTCGTTCAGGCTTATCTTGTTGAATGAGAGTGACTTCCGCCGAGACTTGTTGAAGAGGTCTCGTCGTTAAATTTGGGTTGAAGGGGAGGGGCTTTGAGCTGGATAGAGCAGTCGAGCCGGTTTACTTGGCGCTACATTGACGACCCGTCTCAACTCCTTGAAGCAGCCGAGGCGTTGAGCTGCGAGGGGCTCATCGGGCTGGACACGGAGACGTTCTGGGACGTGAAGACCAACGGCCAGCAGTTGGCGCTCGTGCAGTTG
>JBJMGQ010000019.1:0-4812 GCA_045807845.1 Pyrinomonadaceae bacterium | reverse complement strand
TCACAGACCTCGTCGCCGCGGCCGTAGACCCGCAGCGCGGCCTCAAGCTCTCCGCGGCGAGGGCGGACGTGACACCCGCGGCGGTCAAGGCTTACGCCGACGCCGCGCACGAGCTGTACAAGGCCGCGGTCGAGCCGGCCGCGCCGCTCTACAAGGGGAGCCGCCTGCTCGTCGTTGCCGATGGCGCGCTCAACTACGTCCCCTTCCACGCGCTCGTCACGCAGGCGCCGGCCGAAGGTGCGGACTTCTCAACGCTCGAATACCTTCTGAAGACGAACGAGACGGTCTTTGCGCCATCCGCCTCCGTGGTCGCCGCCATCCGTCAGCAGCGCGCGGCGAATACGACGACGGCGGGCAGCATGCTCGTCGTCGCCGACCCTGTCTTCGACGCTTCCGACTCGCGCGCGGTCGCGGCCAACGGCCCGAACGTTCCGCAGGCGGGCGCCGACGCGGGGCGCGCGCCCGGTTTCGAGAGCGCCGTCGCGGACGTGTCCGATGGCTTGAAGATGACGGGCGGTAAGCGTGTCGCGCTCGTGCGTCTTGCGGGCACGCAGGCCGAGGCCGAGCAGATAAAGGGCTTGGCCGAGCGCGCGGGTCGAAGGGCGGACGTGTGGCTGGGCTTGGACGCAAACGAGAGCGAGCTTGAGGCGCGCGACCTGCGCGGCTATCGCGTGCTCCACTTCGCGACGCACGGGTTGCTGAATGCGGAGCGTCCGCAGTTCACGGGCGTCGTGCTCTCGCTCGTCGGGAACCGCGCGGGCGCCGACGGCTTTCTGCGCACGGACGAGGTCTTCAATCTGCGCTTAGGCTCGCCGCTCGTGATGCTCTCGGCCTGCGAGACGGGGCTCGGGCGCGAGAAGCGCGGCGAGGGCGTGATGGGGCTCGCGCGCGCCTTCATGTATGCGGGCGCGCCCACCGTCGGCGTTACCCTCTGGTCTGTGGCCGACAGGCCGACGGCCGACCTCATGGCGAGCTTCTATCAAGGGTTCCTCAACCCACAGCCCGCGACGCCCTCCGCCGCCATGCACGCCGCACGCCTCTCCCTGCTCGCACGCAAAGAGACCAGCGCCCCCTACTTCTGGGCGCCCTTCGTGCTCGTGGGAGATTGGAAGTAGGGGAGTAGGTAGAAGGCAGTAGGCAGTAGGCAGTAGGCAGGAAGAACAAGTAGACAGTAGTCAGTAATGCGAATCAAGAGTAGAAAAGCAGACCCGCAGGGAGTTGTAGAATTGAGTTTGTGGAACACCAACTCATCGAACTCTATCTGTGGGTCTGCCGAGCCTACGATAGCTGCCCGGCTCTCAGGGTGCAACGCATGAGCAACAACCACCGTCCCCGCTTCACCGACGAGGAGTTGCTGACCCTCTACCTCTTCGGCCACCTGCAAGGCCATTTCACCCAGCGGCGCCTCTACGACTACGCCGCCGGCCACTGGCGCGGGTGGTTCCCCGACCTGCCCAGTTACCAAGCCTTCAACCGCCGGCTCAACCGCCTTAGCGCGGCCTTCGCACTCCTGCTGCAAGACTCGCTTCGGCAGGCCGCTCAGCAACTCGGCGGCGGGAGCGACCGCCTGCTCGACTCCCTGCCCGTGATGCTGGCCAGGGGTGCGCGCGGCGACGCGGCCAAAGTCGCCAGAGGTCTCGCGGCGAAGGGCTACTGCGCCAGCAAAAAGCTCTACTATCACGGCGTCAAGCTGCACCTCGTGGCGCGCAAACGCTACAAACGCCTGCCTGTCCCCGAGAGCCTCGTCGTGACGAGCGCGGCCGTGCATGACCTGACGGCCTTCCAGCAACGGCTGGCGTGGCCCGAGGAGGGCGCACTCTTCGGCGATAAGGCTTACCAAGACGCTCAGACGGGCGAGGCTTTGGCGGCGCGCGACGTGACACTCTGCACGCCGGAGAAGCGCCCACTGCGCCGGCCCGAGTGGCATCCAGGCTTGTGGTCGCGCTTCGTCTCGGCGATGCGCCAGCCCGTGGAGTCGTGCTTCAACTGGCTGATTCAAAGAGCGGGTATTCAGGACGCGAGCAAGGTGCGCTCGACCGACGGGCTGCTGGTGCATTGCTACGGCAAACTGACGGTCTGCTGTTTCCTGTTACTGTTCAACTCTTGATTCGCATCAGTAGAAAAACAGGCGGCGCAGGTTTCATCGGTCGATGACGAAACCTGCGCCGCCTCTACCTTCTCCTACTGCCTACTGCCTACTGCCTTCTGCCTTTTGCCTTGCTTGAGGGGCTGGGCTAATATCGGGTCAAAGGTTTCCGCTAAAAAATTTGGACGTGCAGAGGGTGGAACGAGATGGAAGCGAACTTCAGCCCTGTTTCAGACGCCGCCGCGCTCGAAGAGTTGTTCACGCGGTCGAACACGGAGCCGGTGCTCCTCTTCAAGCACAGCACCGCGTGCCCGATCAGCGCGCGCGCCTACAGCCAGATGACGGCGGTCAAGACGCCCGTCTCCATCGTCGTCGTGCAGCAGAGCCGCGACCTCTCGCGCGAGGTTGCGGAGCGCACCGGCGTCCGCCACGAGACGCCGCAGGCGCTCGTCCTCCGCAATGGCCGCGCCGTCTGGAACGCCTCCCACTACGACATCACGTCGGACGTGGTCGAGCAGGCTGTTCGGAACGCGGAAGGATGAACGCTGAACGATGAACTGTATACAACAGGCTTTCAGTTCATCGTTCAGCGTTCCGAGTTCATAGTTATGAGTGAGGCGCCGAGACGCGGGCCGGCCGTCGAGCCGCGCGAGATCATGCAGGAGTCGGATGCGGAACTGCGCGTGACGTGGGGCGACGGGCGCGAGTGCCGCTACGGCGCGCCGCTGCTGCGGCGCTTGTGCCCCTGCGCGCAGTGCGTCAACGAGTTCACCGGCCAGCGCGTGCTCAAGCCCGAGACCGTCTCCGACGAGCTGAAGATAGAGGACGTGGGGCTCGTCGGTCGCTACGCGCTCACCTTCCGCTGGAGCGACGGCCACGACACGGGCATCTACAGCTTCCGCTACCTGCGAGAGATATGTGAAGGGGAGTAGGCAGATGGCAGTAGGCAGCAGTCTTCGCTTGGAGCATGCCGTGATGAGAACCGCACGGTTCGGCTGACGAATGGTTTTCAACTGCCTACTGCCATCTGCCTACTGATTGCTCATGAAAAAGATTCTGGTCGTCGAGGATGACGAGGTCGAGCGCGAGCTGGTGCGGATGACGCTGGAGCGCGAGGGGTACCGCGTCGTGACGGCGGAGGACGGCGAGCGCGGGTTCGAGATGGCGCTCGCGGAGCGGCCCGACCTCATCGTGACCGACGTGACGATGCCCACCTCGGACGGCGTCCAGCTCGTGCGGCGCGTGCGCTCGGCGCCCGAGGTCGCGGCCACGCCCATTCTCGTCACCACCGGCTTCGGCACCGGCAGCGCGACCTTCACGCTCATGCAGGGCGCCGACGCGTACGAGCCGAAGCCGCTCGACCCGGACGCGTTGCGCGAGAGCGTGCGCAGGCTTCTGGGCTGAAGTCGCGCGCACGGGGGAAGCTTTCTTTACAAGGGGGACGATAGTTTTGACAGAGGCCGTCGGCTGGGTCAGCTCTCTCATACTCGTCCTGACCATCGCCAAGCAGGTCTACAAGCAGTGGCGGGAGGGTTCGAGCGAGGGCGTCTCGAAGTGGCTCTTCGTCGGGCAGATTTCGGCGTCGCTCGGCTTCACCATCTACAGTTGGCTCGTCTCCAACTGGGTCTTCGTCGTCACGAACGCGGTGATGCTCGTCAACGGGCTGCTCGGCCTCCTCATCGTCCTCCGACACCGGCGCCGCGAGCGCGCGAAGGCGAAGTGAACGGCGCGCGCCCGTCTCTGCTATGATATCGCCATGAACGAGAGAGACTTCTTCGACGAGCGCCCCGAAACCAAGCGCGCCAACTACTCCTGCCCACACTGCCGCGAGCGTGCCGACTACGAAGTGCGCTGGCTGCGGCGGACGAAGAAGAACCAGCCGCCGCGCGGCATGAACGAGCAGCAGCGCGCGCAGTTCTCGAAGGCACGCGACTACATGGTGCGCGTGGACGACCAGATTACCTGCCTGCGCTGCCGCAAGCGCTTCGACATTCCCAACTTCCAGACCGTCGTCTTCATCTGACCCGGTCGGCCTTTAATAGAAGAGGAGAACCACCGATGGAAGAGCTAATCAAACAGGTCGCCGAACGCACCGGCATCAGCGAGGCGCAGGCGCAGACGGCCGTCACGACCGTGCTCGGCTTCCTCAAGGGTCGCCTGCCCGAGCCCGTCGGCGGCTACCTCGACGGCTTCATCAGCGGCGGAGCAGGCGCGGCGGGCGGGGCCATCGGCGGCATCGGCGGCGCGGCCGGCGACGTGCTCGGCGGCCTCGGCGGCATGCTCGGCGGCAACAAAGAGTAGCCCGACTGAAAAACTTTCGCGGGGGTCTTTCGGAAGTCCGGAAGCCCCCGCGATGCTTTTCGGTTCGACACCCCGGGAAGGAGCGTTGCGGATGAAGACCGCGAAGGTGCTGCTCGTCGCGTTGCTCGCAACACTGGCGGCGTCGGCCGCCGTCTCCTCACTGGCGCAGACCGGCGAGAAGCCGCGCGACCCACCAGTCGGCATCGGAGATTGCCCGACGGTCACGGTGAGCTGCCCGGACATGGGCACGCTGGGTAGCCCCATCACCTTCAGCGCAAACATCTCGGGCGGCGACCCCGCCTGGACGCCGTCGTTCAAGTGGACGGCGCCGGGCTTTCGCATCCTGAGCGGGCAGGGCACCGCCTCGATCACCGTCGAGCCGCCCGCACACGGCGGCACCGTCGTGGCGACGGTCGAGGTTGGCG
>JBJMGQ010000018.1:0-6409 GCA_045807845.1 Pyrinomonadaceae bacterium | reverse complement strand
GCCATTGACGTTGTAACTCTGACTGCCGGCCGCCTGGCCGCTCTTCTACTGTCTACCGACCACTGTCTACTGACTACCTGATTCCACAAGGAGATTTCCCGCAATGGCTGAACTGAACATCCGCGAGCGTCAGGCAGGGGACGTGACGATCCTCGACCTCGAAGGAAAGATCACCATCGGCGAGGGCAACGTCGCCCTCCGGAGCGCCGTCCGTCGCCTCGTCCAGGAGGGGAAGAAGAAGGTGCTGCTCAACCTGTCGGGCGTGAGCTACATGGATTCGAGCGGCATCGGCGAGCTGGTCTCCAGCCACACCACCATCAGCCGCGAGAAAGGCCAGCTCAAGATGCTCGGCCTCGGCGAGAAGATTAGGGAGCTGCTCGTCATCACCAAGCTCCTCACGGTCTTCGACACCTACCAGACCGAGCCCGAAGCGCTCAACAGCTTCCAGTAAGAGAAGAAGTGACGAGTGACGAGTGACAGGTGACGAGTTAAGACAAGTGTTGACTTGTCACTCGTCACCTGTCACTCGTCACTTCTTTGATGCTTCGCGCCGCCTTCCACTTCCACTCCGACGAGGTCGCCGTCTACCCGGGCGCCTTCGTCAACAGCCGTTTGTTCGCCGGCCGCCTACCCTGTTACCCTGAAATTTCCGCGCGCCAACCAACGCGGGAAATTCGGAGTCTAAAGACAGTAGTCAATAGGCAGTAGACAGTAGACAGTAGGCTCCGCTTACTGGCGCTGACGCTGAAACCCCGGCGATTCGTAATGAAGTTCTTCTACTGCCTACTGTCTACTATCTACTCTTATAAGGTTCGTGATGAAGAAGTTGTTCTTAATCGTCCCTCTCGCCGCGCTCCTGTGCGCGCCGTCCGCCGCCGCCGCGCGGCAGAAAGCAACGACACCGCCCACGCCGACACGGACGCCCGCGCCGGCTCAAACGCAGCAGCGACCCGTGCCGGTCGCCTCTTTGGGCTTGACCGACTACGGCATCGAGATCGCGCCCGACGAGCGGCTCGTCGTGATGATGGCCGCGCTCGACGCCGCCGGCTGGGATCCGACTCCGCAGGGCGAGCGCCCCTCGGTCTTCCGCGAGCTGGTGCGCAGAGAGCAAGCGGGGATGGACTCGGCGCTGCGCAAGCGCATGCAGGACTTCTACGCGCGCAACGCTCTGAAGGACGTGGCCGACAATCCTTCGACGGGCGTGAACGAGGCCGTCCACTACACGCCCGCCGAACAGGCCGCGCGCTATCTCTCGCTCGCATACACGCTCGGCCCGCCGCCCGCCTTCGAAGCCCCCGCGCGCTCCGAAGACCTGCCCTCGGGCGTGCTCGAAGTGCTCGACTTCGTGCCGCTCGTGCGCGAGTTCTACAAGCAGTCGGGGATGGACGCGCGGCTCCCGAACTACATGGGCATGCACCGCGCCGCGGGCGACAAGCTGCGCGCAGAGACCATCGACATGGCGCGCGGCGTCCTCTCCTATCTCAACACGCGCCCCGAGACGCTCATCAGAGAGCGCGTCGTCGTCCCCTCGGCCGCGCCCGCGCAGTCGAAGAAGAAGGAGGAGAAGCAGGTCACCGTCATGCGCGAGCACGTGCGCCGCTTCCGCGTCGTGCCTGACCTGCTGGCCGCGCCCGGTGCCATCAACCTGCGCGCCGTCGGCGACGACTACTTCGTCATCGTCCCGGCCGACACAGACCCGCGCCTCTCCGAGACGCGCCGCGCATACGTGCAGTTCGTCGTAGACCCTCTCATCTCGCGCTTCAGCCGCGAGGTCGCCGCGCGCCGCCCCGAGATCAAGCAGCTCCTCGAAGCCGAGCAGGCGCGACGTGGTCGCACGTTCGGCCCGGACGTGTTCCTGACCGTCTCGCGCTCGCTCGTCGCGGCGGCCGACGCGCGCATGGACGAGCTGGTGCGTCTGCGCGCGCTTCAGCTTGAGACGAGCCGGCGCTTGCAGACGGCCGCCGACCCGGCGGCGAAAGATGTCGTGCTGAAGGAGTCGAAGGAGCGGCAGGCGGCCATACAGGATTCGACGACGGCGCAGTTGGCCGAGGCTTACGAGCGCGGCGCGGTGCTCTCGTTCCACTTCGCGGATCAGTTGCGCGGCTTCGAGGGCTCGGGCTTCGACGTGGCGACCTACATCCCCGACATGGTCGCGGCCTTCAACGTCGAGCGCGAGCAGAAGCGCCCGGCCGAGTACGCTGCGGTGGTCGCGCGCGTGCGCGAGTCGCGCCGCCGCACGTTGGAGGCGCGCGCAAGCGAACCGGCGGAGGCGCCGCCGACGGACGAGCGCCGCGCGGCGCTCCTCAAGAGTCTCAACGATGTGGGCGAGTTGCTGCGCCTGCGTAACTACGAAGAGGCCAACGCGCGTCTCGCGACGCTGAAGGGCGAGTACGCGGACGAGCCGCTCATCTACTTCACGCTCGGTCAGGCGGCGAGCCTTTCGGCGCAGGAGGCGATTGACGAGGCGCTTCAGGCCGAACGCCTCAACGCCGCGCTCGGCCACTTCCGGCAGGCCATCCTGTTTGCGACGGCCGACACAGACCCTTCACTCGTCGTGCGCGCGCACCTCTCCAGCGGCCGTATCCTCGCGCACCTCGAACGACGCGAAGATGCGCTCCGCGAGTTCGACGCCGTCATCTCTTCAACCAAGCCGACCGACCGCCTCTATCAAGAGGCGCTCGCCGAGAAGAAGAAGCTCGGGGCGCAATAAAAAGTAGGCAGTAGGCAGTAGACAGTAGGCAGTAGAAAAACAGGCGGCGCGCTCCGGCTATCAACCGAGCGCGCCGCTTTGTATTTCTACTGCCTACTGCCTACTGTCTACTGCTCTCCCCCTACTTCGTGACCGTGATGTCGCGCGAGGTCGAGTTGTAGCCGCCGTTGTCGACGAGGTTGCCGGACTTGTCGAGAAGTTCGAGCTTGACGGTGTGCTTGCCGGCCGTCCAGCCCGAGAGCCAGATGGGCTCCCACTTGTCGATGTACTTGGCCTCGCCGCCGTCCACCGTGTAGCGGATGCGGTAGTCGCCGCCGTCGCCTTGCAGCTTCGCGTTCGAGAGCCAGAAGTCGATCATGATGGCGTCGGTGTCCGCGCCCTTGTACTCGCCCTTCGGCCGGCTGTAGGTCAGCAGAGGCTTTGAGCGGTCAACCGCACCGCCCGTCGAAGGCTGCATGTCCTTGCCCTCGACCGTCGGAGTTGGCGACGCAGCCGCGGCCGGAGACGCGGCGGGCTTCGCGGCGTTGGTGTTGTCGGCCATCTTCTGGCCGCCGCCCGTCGTCGTCGGTCGAGAGGCGTCGCCGCCGCCCTTCACCGTGAACGAGACCATCTGAAACGAGCCCGCATTCTTGTAGCTCTCATGCCACGGGCGCGAGGCGAAGACGCGGATGGTGTGCGCTCCCTCGGAGACGTTGCGCAGCTCGAAGGGCTGACCCAGCTCGTAGTAAGCCTCGTACGGCTGGTTGTCGAGGATGACGTGGATGTGATTGCCCATCCCCGTCGCAGGGTCTTTGTGCGGCTCGTAGCCCTTGAGGTCACCCGCGAGTTTGAGGTTCAGCTTGACGGTCGATCCCGTGACGGCCGCGCCCTCCTTCGGCTCGACGATGGTGAGCGCGGGCGCGGCTGCGTCCTGCTCGCCTCGCTGCGCCGACATATCTTTAATCTTCCCCGGGCGCTCGACCACGGAGAGCACCTGCGCGGCCGGCGTCGGCGAGGCCGCGGGCGTCGCGTTCGCGTTAGCGTTCGACGTGTTCGCATTCATATCCGAAGAGCAGCCCGCGAGCCCCGAGACAGGGAGCGCAAGCGCGCACGAGACGAGCAGGAGTCGAGAGAGTTTCATCCGAGAGCCTCCGGTTGAGAAACCAGGAACTAGGAACGCTGAAGGCTGCACTGTCAAGCGGTTGTCTTCAGTGCAGCGTTCAGCGTTCAGACTTCATCGTTCTATTCGCCCTTCGCCGCGGCGGCCGCGGGGCGCGAGTTGGCGCCGCGTTGGAGACGCTGCTCGCAGGACGCCCAGTCGATGTTGGAGAAGAACGCTTCGATGTACTTCGGCCGGTCGGCCGGTTTGTAGTCGAGCAGGAAGGCGTGCTCCCACACGTCCATCACGAGCACGGGGACGAAGCCCGCGACGTTGCCCACCTCATGCAGCGTAATCCAGTGGTTCGAGAGTCGCTCGTTGGACGGGTCTTGATTGCAGACGGCCCAGCCCACGCCGCGCATCTTGCCCACCGACATGAAGTCCGTCTTCCAGATGTCGTAGCTGCCGAACGAGGCTTCGGCCAGCTTGTAGAAGTTCGAGTTCGGGTCGGGGTCGGTCGTCGTCGAGCCCTTCTTCATGTTGCCGAAGTACCACTCGTGCAAGACCATGCCGTTGTACTCGAAGCCGAGGCGGCGCGTCAGCTCCGAGTAGGCGGGCATCTCCTCCTGATCTACTCGGCCGTCCGCGAGTATCTCGGTGATCTTGCTCGTCAGCGTGTTGGTGTTCGTAACGTAGCCCTCGTAGAGCTTGAAGTGCATCTCAAGGGTCTGGTCGGAAATCCCGTTCAGCCCGCTCAAATCGAACTGCTTCGCCGTGTAGGTCTTAACGTTCGCCATCACTTCCTCCTTGGTATCATTGCGGCAACTCCTGAAAAGCGCGAGGCCCCCGCCCCGGCCATAGCGACGCGCCCACGTGCACGCGCGCCGCAGGCTTCCTCGATTCCGGTCTGTCGCTCGGCTGAAACTTGAAAGGATTATAAACCAGTCGATGCCGGAGGGCACAGGGCGCAAGGGAAGTAGGAAGTATGAACGCTGAACGATGAACTGAAAGCCCGAAGCCTTCAGTTCATCGTTCCGCGTTCCTATTTCAGCGTTAGGCCGACGCCCTCGCGCACGGTCGGGCTTGCGCTTCAGCGTTAGGCCGCGCCCTTGCCGAACATGATGTAGTCGCCGTGCGAGGTGCCCATGAACCAGAGCATCGGGAGCGAGAGCCAAGCGTTGGTGCGCGAGGCGAGGAAGGCGCGGCGCGCGAGCGCGGCGTCGGGCGGAGTGCCGGCCTCGGTGGCGGCGATGATCCGCTTCTGCGCGGGCCAGATGATGCCCCACACGTTGAGGAGCATGATGACGCCCAAAGCGCCGCCGATGCCGATGGAGAGCGTCTTGTTGCTGGCCCAGTGGTCGCGTCGCCCCGTCAACTGCGAGTCGAGGAACCAGATGATGGCGACGGCCAGCGCGATGACGAGCGCGGCCGTCGCCGCCGCCAGAATCTTTCCGTCCTTCAGGTTCGGCAGCAGCACGAAGGCGAAGATGGCCCACGCCGCCCCGGCGAGAATCAGCCACACGATGAGGATGAGCCACGTGTTGGCGCCCGCGCCGTCGCTGTTGGCGTTAATCACATCGCCGCGCAGGATGTACATCGCGTAGTAGCCTAAGCCCGCAATGACGGTGACGACCGCGCCCCAGCGGAAGTACCAGAGCGCCTTCGGCATCAGGTTGGGAACGACGATCTTCTTGGTCGGCCCGTCGAGCGCCTTCATAAAGTTGACGTTGACGAGATTGAAGAAGTAGAGCATCCCAATCCAGGTGATGCCGCCGACGAAGTGCGCCCAGCGGAAGAGAATGCGCACGATCTCGCGGCCGTCAGGCGCGTGGAAGATGCCGTCGAACATCGCGAGGCTCACGGGAAGATGCAAGCTTGGGTCGAACATCTCAATCCTCCGAATCTTTTCTCAGGCTGATAGGTGTGCGGGCGTGAGATTAGCACAAAACCCGCCCGCCCGGCGCAAGATTCTTGTCACTCCGGCACGCGGCTCTGTTCAGGTACGGGCTGGCGGGCTTCGGGGTTGAGCGTGTGCTGGCGGAAGGCTTCGCGCAGCCGGAGGGCGGGGCTGCCGACGGGGACTGTGTAGCGGTGATAGTCGAACGTCGTGACGAGCGCGACGCCGAGCGCGGCCGAGGTGAGGAAGACCTCGTCGGCGTCGGCCATGTCGTGCAGCGTGTGCGTGCCCTCCGAGAGCGGGACGGCCAGCTCCGCCGCCAGCTCGATGACGCGCGCGCGCGTCGTGCCGGCCACCGCTCCGGTGGCGAGCGCGGGCGTGTAGACGGTGCCGTGCTTGACCCAGAAGAGATTGGCCGTCGTCGCGCAGGCGACCTCGCCGCGCTCGTTGCAGACGACGGCCTCGTCGAAGTCGCGCGAGCGCGCCTCCTCCCACGCCATGATCTGTTCGAGCCGGTTGACGGTCTTGACGCCGACGAGCGGCGAGCAGGTGTTGACGCGGTAGGGCGAGATGGTGAGCGCGAGCGATTCGGGCGGGGCCCAAGCGTCGGCCGTCATCATCAAGAGGTCGGAGGCGCGCCCCTCGCTCCCCATCTTCCAACGGCCGCGAACGGCGCGCGCGAGCAGGTGGACGCGCGCGCGACCGTCTTCGACGCCGTTTGCTT
>JBJMGQ010000017.1:0-19333 GCA_045807845.1 Pyrinomonadaceae bacterium | reverse complement strand
GCTCCTGCATCCAGAGCAGACGGTTGAGGATGGCGGCGTGCGAGTTGGCCGCACCTTTCGGCTCGCCTGTCGAGCCTGACGTGTAGATGACGTAGGCCAGGTGCTGCGGGTCGAGTGCGACCTCTGGCGGCTCTGTGCTCTCATCAGCCCACTGCGCTTCGTCGCCTGCTCCACCGGTGCCGCCCAGTGTGACGATGTGCCGGGCAGAGATGCTCATGCTCGACAGTCGCTCGTGGAGGTGCGGTTGCGTGAGCAGCACGTCGGCGCGCGAGTCGGCAAGCATGTAGGCGAGGCGTTGCACGGGATAGTCGGGGTCGAGCGGGACGTAGGCTGCTCCGGCCTTCCAGACAGCAAGGAGGGCGACGAGCAACTCGATGGAGCGCTCCATGAGGAGGCCGACGAGAGTGTCGGGACACACGCCGAGGCGTTGGAGGTGGTGCGCCAACCGATTAGCGCGGGCTTCGAGTTCGCCGTAGGTGAGGCTGTGGCCGTCGAAGGTGAGAGCGAGAGCGTCGGGCGTGCGGTGTGCTTGTTGGCTGATGAGTGCGGGCAAGAGTGGCGTGCGCGCGTATCCTCTTGCCGTGTCGTTCCAGTGGGAGACAATCTGCTTGCGCTCTGCGTCTCCAAACAGCGGCAGTGTGGAGATGGAGCTGTGCGGTGCGGCGGCGACGGCGGCGAGCAGCGTCGAGAAATGCCCGATCATCCGGCGAATGGTCTGCTCGTCGAAGAGGTCTGAGTTGTACTCGAACGACCCCTCAAGCTCGTCCGTCGTCTCCTCCAACGTCACCGTCAGGTCGAACTTCGCCGCGCCGCGCTCCGACGAGAGCGTGGTCAGCTTGAGACCCGGTAGCTCCAATGTCTCGACGGCGCGATTCTGAAGCACGAACATCACTTGAAAGAGCGGCGAGCGGCTCAGGTCACGCACGGGTTGGAGTTCCTCGACGAGTTTCTCGAAGGGCACATCCTGATGCGCGTAGGCGCCGAGCGCCGTCTCGCGCACGCGTGCCAGTAGCTCGCGGAACGTGGGGTCGCCCGAGAGGTCTGCGCGCAGGACGAGCGTGTTGACGAAGAACCCGATGAGACCTTCGACCTCTGTGCGATTGCGCCCCGCCACGGGCGAGCCGACGACGATGTCCGCTTGCCCCGTGTAGCGCGCAAGGAACACGTCGAAGGCCGCGAGCAGAGTCATAAAGAGCGTCGCGCCTTCGCGGCGGCTCAGCTCGCGCAGGCGCGCAGACACGTCTGCGGGCAGCGTGAAGGAGGTGGTCGCCCCCGTGTAGGTCTGGACGGCGGGGCGCGGGCGCGAAGTGGGCAGCTCAAGTTGCCCGGGCGCGCCGCGCAACTGCTCCTTCCAGAATGCGAGCTGTGCGTCGAGCGTCGCGCCGCGCAGCCACTCGCGCTGCCAGACGGCGTAGTCTGCGTACTGGATGGGGAGCGGGGCGAGCGTCGAAGGCGCGCCCGTGCGGTGTGCCTCGTAGAGCGCGGCCAGCTCACGTACAAACACGTCCATCGACCAGCCGTCGGAGATGATGTGGTGCATCGTCAACAGCGCGACGTGCTCGTCCTCATCCGTGTGCAGCAGCGTCAGACGCAGCAGCGGCCCACGCGTCAGATCGAAGGGGCGCCGCGCCTCCTCGATGATGAGGCGGTCTACCTCTTGTGTTCGCGCGGCGTCGGGCACGCCGCGCAGGTCAACGATTGCCGGCACGATTGTTGAAGACTCGACGACTACTTGCCGCGGCTCGCCCTCGGCCCCGTCGAAGATCGTGCGAAGCGTTTCGTGGCGGCGCACCACCTCTGCGAGACTGCGCCGCAGCGCCGAGTGGTCGAGCGCCCCTTCGAGGCGGATGGCGACGGGGATGTTGTAGGCCGCGCTGCCCGGCTGAAGTTGATCGAGGAACCAGAGGCGCTGCTGCGCGAACGAGAGCGGCAGCCCGGCCGCGCGCGAGGCGCGTGCGATGGGAGCGAGCGGCGGGAGTTGACCGGCGCCCCTCGCCTCCGACTCGATGAAGGCGGCGAGGCCGGCGACGGTCGGCGCGGCGAAGAGGTTTCTGAGTAAGACCTCGACGCGGAACGTTTGACGGACGCGCGTGACGAGTTGGAAGGCGAGCAGCGAGTGGCCGCCGAGGTCGAAGAAGTTATCTTCAACGCCGACGCGCTCGACCTTGAGCACCTCGGCCCAGATGCTCGCCAGCATCTCCTCCATCGGCGTCCGCGGCGCGACGTAAGCCTCGCTCGTCTCCTGCGCTTCCGGGGCGGGCAGAGCGCGACGGTCAACCTTGCCGTTCTCTGTAAGCGGCATCTCTTCGAGCAGCACGAAGGCGGACGGCACCATGTAGTCGGGGAGCCTCTGGCGCAGGAAGCTGCGCAACTCCGAGGCGTCGGGTTGGCTGTCCTCTGCCGCGACAAGATAGGCGACGAGCCGCGCGTCGCCTACTTCATCCTCGCGCGCCAAGACCACCGCCTCCCGCACGCGAGGGTGATTGAACAGTGCCGCCTCTATCTCTCCCAACTCGATGCGGAACCCGCGTACCTTCACCTGATGGTCAACTCGTCCGAGAAACTCCAACGTCCCATCCGGCAGCCATCGCCCCACGTCTCCCGTCCGATACAGACGCGCTCCGGCCTCTCCCGAATAAGGGTCAGGCACAAAGAGGCTCGCCGTCTTCGCCGCGTCGGAGAGATAGCCGCGCCCGACGCCCGCGCCGCCGACGTACAACTCGCCCAGCACACCGACCGGCAACAACTGCATCCCGGCGTCCAAGACGTAGAGCCGCGTGTTGGCGACCGGCCGCCCGATGGGTGTGTGCACCGCCGCCTCCACGGGCTGCTCGCGGATGACGTGATGGGTCACGTCGTCGGAGCATTCGGTCGGCCCGTAGGCGTTGACGAGCGGCACCGTTGGGTGTGCGGCCAGCCAGCGGCGCGTCAACTCCGGCGGGAGTGCTTCGCCCGTCGGGATGAGCCATCGCAGGCGGCTCAGTCGCGCACCTTCGGGCGCACGACGCTCCATCTCGTCGAGCATCGCGCGCAGCAAAGACGGCACCGTCTCCAACACCGTCACACCCTGCTGCTCAACACCGTCCAAGAGCCGCGCCGGGTCGTGCGCCTCCTCTTCGACGAAGACCTCCACCCGCCCGCCGACGAGCAGGGCGGCGAGGAACTGCCAGACCGAGATGTCGAAGGCTTGCGAGGCCGTCTGCGCCACCACGTCTGCGGCTCCCAGCTCAAGGTCGGAGATTTTCGCCAGCAGGTGATTGAGCATCCCGCCGTGCTCGACCATCACCCCCTTCGGCACTCCCGTCGAGCCCGACGTGTAGATGACGTAGGCCAGTTGGCGCGGCGAGAATGTGGAAGTCGGCGAGACACTCTCACGCACCTTTTCTGCTAATGGCTCCTCCGCCAGCAACTCTTCCAGCACGAAGACCTCGACGTGCTCTCCGCTCGCGGCCTCGGCCTCACGCGCGGCCTCGGCAAACTCCGCACCCGCCAGCAGGTGGCGCACGCGGCTCTGGCTCAACACCAGTCCCAGACGTTGCGCCGGGTGCTGCGGGTCGAGCGGAAGATAGGCCCCGCCCGCCTTCCAAACCCCGAGCATCGCCGTCAGGAAATCCAGTCCACGCTCGGCCAGCAGCGCCACGACCACCTCCGGCCCGACGCCGCGCGCAGAGAGAGCGCGCGCAAGGCGTTCGGCCCTCTCGTCAAGCTCACGATAGGTTAGGCGCGCGCCGGAGCAGGCGACGGCGACCGCGTCGGGCGTGCGCGCGGCCTGTTGCTCGAAGAGGCTTTGGAAGGAGGTGCCGGACGGGAAGTCTTGGGCCGTGTCGTTCCATTCGCCGAGGAGTTGCTGCCGTTCCCTCGCGGGCAGGAACGTCTGCCGGTCGTGACGCGCCGAAGGGTCGGCCGCCATCGCCGTCATCACGCGGTCGTAGTAGCCGAGCAGTTGCCGCATCTGCTCCTTGCTGAACTCGTTCACGTCGAACTGCAACTGCAAGGCGACGCGGTTTGGCGCCAGCGTGCTCATCGTGAAGAGCACCATCAGCAGGAAGTTCGTCACCGAGAGGTCGCTGCCGCCGTAGCCGAGGTCTTCGAAGGTGCCGGAGCGCAGCACGCCCTCGACCGAATGGAAGTGGAGGAAGGTGAAGGCCGACTCGTAGAGTTGCTGGCTGCCCCAGTTGCGTTGCAGCTCGGCAAGCGGGTAACGGCGGTAGGGCATCATCTCGACTTCGGACTCGTAAGCCTGCTTGACGAGCTCGACCCAAGTGCCCGGGCGCAGACGGAAGGGGAGCGGGAGCGTGTTGAGATACATGCCGTGCACGCGGTCGCCGCCCGCCACCTCCGGGCGCGAGTTGAAGACCAGCCCCGTCACCACGTCGGGCTGGCTACAGACGAACGCCATCACCTTGAGGTGCGCGGCGAAGAAGACGCTCTTGAGCGGGACGCGCGCCTGACGCGCGAGCCGGTAGAGCCCCTCCGTCACCTCGCGCGGAATCATGTAGGCGACCTTGTGGTCTTCGATGGTCGCGCGCGCGTGGAACGCGGCGGGCCAGCGCGGCAGCTTCGTGCTCGTCCACTCGTCGAGCTTCGCTTGCCAGAAGCGGCGACACTCCTCGTTCTCAAGCGTCAGCCGCTCAAGATGTACGAAGTCGCGGAAGGTGACCGGCTCGTCGGGCAGCGCGGGCGGCGGCTCGCCTTTGAGCAGCGCGTGGTAAGTCTCGCCGACTTCGGCGAGCGTGAGGTTGGTGCTCCAACCGTCGGAGATGGAGTGCGGCTCGACGAGCGTGAACTGAAAAGTCTCGTCGGTCAGGCGGTGGATGAAGTAGCGCAGCAGCGGCGAGCGCGAGAGGTCGAAGAGACGAAAGTTCTCCTCCTCGATGAAGGCCCGCAACGCGTTCGCACGCTCGTCCGGCGATAGATGTCGCAGGTCAACGACCTGCACGGGCAGGTGCGCCTCCTTGTGCACGAGCTGTAGCGGCTCGCTGTAGTTCGTCAGGTCGAACGAGGTGCGCAGGACAGGATGGTGTGCGACGACACGATCAACTGCCTCCTGCAACTGCGGCAGATGAAACGGCGCGCGCAGGTGGAAGCTGTTGACGTTGTGATAGGCGGGCGGGGTCGGGGAGTCCGCGCGCAGCTCCATGTGCGTGAGCATCCCCAGTTGCATGACCGTCAGAGGGTACGCGTCCTCCACGTCCGCGGGGAGCCGCCGCCGATCCTCGCCCGAGACGAGGTCGAACGGCGCGGTCTTCACCGCCTCGTCCGGCATGGTCGAGCCGGCAAGGCGCGTGCGCGTCGGGTGGTCGCCTTCCGCCGTCTCGCGCCCCGCATGCGGCGGCCCGTCCTGCTTCGCCTTACGCAGCAGTTCGAGCAGCAGACGCTTTTCGGGGGTGAGCGTGGCAAGGCGCTCAGAGAGATCGCTCATCTTCGACTCCATATGTATGTGACTCGTGCGGGAAGGTGCGGCCCGTGAACTCTCACGTCCCCGGCTCGGCGCCGCTCAGCCGCTCGCGCAGGATGGTCTTTACGTCCTCTTCCGAGATGCCCTCAAGCTCTTCGAGCAGTCGCGCCATCTCCTCTTCGTCCTCCTGCGTGGACTCTTCGACCCCGCCCGTCGCGGCGAGCCCCGCGGCCTGCTCAAGCTCGCGCGCCATCTCGGCGATGGTCTGAAACTGAAAGAGCTGCTGGACGGTGAAGTCGAGCCCGCGCTCTCGGGCGAGCGCGACGATGCGGACGCTGCGGATGGAGTCGCCGCCGAGGGCGAAGAAGCTGTCGTGGATGCCGATCTGCTCGATGCCCAGCACCTCCGTCCAGATGGCCGCCAACACCTGCTCGACGGGCGTGGACGGGACGACGTACTCCTGTTCAAGCTCGGGGCGCGTGCGGTCGGGCGCGGGCAGACGGCGGCGGTCTACTTTGCCGTGCGCCGTCAGCGGTAGTTGTTTGAGTGTGACGAAAATCGAAGGCACCATGTAGTCGGGCAGACGCTCGCCGACCCAGCGCCGCAGCTCGCTGACGTTCGGAGCCTCGCCCGACTCGCTCGCGCCCATCACGACATATGCGACCAGACGCCTCTCGCCGGGGCCGTCCTCGTGCGCTATCACCACCGCCTCGTTCATCGACGGGTGACCCTTCAAGACGGCTTCGACTTCACCCAGCTCGATCCGGAATCCACGTATCTTCACCTGCTCATCGTTGCGCCCCAGATACTCGAACACCCCGTCGCCTCTCACTCGCCCTACATCCCCCGTCCGGTACAGACGCGCTCCCGCCTCTCCTGAAAACTCGTCGGGTACGAACCGCTCACCCGTCAGCTCAGGGCGGTTGAGGTAGCCGCGCGCCACCCCTGCCCCACCGATGTAGAGTTCGCCCGCGACACCGATGGGCACCGGGCACAATCTTTCATCGAGCACATACATCCTCGTGTTCGCGACAGGTCGCCCAATCGGCACCACGCCTTCGAGCCGTTCGCCTTCACCGACTTCATAGACACAACAGCCGACGACCGTCTCTGTGGGGCCGTACTCGTTGATGAGGCGGGTGCGCGGCGCGTGCTCGCGCCAGAAGGAGAGACTGTCGCCCAACAGCGCCTCCCCGCCGATGACGAGCGCGCGCGCCGCCGTGTCGGCCTCTTCCGCCGAGAGCCATTGGTTGAGCACTTCCAAGTGAGACGGCGTAATCTTGACGAGACTGAAATCGTTGCGGCGCATGGCCGCGCTCAAGCCCTCGATGCCCTCCTCCTCCGCGATGAGTTCCACCGGCTGCCCCGCCAGCAGCGGGCAGTACAGGCTCGTCACCGTCAGGTCAAAGCCGATGGCGGAGTGGACGGGCGCGCCGCTGCCTGCATCCTCTCTAACGTACGCCTTCGTCGCCCACGCAAGGTAGTTCGTCAAACCCCTGTGCGTCACCATCACGCCCTTCGGCACGCCCGTCGAGCCCGACGTGTAGATGACGTAAGCGAGGTTGTCCGGGCGTGCCCCACCATCAAGATTCTCGCCGCTCTCCTGCGCCACCGCGTCCCACTCTGAATCGAGACACAGGACGCTCGCGCCCGCCGTCTCCGGCAGCGTCTCCGCCAAATCCTGATCGGTCAACAACACCTGCACGCGCGCGTCGCCCAGCATGAGGGCGATGCGCTCGCGCGGGTAGCTCGTGTCGAGCGGCACGTAGGCGCCGCCCGCTTTGAGCACGCCGACGAGCGCGACGACCATCCCCACCGAGCGTTCAAGGCAGACGCCGACGAGCGACTCAGCCCCGACGCCGAACCGCCCACGCAGATGTCGCGCGAGCTGATTGGCGCGCGCGTTCAGCTCCGCGTAGCTCACGCGCTGTGTGCCGATGACGACCGCCGTGTTGTCGGGCACGCGCGCCGCCTGCTCCTCGAAGAGCTGGTGCGCACCCCTGTCGTGCGGGTAGGGGCCGCTCGTTCGATTGAACTCGTAGAGCAGACGCTCGCGCTCGTCGGCGCTGAGCAGTTCCAGTCGCGCGGGCTCCGCCTCCGTGTTCGAGAGGGCGCTCTCAAGCAGCACGCGAAATTCGCTCGCGAGGCGTTCCACGTCCGCCGCCGCGAAGACCGCCGGGTCGTAGTGCAACCCGCAGGCGAGCGCACCCGCGCCCTTCGCCACGCACTCCAGCGTGAGCTTGCTCCGGTCGAGGCGGAAGCGGCGCGCGGCAAGCGAAAACTTCACGCCGCCGCCGTCGAACGCCTCCGGCCACTCGACGTATGCGAAGCCGAGCGCATCGCCCGCCGTCGCGCCCTCCGCGTCCGCATAGAACTCGTGCCACGAATCGGCCTCGCGCAGCGTCTCGTCCACGCGCTTGACCAGCTCTGCGAACGAGCCGCGCTCGGGCACGGCGAGCAGCACGGGCAGCGACTTGGCGAAGGGGCCGAAGGCGTCCTGTAGCTCTGCAAACCGCCGCCCGTCCGAGAGGTGCGCGAAGACGATTTCGTTCTGCCCCGTGAGCCGCCACGTGAGCACCTGCCAGCAGGCCAGCAGCAACGACGCGGGCCGAACGCCGAGACGCTCCGCCGTCTCGCGCAGCCGCGCGGCCGTCTCATCTCCGACTCCGACTTCGACAGCGCGCGACTCCGATGCGAGCGACTCCCCGCGCGCCTGCGCCTTCCTCTCGAAACCGAATCGCACCTTGCCGCCGCGCTGCTTCTCCCAGAAGAGGCCGGCGCGGGTCGCCTCCGTCTCGTCCGCCTGTAGCTCGTGCTGCCACTCCGAGTACTGCACGTACTGCAAAGGCTCCTCTTCGTCTTCGGCCGCTTCGGAGACCGTCGCGGCGTAGCCCTCGCTCAACTCACGCACGAGATTTTGCAGCGTCCGCTCGTCGGCACAGAGCGCGGGGAGACTCAGCAACAGCAAGTGCTCGTCTGCCGCAAGGCGCAGCAGCGCGACTCGCAAAGAGTTCGTCCCCTCGCTCGCGTCGTCGCGCCTGCGCGCGAGCAGATGCGCGACCGTCGCCTCGCGCTCGTCGGGCGGCGCGGCGCTCAGGTCTTGCTCCTCCCATTCGTAGCTCGCGCCGTCGGCAACGACCTGCACGGGGACGAGCATACCCGGCACGCTGCGAAACCTCGTGCGAAGAATTTCGTGGCGCGCGACCACAGCGGCGAGGGCGCGACGAAGCGCCGCGGTGTCGAGTTCTCCTTCGATGCTCACGGCGCACCCCGCGCACAGCGGCGAGCCGTCCTGCTGCGACAGCCAAACACGCCGCTGCTGCGGTGAAAGCCGGAAGCCCGCGACTTGAGTCTGCATCATTTCTGTCCTCACTTTAGAGTCCGAGAGATTTTTCGCGCGCGGCGCTCGTCAGCCCGCGAGCGCCGAGAAGAGCGGGAGGTCTGCGCCGACGAATTCAGAGGCGAGGGCGCGGCAGACCTTGAGCCCGTGCACGCTGTTCGTCAACACGACGAGGGCGCTCTGCTCGTCTCTGAAGCCGATGGCGAAATGCTGGAAGCTGTTCTGGTCTGCCCAGTGAAAGAAAGCATCGCCGCGCGCCGTCTGTTGCAGACCCCAGCCGAGGCCCCAGCCGATTGCATCGCCGACCCTGATGCGCTCCTTCAACATCTCGTCCGTGCCACGCGCAGAGAGATGAAACTCGTCGCCCGCCGCAGGACGCATCAACTCGACGAGGAAGCGCGCGTAGTCCGCCGCCGTCGTGTAGAGACCTGAAGCGGCGTTCGGCATCGCCAGCTCGGGCGCGTCCGCGGCGGCCGAAGCAGTGGGCGGCGTCGCCGCCCCGTGCGCGTAGTCCCACATCAACGAACGGTCGATACGGCCCGCTTCGTCGAACGAGCGCGCCGCGCGCGTCTCAAACCTCTCCTCCCACGCGTAGCTGCTGTCGGCCATGCCAAAGGGCTCGAAGAGATTGCGGCGCGCGTAGTCGTCGAGGCTCTGTCCCGTCAAACGCTCGACGACCCTTTGCAGGTAGACGTAAGCCTCGCCCGAGTAGGTGAAGTGCCGGCCCGGCGTGGCGATGAGGCGGAGCGGTGCGCCGGGTTCGCGCCAGCCCTGCATCCCCGTGGTGTGCGAGAGCGCCATCCGCGCCGTGATGACTCGCAGGCGCGGCTCGTTCGGCATGAAGGGGTCGGGCAGGTAGCGCATGAGCGGCGCGTCGAGTTCGAGCACGCCCCGCTCCCACAACTGCAAAGCGCAGTAAGCCGAGACGGGTTTGCTGAGCGAGCCGGCCTCGAAGATGGTCTCTGCGGTCACGGGTCGCGCGCCCGCCTCGTCGGCAAAGCCGAACCCGCCGCTCCACTCGCAACGCCCTTCGCGCACGCAGGCGGCGGCCAGCCCCGCCACTTCGTGCTGCTTCAACAGCTCGGGAATCGACTCCTGTAGACGCGACACTTGCGGAGGTGCGGACGTGCCGCTCGACTGACTCGTCATGTTCCGCCTCAGACCTCTTCGTAACTGAGCATGCCGCCCATCGCCACCATCAGCTTGCGCTCGCCGCTGAAGCGGTTGCGCCCGTGCGCGGTCAGCAGGTTGTCGAGCACGAGCACATCGCCGCGCTCCCACGGGAAGACCACTTCGAGCCGCGCGTAGGTGTCGAGCACGGCGCGCATCTCTTCGTCGGCGATGCGGCTGCCGTCGCCGTAGTAGCAGTTGCGCGGGAAGTCCTCTTCGGCGAAGAGGGCGACGACCGATTCTCTGGTCGCCGGGTCGAGACAGGAGATGTGCCAGTGCTGCGCCTGATTGAACCACGTCCACTCGCCCGTCTGTGGGTGGCGCACGGTCGCCGGTCGCACGCAGCGCGTCCGCAGCAGGTTGCCCGCCTTCCACTCGCACGTCATCCGGTTGCGGCGACACTTCGCCTCGACCTCGGCGCGGTCGCTCGTCTGAAAGACCGTCTCCCAATCGAGGCCGAGGTCGCGGCTGTAGTTGCGGACGTACATGACGCCCTTCTCGTCGAAGCGCTCGCGGACGCGCGGGTCGATCACCTCGTAGACCTTGCGGCTGTCCACGACCGGCGTCTCGCCGCCCGCGCGCGCCGGCTGCACGCAGCCGAAGAAAATCTTGCCGGGCCACTGGTGGTTGAACGAGTTCTCGTTGTGCCAGAGGAGCTGCTGGTCGGGCGGATAGAAGACCGGCGTGTAGACTTTGCCGCCGACGGACTGCCGCGGGTGCTCGCCGTTCTCGTTAAAGAGGTCGGGGCAGATGACGGAAGCGAACGACTCGAACGGCTCGCTCGTCTCCACGCCGAAGCCGCGGAAGAGAAGCGCCCCGTGTTCGAGCAGACGCGACTCGATGAAGGGCAGACTGCTCGTCGCCCAGCCCCGCAAGTCAACGTCCTTGAGTGCGGGACGGATGACGAGGGGCAGCGTCGGGCCGTCTCGCAGAAGCTCCGTCCTGACCAGCTCTTCCTGCTGCACGCTGACGACCTTCGGCTTGATCTCCTTGAGCCGCCGAAGTCCGGATGCTCCGCGCCTTGTGGTTTCCATGTCGTGCTCTTCCCTTTCCCGGCCCGCGAGTGTCGCGGCAAGCTCGTCGAGTCTTGCGCCGGGGCGCGCGACGACTGCGCGCAGCAGCGCCTCGAAACTCTCGCCGAAGCGTGCGACGGTCGCGGCCTCGAAGAGGTCTGCGTTGTACTCGAAATGCCCGTTAAGCCCGTCCGGCTCCTCGCCCATGAGCAGCGTCAAATCGAACTTCGCCGCGACGCTCTCGACCGTGACGGGACTGATGGTGAGACCCGGCAGCTCGTAGCTCCCGATGGGGTTGTTTTGCAGCACCAGCTTGACCTGAAACAGAGGCGCGTGCCGCAAACTCCGCTCGGGCCGGAGCGCGTCTACGAGCTGCTCGAAGGGCAAGTCCTGATGCGCGTAGGCGCCGAGCGTGACTTCGCGCACGCGCCCGAGCAGCTCGCGATAGGTGGGATTGCCCGAGAGGTCTGTGCGCAGCACGAGCTGGTTGACGAAGAACCCGATGAGGTTCTCCGTCTCGACCCGGTTGCGGTTCGCCACGTCCGTCCCGACCACGATGTCGTCGCGCCGCGCGTAGTGGCGCAGGAGCGCCTGGAAGGCGGCGAGCAGCGTCATGAAGAGCGTCACGCCCTCGCGGCGGCTTAAAGCATTCAGCTCGTCTGCCAACTCCTTCGGCAGTCGCACCGGATGCATCGCTCCGCGGAAGGTCATCCGCGCGGGGCGCGGGCGGTCGAACGGAAGTTCGAGGACGGGCGGCGCGCCGCCGAGTTGCGCGCGCCAGTAAGCGATCTCTTCTTCGAGCACGTCGCCCTGTAGATGCTCGCGCTGCCACGCCGCGAAGTCGGCGTACTGCACGACAAGCTCGGGCAGAGACGCAGGTCTGCCGCTCACGCGCGCGGCGTACAGCTCGGCCACCTCATGCACGAGCACGCCGAGCGACCAACCGTCCGAGACGATGTGGTGCATCGTCAGCAACGCCACGTGCTCTTCACTGCCCGTCCGCAGCAGCAGCACACGCAGCAGCGCGCCCGCGTCGAGCGGGAAGGGGCGCGTCGCCTCATTCGCCATCAACTCTCTGACCGCGTGTGCGCGGCGCGCTTCGGGTAGCTCGCTTAAGTCGACGACGGGCACGCTCAACGCTGCTCCGACCGGTGCGACGCGCTGGACGCCGCGACCGCGCTGCGTCAGGAAGCTCGTGCGCAGAATCTCGTGGCGGGCGATGACCTGTCTGAGCGCCTCTTCGAGCGCGGGCACGTCGAGCCGGCCCGTCAGGCGGACGGCGGAGGGCAGGTTGAAGGTCGCGCTGTTGGGGTCGAACTGATCGAGGAACCAGAGGCGCTGCTGCGCGAAAGAGAGCGGCAGGTCGGCGTCGCGTCCGACCGGGCGGATGGGCGTCTCTTCGGCGCCCGCTCGCCGCTGCCTCTCGACGGCGGCGGCGAGCCCGGCCACCGTCGGCGCTTCGAACAGCACACGCATCGGCAGCTCGACGCGCAGCAGACGCCGCACGCGCGAGATGAGCTGCGTCGCCAAAAGCGAGTGGCCGCCGAGGTCGAAGAAGTTCTCTTCGGCGCCGACGCGTTCAAGCCCGAGCACTTCGGCCCAGACGCCCGCCAGCACCTCCTCGACCGGAGTGCGCGGCGCGCGGAAGCCTTCGCCGCCCGCGCTCAAGGCCGCGGACGGCGCGGGCAGGGCGCGGCGGTCTACTTTGCCGTTCGGCGTCAGCGGCAGCGACTCAAGCCGCACGAACGCCGAAGGCATCATGTACTCCGGCAGACTCCGGCGCAGGAACTCGCGTAGCTCGCGCGCGTCTGTTGCGCCCGCCCCGGCGCCGACGACGAAATAGACCGCGAGACTCTTCTCGCCCGCCGTCGTGCCCTCGCGCGCCACGGCCACGGCGCGCTCGATTGAGGGATGGCGCGCGAGCGCCGCCTCGATCTCGCCCAGCTCGATGCGGAAGCCGCGCACCTTCACCTGTTGGTCAACGCGACCGAGGAACTCTGCGCGACCGTCGGCGCGATAGCGCGCGAGGTCGCCCGTGCGATAGAGACGCGCACCGAGCTCCGGCGCGAAGGGGTCGGGGACGAAACGTTCGGCGGTCAGCTCGGGTCGCCCGAAGTAGCCGCGCGCGAGGCCGTCGCCGCCGATGTAGAGTTCGCCCGCGACGCCGACGGTGACCGGGTTGAAGTCCGCGTCGAGCAGATAGATTTGCGTATTGCGGATGGGGCGCCCGATGGTTATCTCTTCGGCACCGCCGCGCACGCGCCCGACGGCCGACCAGATGGTCGTCTCGGTCGGCCCGTAGAGGTTCCAGAGATGCTGTTCCTCATCGTCTCCGAGCAGACGCGCCGCCAGCTCCGGCGGCAGCGCTTCACCGCCGCAGAGAATCTTCAACGAGCCGTCGCTCTGCCAACCGGCCTGTGCCAGCAGTCCCCACGTCGAGGGCGTCGCCTGCATCGCCGTCACGCCGTCGCGCCTGAGATGTTCGAGCAACGCGCCGCCGTCGGCCGCCGTCTCGCGTCCCACCAACACGAGCCTCGCGCCGACGACGAGCGGGAGGAAGAGTTCGAGCGCAGCGATGTCGAAGGAGAGCGAGGTCACGGCCAGCAGCACGTCGGACGCGTCGAGGCCCGGGCGCGCGGCCATCGAAAGCAGGAAATTGACGACCGCGCGGTGCGTGATGACAACGCCCTTCGGCTTCCCCGTCGAACCGGAGGTGTAGATGATATACGCCGCGTTATCCGAAGCGACGCCGCGCGGCGACGTGCCGTTAGCAGTCTCGTCGTTGCCGTCGTGTGCGAGCCCGTCGGCGTCTAAGCGGACGACGTGCGCGCCGTGCGCCGGAAGAGTCTCTGCGAGCGACTCGGCGGTGAGCAGCACGGAGAGGCCCGCGTCTTCGAGCATGAAGGCCAGACGCTCGCGCGGGTAGGCCGGGTCGAGCGGCACGTAGGCGCCGCCTGCCTTGAGCACGCCGAGCAGCGCGACGACCATCCCCACCGAGCGTTCGAGACAGACGCCGACACGCGACTCAGCCCCGACGCCGAGCGCGCGCAGTCTGCCAGCCAGCCGTTCGGCGCGCTCGTTCAGCTCCGCGTAGCTCAGCCACGCGCCATCCTCGAAACGAGCCGCCGGGGCATCGGGCGTCCGCGCCGCCTGCGCCTCGAAGAGTTGTTGGAGGCACGCGTCTTTCGGATAGTCGGCGCGCGTCTCGTTCCAGCCGCGCAGGATTTGAAGGCGCTCGTCGGCGCCCAGCATCGGCAGGCGCGCGAGCCGCTCGTCGGGGCGCGCGGCGACCTCTTCGACCAGCGTGCGGAAGTGTTCGGCCATGCGCGCGACGGTGGCCGGGTCGAAGAGGTCGCTGTTGTATTCGAGCGCGCCGTTGAGTCCCTCTTCACTCTCGCCGAGTGCGAGCGTCAGGTCGAACTTCGCCGTGCCGCTTTCGACCTCGATTGAGCTGAAGCTCAGGCCCGGCAGCTCGGCGCTCGCGGCCTCCGCGTTCTGGAAGATGAACATCACTTGAAAGAGCGGCGTGTGGCTCAGGTCGCGCCGGGGCTGCAACTCCTCGACAAGTCTCTCGAAGGGCACGCTCTGATGCTCGGTCGCGCCGAGCGCCGTCTCGCGCACGCGCGCGAGCAGCTCGCGGAAGGGCGGGTTGCCGGAGAGGTCTGTGCGCAGCACGAGCGTGTTGATGAAGAGGCCGATGAGATTCTCCGTCTGCGCGTGGTGGCGCCCCGCCACGGGCGAGCCGACGATGATGTCGGCCTGCCCCGTGTAGCGATGCAAGAGCGTCTGGAAGACGGCGAGCAGCGTCATGAAGAGCGTCGCGCCCTCGCGCCTTCCAACCTCCTTTAGTGCCTCGGTCAGCTCGCGCGGGAGCGTGAGCGCGTGCGACGCGCCGACGAATGACTGCACCGCGGGGCGCGGCCGGTCGGTCGGAAGTTCGAGCAGTTCGGGCGCGTCCCGTAGTTGCTGCTTCCAGTAGGCGAGCTGTTCTTCGAGCACCTCGCCCTGCAACCACTCGCGCTGCCACGCGGCGAAGTCGGCGTACTGCACGGGCAGCTCCGCGAGCGGCGACGGCTGGCCGGACGTGTAATGCGCGTAGAGCGTGGAGAGTTCACGAATGAGCACGCCCATCGACCAGCCGTCGGAGACGATGTGGTGCAGCGTCAGCAGAAGCACATGCTCGTCCTCATTCGTGTGCAAGAGCGACGCACGCAACAGCGGCGCGCGTGTGAGGTCGAAGGGCGTGCGCGATGCACGCACCGCTGCGTCCTGCACCTCCGTCTCGCGCTCGTTGGCGGCGAGCGCGCGCAGGTCTGTGATTGGCACTTCGAGCTTCACGAACGGAGCGATGACCTGCGCGGGGCGCCCGTCCTCTGCAACGAAAGCCGTGCGGAGGATTTCATGACGGCGGACAATCTCGTCGAGACTCTGTTCGAGGGCGTGCGCGTCGAGCGTGCCGCGCAGGCGCACGGCAGCGGCCATGTTGTAGGCGGCGCTGTCGCCCTCCAACTGGTCGAGGAACCAGAGACGCTGCTGCGCGAACGAAAGCGGGAGACGGCTGTCGCGCTCGACGACCGGGATGAGCGGCGCGGCGGCCTCGCTGCTGCCGCCCGCTTCACTGCCGGCGGCAATGCTTCGCGCCAATTGCGCGACGGTCGGGCCCTCGAACAGACTGCGCAGCGGCACGGCCACGCCGAAGGCTTCGTGGACGCGCGAGACGAGCCGCGTCGCCAGCAGCGAGTGGCCGCCGAGGTCGAAGAAGTCATCATGCGCGCCGACGCGCTCCGCCTTCAAAAGCTCCGACCAGATGCCGGCCAGCCTCTCTTCGACAGGCGTGCGGGGCGCGACGTAAGGACGCTCCGACGCGGCGCGCGTCTGTTCCGGCGCGGGCAGCGAGCGACGATCCAGTTTCCCGTTCGGCGTCAGCGGCATCGCCTCCAACTGCACGAAGGCCGACGGCAGCATGTAGTCGGGCAGCGACTCTCGCAGGAAGGTGCGCAGCTCGCCGTTGAGGCGCATCTGCGCGGCGTCCGCCGGAGTCCAGTAAGCGACCAGACGTGTCTCGCCCGTCGCGTCGGCGCGCACGACGACGACCGCTTCACGCACGGCGGTGTGGCGCGCGAGTGCCGCCTCTATCTCTCCAAGCTCGATGCGGAAGCCGCGAATCTTTACCTGCTGATCGGCGCGCCCCAAGAACTCGACGGCGCCCCCCGGCATGCGGCGCGCGACATCGCCCGTCTGGTAGAGGCGCGCGCCCGGCTCGTCGGCGAACGGGTTGGGGATGAAACGCTCGGCGGTCAGCTCGGCTCGCCCGAGGTAGCCGCGCGCCAGCCCTGTGCCGCTGACGTAGAGGTCGCCGGGTGCACCCAACGGAACAGGTTGCAGGTGCGAGTCGAGCAGATAGACCTTCATGTTCGACAGCGGGTAGCCGATGGGCACGACGCCGGGTGCGTCCGTGCGCGAGCACGGCCAGAAGGTCGAATCAATCGAAGCCTCGGTCGGGCCGTAAAGGTTCGTCAGCTCCACGCCGCCAAGTCGCGCGAAGAGTGTGTCGCGCAGTTTGGCCGGCAGCAGCTCGCCGCCGCAGAAGACGCGCCGCAGGCTCGTGCATCGCTCAACCCCCGGCTCCTCAAGAAAGACCTGTAGCATCGACGGGACGAGCTGCAACACCGTCACGCCCTGCTCGCAGATGACGCGCGCGAGATAGGCGCTCTCCTGATGGCCGCCCGGCCGCGCCATGACGACCTGCGCCCCTGACAGCAACGGCACAAAGAACTCCCACACCGATGCGTCGAAGCTGAACGGGGTCTTCTGAAGAACGCGGTCTGTGCCTGCTTCGAGGGGAAAGGTGGCCTGCATCCAGAGCAGGCGGTTGACGATGGCGCGGTGAGAGATCATCACGCCCTTCGGAGCGCCGGTCGAGCCCGAGGTGTAGATGACGTAGGCAAGGTTCTCGGGCCGCGCCGCGCCCGCGGGAGCCTGCGTGCTCTCGGCGGCCAAGTCTGCGCCCCCGCGCGCGAGCGTCACGACGCGCGCACGGCCGTCGGCCAAATCCGCGAGCAGGTGCTCCTGCCGGACGAGCACTTCGACGCCCGCATCTTCGAGCATGAAGGCCAGACGCTCGCGCGGGTAGAGCGGGTCGAGCGGCAGATAGGCGCCGCCCGCCTTGAACACGCCGAGCAGCGCGACCAACATCTCGATTGAACGCTCCAACAGGAGGCCGACCACCACTTCGGGGCCGACGCCGAGACGGCGCAGCCGTTGTGCGAGTTGATTAGCGCGCGCATCAAGCTCGGCGTAGGTGAGGCTCTCGCCCTCGTAGACGACTGCGGTCGCGGCGGGCGTGCTCGCCGCTTGCCGCGCGAAGAGTTCGTGGATACACAGCGCCTCGCCGAAATCCCTCTGCGTCTCGTTGAGTTCGAAGAGCAACTGCCGCCGCTCCATCTCGCCGACGAATCGTAGCTCGCCGATGGCGGCGCGCGGATTCACGGAGACGCTCTCAAGCAGCGCGTGGTATTCGTCAAGCAGCCGCGCGGCGTCCTCCGCACTCAGCGCCGCGCCGTCGTAGAGCATCTCGGTCAAGAGCACGCCGCCGGTCTCCGTGCAGCCGAGCGCCGCCTTGAACTGCTCGACGCAGGCATACACATCTTCGACGGCGAAGTTGACGCCGTTGACGGCCGCGCGTGTCTCCGTCGCGCGCTCGTCGTAGGAGAAGCCGTAGGCGCACGGCGGCGCAGACGCCGCGCCGTCGAGTTGCTCCCACGAAAAATATTCCTGAAGCCCGACAGCCGCGCGCGTCTCTTCGGCGACCTCACCGGCGAGCGCGCCGAGGGCCTTCCCTTCTTCGATGAACGCGCGCACGGGCAGGCTCTTGGCGAAGGGGCCGAGCGCCTCGCGCAGCTCTGGATATTTTCTGTCGCTGCTCAGCAGACCGACGACGACCTCCGCCTGTCCCGTCAGTCGCCACAGCAGCGCCGTCCAACACGCCAACAGCAACGACGGCAGCTCGCACGCCTGCGCGCGCAACGCTTCCGCCACGCGCGGGTTGACTTCGCGGCCGAGCGCGTGCGGCTCGAAGACTGTCCGTGCGTCCGAGTGCGGCCGCGCGCCGTTCTCTTCCCGTGCGGCGCCCGTGTTTGCGTGCTGCTTCTCGAACGACAGCTTCAGCCCGACGGCCGCCGAAAGGTCGAGCGCGCGCCAGTGCTCGCGGCCGACCTCGCCCTCCGTGCCCTCCAGAATCTCGTTCTGCCACTCGGCCATGTCGGCGTACTGTGCGGGCGCGTCGCTTGAGTCCGCCGCGTCAGTCCCGGCGGCGTAGAGGCGCGCAATCTCGCGCACGATGTTGAGGAGCGACGGCGCGTCCGTGCAGAGCGCCGAGGCCGTGACGACGAGCGCGTGACGCGTGTGTCCGTGGCGCAGGAGGTCGAACTCGACGAGCGGCCCGCGCTCGTCGTCGAAGGGTCTCTGCCGCGCCTCTTTGAGCAGCTCGCGTGTGCGCGCCTCACGCGCATCCGTGTCGAGGCCGCCGAGGTCGTGTACGCGTAAGGAGGGCTCCGCGTCTTCGCCGCCGATGACCTGCACGGGGACGGCCATGCCGGGCAGTCGGCGGAACGTGGTGCGGAGGATTTCGTGCCGCTGGACGAGCGCCCTAAGCGCCGCTCTCAACTTCTCCGTGTCGAGCATGCCTTCGACGCCGACGACACAACGGCAGCGGAAAGCATGGCGCAGCCCGGCCTGCTGCAACAGCCAGATGTGCTCCTGCTGCGGCGAGAGCCGAAAGCCTTCAAAGACCTCTTCGCTCATCCCTGTCTCCGCCTTAACGTTCATCGCTTGTTCCCCCGACCCTTCAAACGCCTACGCCCTCACCGGTATGAAATCTCGTCATGACTGACGGGCTCGGCCATGCCGACCAGAATCCTGCGCTCGCCCGCGTAGGGGCGACGCCCGTGCGCGGTGAGCATGTTGTCGAGCACGAGGAGGTCGCCCCGCTGCCAAGGAAAGACGACGGTCTCCTGCCGGTATGCCTCGCGCAGCTCGTCCGCTACCGACTCTTCAATCGGCGACCCGTCGCCGTAGAAGGTGTTGGTCGGCAGGTCGCGTTCGTCGAACTCGCGCATCAGCAGCTCGCGCACGGGCGGTTCGAGTGTGGTGACGTGGAAGAAGGTCGCATGGTTGAACCAGACCATCTCGCTCGTGCGCGGGTGTCGCGCCACGGCGGGACGCACCGAGCGCGTGCGCAAGCGGCCCCCGTCCTTCCACTCGAACTCGATACCGTGGCGGCGGCAGTGCTCTTCGACGACCGCGCGCTCCGTGGTCTGAAAGACCGTGCGCCAGTCGAGCCCGAGGCCGTCGCCGAAGTTGCGCACGTACATCCAGCCCTTCTCGGCGAAACGCTCGCGGACAGAAGCGGGG
>JBJMGQ010000016.1:0-4423 GCA_045807845.1 Pyrinomonadaceae bacterium | reverse complement strand
GAGTCTCACGCCAGCCTTTTTACAGACTGTCGTTCACCCCGGCAGATGCTCTGCCTTCCGTGGCGGACTAGATGTCAACGGTTCGGCACCTATTCTCCCGGCAAGCTCGCGCGTCTAAGAGGTGCATCCTGACCGGTCGTTACCTGTTGCCCTGCTCCGCAGGCTCGCAAAAAAGGATATCGCCATGATAGACAAAGGACGGATGACGGCGTACATCAACCCTCAATCCTCGCAGCAGTTCAGGGACGCCGCGGGCTACACCCTCGCCGACGGCAGTCCGGCCCTCGACGTGGTCTGCATCTTCGCGGGCAATTATGCCGCCGCCGAGCAACCCTACCTCCGGGCCAACAATAACAACCCGGCCACCACACAACCGTTCAACGACAACATTCAGCAGGTGCTCGACGACGGCTCGGTGAAATACCTACAGAGCAAAGGGCTCGCCGTGCTGCTGACCGTCACTAACGGCTGGCAGTCTGTGGGCTGGTCTGAGTTCACGTCGGAAGGCGACGCGATGAGTTTTGCGCAATACCTGAAGACGGAGGTGGTCGAGAAGTACGGGCTCGACGGCATCGACATCGACGACGAATACAGCACCGGCTCGCCCAACAACACCTCGCTGATTATGGTCACGACGCTCATGCGCCAGATTATGCCGGACAAGATCATCTCCAAGGCGCTGTGGAGTGACTACGGGTATTTTCAGGCGACGTGGAACGGCAACACGCTCGCCGGAAATCTCAACTACGGGGCGGAGATGTCGTACGGCGGCGACCCTCAGTCGCGCCTCGAACCCTACACGCAGGTCGGCCTGAACAAGGGCCAACTCTCGCTCGGTTTCACGGCCGACCGACCCTCCTCCGACCCGGATCAGGATGTGCAATGGCTCAAGGCTAACGGCTACGCGGGGGTCATGGCCTACGCGTTTGAAGAGCAGGCCAACATAGATTTGATGGGCCGTCTGGTCAACGATTGGTACGGCCCCGGGAACTGGAACCCGCCGGCCGAATAGTCAAACCGAAGTAGCTCAAGACGAAAAGACCGGCGGGGCTTTGAGGCCGCGCCGGTCTTTTCGTTTGGGTTAGGGTTGGAGGGTTTACTCGTCGTTGCCCGCGTCGGTGGCGTCGGCGGCGTCTGTGTCGGCGTCGGCGTCAACGGCGGCGGGGACGAGTTTCTCGCGGGCGGGGACGATGGCGGGCGGCTCGACGCCGCCGAGCAGGTCGGAGAGGCTCTCCATCTGCTGCTCCTCGCGCGCGGCCTCGGCCGTCGTGTCACGCTCGACCTTGACGTTGCGGTAGAAGTCCATGCCCGTGCCGGCGGGGATGAGCCGGCCCATGATGACGTTCTCCTTGAGGCCGCGCAGGTAGTCCACGCGCCCCGAGATGGCCGCTTCAGTCAGAACCCTCGTCGTCTCCTGGAAGGAGGCCGCCGAGATGAACGAGTCGGTCGAGAGCGAAGCCTTCGTGATGCCGAGCAGGAGCGGCTCGGCCTTCGCCGGCTCGCCTTCGACGCCCGTGATGCGCTCGTTCTCGTCGGTGAAGCGGAAGCGGTCAACCTGTTCGTCGAGCAGGAAGTCCGTGTCGCCCACGTCCGAGATGCGCACCCAACGCAACATCTGACGCACGATGACCTCGATGTGCTTGTCGTTGATGTTGACGCCCTGTAGGCGGTAGACCTCCTGAATCTCGTTGACGAGGTACTCCTGCAAACGGTTCATGCCGAGCACGCGCAGGATGTCGTGCGGGTTCAAGGGGCCGTCCATCAAAGCCTCACCGGCGCGAACGCGGTCGCCCTCCTGCACGTTGATGTGCGTGCCGCGCGGGATGTCGTACTCGCGCTCCTCGCCGTCGTCGCCGACGACGATGAGACGGCGCTTGCCCTTCGAGATGGCGCCGAGCTTGACCGTGCCGTCGATCTCACTCATCACGGCCGTCTCGCGCGGCTTGCGCGCCTCGAAGAGTTCCACGACGCGCGGCAGACCGCCCGTGATGTCCTTCGTCTTCGTCGTCTCGCGCGGAATCTTGGCGATCACGTCGCCGGGTGCGACCTCGTCGCCGTCGTGCACCATCAGGTTCGCGCGCACGGGCATCTGGTAGGTCTTCAAGACCTTGTTGCCCGAGCGCACTTCGAGACGCGGCTGGCGCTTCTCGTCGGGCGAGTCCTTGACGACGACGCGGGACTGTCCCGTGACCTCGTCAACCTCCTCCTCGACCGTCACGCCCTCCTTCAAGTCCTGATACTTAATCGTGCCTGCGACCTCGGTCAGGATGGCGAAGGTGAACGGATCCCACGTCGCGAGGAGCTGATCCTCTTTGACGCGTGCGCCGTTCTCGACGTGGATGTGCGCGCCGTAGACGATCTGGTGGCGTGCCACTTCACGGCCGCGCTCGTCGATGATGATGAGCGCGCCGTTGCGGTTCATCGCCGTGATCTCGCCGCGGCGGTTCTTGACGACGTTCAGCTCGACGTACTTGATGGTGCCGTCCATGCGCGCTTCGTGCTTGGACGACTCTTCCAGACGCGCCGTGCCGCCGATGTGGAACGTGCGCATCGTGAGCTGCGTGCCCGGCTCGCCGATACTCTGCGCGGCGATGACGCCGACGGCCTCGCCGATGTCCACGGCCTTGCCCGTGGCGAGGTTGCGGCCGTAGCACTTGATGCAGACGCCGCGACGCGACTCGCAGGTCAGCACCGAGCGGATGCGGACGCGCTGCACACCACTGCGCTGAATCTCCTGCGCGAGGTCTTCGTTAATCTCGTCGTTCGAGGCGACGATGACCGCGCCCTCCACAGGGTCGATCACGTCTTCGAGCGCCGTGCGGCCGATGATGCGGTCGCGCAAGCTCTCAATCTCCTCGCCGCCCTCGACGATGGCCGAAGCAGAGATGCCCTTCAGCGTCCCGCAGTCGGGCTCAGAGACGATCACGTCCTGCGCCACGTCAACGAGACGGCGCGTCAGGTAGCCCGAGTCGGCCGTCTTCAAGGCCGTGTCGGCCAGACCCTTGCGCGCGCCGTGCGTCGAGATGAAGTACTGAAGGACGTTTAAGCCTTCGCGGAAGTTCGAGCGAATCGGCGTCTCGATGATTTCGCCCGAGGGCTTCGCCATCAGGCCGCGCATCCCTGCGAGCTGTCGAATCTGCTGCGCGGTGCCGCGCGCGCCGGAGTCCGACATGATGAGAATCGGGTTCGACTCTTTGGCCGTCTTCTCCTTCTCATCCATCGCGAGGAACATCTCCTTCGCGACCTTGTCGGTCACCTCCGACCAGATGGCGATGACCTTGTTGTAGCGCTCGCCGTTGGTGATGACGCCGTCGCGGTACTGCCGCTCGACCTCGATCACGTCCTTGTCGGCCTGACCCACGAGCGTCTTCTTGGCGTCGGGCGTGACGAGGTCGTCGATGCCGATGGAGATGCCGGCGCGCGTCGCGTAGAGGAAGCCGAGCGACTTCAGGTCGTCCAACATCTTCACCGTCATCTCGTGACCGAGACGGAGGTGGCAGTAGTTGACGAGCGACTGAAGACCCTTCTTCTTCAAGGTGCCGTTGATGTAGGAGAGCCCCTTCGGAATCTGGTCGTTAAAGATGACGCGGCCGACCGTCGTGTTGATGACGCGGCGCACGTCCTCCTGCACGGCGGCCCTCATCACGTCCTGCGTGTCGTGCTCCTGCGTCAGGTCGATGAGGTTGCCGGTGACGCGCAGCTTGATGGGCGTTTGCGTCGTGACCTCCTTGGCGTCGAGCGCCAGGAGCACCTCGTTGATCGAAGCGAAGACGCGACCCTCGCCCTTTGCCCCCGGCTTGTCCTTCGTCAGGTAGTAGCAACCCAAGACGATGTCCTGCGAAGGCACCGCGATGGGCTGACCCGACGCGGGCGAGAGGATGTTGTTCGAGGCGAGCATGAGCACGGCCGCCTCAATCTGCGCCTCGGGGCTCAGAGGAATGTGGACGGCCATCTGGTCGCCGTCGAAGTCTGCGTTGAAGGCCGTGCAGACGAGCGGGTGAATCTTGATGGCCTTGCCTTCGACGAGCACCGGCTCAAAGGCTTGGATGCCTAAGCGGTGAAGCGTCGGTGCGCGGTTCAGGAGCACGGGATGCTCGCGGATAACCTCTTCGAGGATGTCCCACACGACCGGCTCCTGCCGGTCAACCATCTCGCGCGCCTGCTTGATGGTGGCGGCGTAGCCCTGCTTTTCGAGCTGGTTGTAGATGAACGGCTTGAACAGCTCAAGCGCCATCTTCTTCGGCAGGCCGCACTGGTGCAGCTTGAGTTCCGGCCCGACGACGATGACCGAGCGCCCCGAGTAGTCAACGCGCTTGCCGAGCAGGTTCTGGCGGAAGCGCCCCTGCTTGCCCTTCAAGGTGTCCGACAGAGACTTGAGCGGGCGGTTGTTGACGCCGCGCAGCACGCGACCACGACGGCCGTT
>JBJMGQ010000015.1:0-5909 GCA_045807845.1 Pyrinomonadaceae bacterium | reverse complement strand
TCAGGCGTCGCAGACCTGCGCTCTGATCCATCTGAGCTACGGGTTCGAGGGAACCGATGAAGTAGGAACGATGAACGATGAACTGTAAGCCATGCCGTATTCAGTTCATCCTTCAGCGTTCATACTTCATCGGTTCATCTGGCGGAAGGTGCGGGAGTTGAACCCACAGAAGCTTTTAGCTCCGACAGTTTTCGGGACTGCTTGGCATACCCGTGCCCAACCTTCCAGGATGCACCAGGGGGGATTCGAACCCCCACGCTCAATGAAGAGCCACAGCTTTACAGGCTGCTGCCGTGCCAAGTCGGCGTCTAGTGCGCGTTGCGTATTTATAAGAACGTCGATCAAAAAATTGATGAAGGCGGGAAACGGGAAACTCTCCCCGCCTTCATCCCCTCAAGGTAATTCGGTTGTCAAATAGCAAAATAAAAGGAGCGGGCCCTTGGGCTTCCCTAGAGGAAGCAGGCCCGCTCCACGCAAGTCTCTACGAACTGTTTCGAGATTTGGGGAGCGGGAGGCCGCCCCCCGCTGAATCAATTGTGTAACTGCCGACGATCTTTGCGCGCCCAACCTTCGGGTCGAAGGGCTTGGCGCCTAATGAGTCCGCCGCCATGATTAAAGGCCGACTCACTCAGACAGACGACGCCCCGCTCGCTCGCGCCCTGATACGGGGCGGACGTTAGGCCGGCGGCCTTCGTGCCGGTCGCCGTCGCGCGTCTGTCTATGTTCGAGTTCGTCGTCATCTTTGAAGTCTCTCTTCTTCTCAACCGGTCGGCCCGCGGTGCGGGCGACGGTGTGAATATACGCAGACTACTTTGTGCTGTCAAGCACTTTTTTCAGAGAACTTTTCCCGGTCGATTTTTCGAGGGTTATACTCGCGGGCGTGAGACCCACCATCATCGCCGTCGGCGGCTTCAACTCGAACTCGGGCAAGACGACGCTCGTCTGCGAGCTGCTGCGCGCGCTCGGCGGGTGGGAGGCTCTGAAGATGACGCGCGGGCACTACCGCTCCTGTGGCCGAGACCCGCACGCCTGCTGCGTCGCGCACCTGCTCGGCGCGGAGCCGGTCGTGCGCTCCGGCCGCGCAGAGACCTACGCGCAGGGCAAGGACACAGGGCGCTACTGGGACGCGGGCGCGTCTGAAGTTCACTGGGCGGTCGTGACCGACGCTCAGGTCGAGGCGGGCTTTCGCGCCGCGCTCGCGCGCGTGAAGGCCCCGGGCGTCGTCGTCGAGGGCAACAGCTTCCTGCGCTCCTTCGAGGCAGACTTCACGGTGCTGGTCGCGCGCACGGACGTTCTGAAGATCAAGACCACTGCGCGGCGTGTGCTGCCCGTTGCGTCCGCGCTCTATCTTTCGGACTTGGGTGAAGGAATTGACCCTGACAGCCGCGCGCGCTTCGAGCGTTGGTGGCGCGACGCGGGACTGGAAGCGGCAGCCCCGGGGCTTCCCGTCTACACGCGCGCGACTCTGGCCGAGTTGACGGAGCGCATCGTCTGCGCGCACGCGCGATAAATTTTGAATGGAGGCAGAGGTTGTTGGAAGTGGAAGGAAGAATATTTCAACTCAACGTCTCGGACGGCGGCGTGCCGAAGCTCGCCGTGCGCGAGGCCGTGCTCACGCAGGGAGGGCTCGAAGGTGACCGCCAGCAAGACCTGCGCTACCACGGCGGCCCGAAGCGTGCCCTGTGCCTGTTCGCGCTCGAACGAGTCTTGGAGCTACAGGCCGAGGGGCATCCGATCTTCCCCGGCTCGGTCGGCGAGAACCTGACCGTCGTCGGCCTCGACTGGTCGCGGCTGGCTCCGGGCGCGCGGCTCGCGCTCGGCGCAGAGGCGATTGTCGAAATCACGAGCTACACCGCGCCCTGCAAGACCATCAGGGACTCCTTCCGCAAAGGCGACTTCAAACGCATCTCACAAAAAATTCAACCCGGCCACTCCCGCCTCTACGCGCGCGTGCTGCGCCCCGGCCGCATCGCCGTCGGCCAGCCGGTCACCCTATTAAAAGAGTCTTAGACGGCCGCGCCGCCAAAAAAGAAAGGCGCCGGGGGCCCCCACCCCCGACGCCTACGACCACTCGCGTGGCCTGCCCCAAAGTTTCACTCGTTCTCAGAAGGAACGCCCGTTAGGTGAGACGGATAGTAACCTCAGTCACCGGCGCTTTGGTTGCAGCTTTATTGCAAGGCGAAGACGATTCGCGTGCAGATCGCAACCAACTGGGCGACCGATGCCATCAGCAGCGCGAGGTACGAGTTATTATTTCAGACGCCAGGGAAGCTGACAGTTTTGCCGAATCCGTTTTCACCGTGAGGAGCGCAAATGCCGAGATACCGTTAAAGTCTAAAGTCTTCAACGAAGCGAGATTTCGACTGTGTAAGCCGCGCGATTGATTCCATTCTCCGATGCGTCGTACACCTGCACACTGTATTCGCCCTTGACGGGGAGCTGCCCTGTCCATTCACGAGAGCGTTTGTCGTTTCCCAAGATGGTGTCTTCGTCAGGGCCTAATTCCTTTGTCTCGTAAATCGCGAGATAAGCTTCCGCGTCGTCGCAAGCGAGCTTAACGGTCAGCGTCTGCATCTTTTTCGCCGGAAAATAGTAGGCATCGTAATCGACGTGGAGCGGCAACTTTCCGCGATAGCTGACCGTCGCCCGGCCCTTCGGGAAGACGACCCGTTTTACAATGCCGGCTCCCAGAACTTCACGGGGCAGTAAAATCGAGACCACGACTGCGGCCATCATTAAGACGCGGATTGCTGAACTGTGTAACATGAATCTATGACCTCATGGTTAGTTAACGCTCAAGTATTGCCTCTCGATTTTTCCCACGTCCACGTAGAATCCTACTAATCACAAAAGGGATTATGTGTCCAGATATTTCTGCCAAACAATTCTCTTCATTGGTTGAGTCTTGGCACACTGTAGGCACACAAAATAAATAAGGGCAGCCACATAGCTGCCCTTATTTATTGACTTCATAAATACACCCGGAAAGACTCGAACTTTCGACCTTCTGATTCGAAGTCAGACGCTCTATCCAACTGAGCTACGGGTGCGTGTGGGCGGCTCGGCCGGTGCAAGAATAGCACAGGCGCGCCGGAGCGTTTAGTGTGACGGCTGCGCGGGCGTGGCGGTGCCCGTCGGCGCGGTGGTCGTGCGGCCGTGGAACTCACGGCGGATGTAGCGGACGAGGTTGTCGATGCGCGGTTGGTCGAGCTTCTTCTTGAAGGGGGGCATGTCGTCACCGCCTTCGGCGATCTGCTTGGCGAGGTGCGCGTCGGGATCTTTCAGGCCGTGTTCGCGCAGGCTCGGCACCTTCATCTTCTGCCCCTCGTCCAGCTCGACCGTGCCGCCGGTGCCGTCGGCCTTGTGGCACTTGATGCAGAACTGCGAGTAGTCGGCGGCGGCCGAGGCCAGCTCGTCGGGCGTCGCGGCCGGGGCGGGCGTCGCTGCGGTCGCGGCGGAAGGTCGCACGTTGGTGTTGGAGTTCGGCGCGGTCTGCGTGCTGTTGCAGGCGGCGGCGAAGATGAGGGCGGCGAGGGCCACGAAGGCTATCTTATAAAGTTTCATGCGCTCGAAGGCTACGGTCTGAAGACCGTGCTGTTTGTCCGTCGGAATGAAAGAACGGGGCGAGTATAACGTAAGGCCGCGAGAGTTTGAAGGAGGCTGCGCGTGGGCGCGCACGGCGGTTTGCAATCCTGCGCGGCGCGACGCACAATACGTCTCGCCCCGATAGGTTCTCATACTCGTCTGTTAGCGGCGCACGCGCGCAGTGAGAGACAGCCCTTCAACCCCTTATTTGATCATCTTGAGGAAGTAAGACCATGAGCACGGAACAAGAGCAGGCCGGCGCGGGACGCCCGACGCTGCGGCTGGCCGACAAAGCCGAGCGTGGGGCGGAGCAGCCCGAGCAGCCTGACAAGGCCAAGATCGCCCGCCAGTTCGTCACCTTCACTTTCTACAAGACGCGCCCCGAGTGGCGCATGCTCGACGCGCAGGCCAAGCTCGAAGCCAAGCGCCAGTTCGTCGAAGTCTACGAGTCGTATCGGCGCACGCTGCTGATGCACTGCTACTCCATCGTCGGCCTGCGCTCGAACGTGGACTTTATGATCTGGCGCATCGGCTACTCGCTCGACCCGTTTCAGGAGATGTCCGCGCGCCTGAACGCGACGGGGCTCGGCCGTTACCTCGACGTAAGTCAGTCGTTCCTCTCGATGACCAAGCGCTCGATGTACATCGACAAGGATAACCCCGAGCACGTCGAAGACCGCCTGCACATCGTGCCCGGTCAGTCGAAGTACCTCTTCGTCTATCCGTTCGTGAAGACGCGCGAGTGGTACGGGCTCCCCGTCGAGCAGCGGCAGGAGATGATGGACGAGCACATCCGCGTCGGCTCTAAATACCGCTCGGTGAAGCTGCACACAACCTACTCCTTCGGCCTCGACGATCAGGAGTTCGTCGTCGCGTTCGAGACCGACCAGCCGTCCGACTTCCTCGACCTCGTGCAGGAGCTGCGCGAGTCGAAGGCGAGCCGCTACACGCTGCGCGACACGCCCATGTACACCTGCCGCCAGCTCCAGCTCGCGGAGTGTGTGGACGAGCTTGGCTGAAGCTTTCATCAAAGAACTGTCGGAGAGGGGAGCCGCCGCGCTCCCCTTTTTCATTTATGAAGCTTTGCGCCGCGACTTCCAATCGGCGATTATCAACGCATGCTGCACAGCAGACTGTTTAAGTTTCTACTCGCTTCATTCAACGCCTTCGCCATCCTTCTTTCCGCGTTGAATCCACGCGTTGTTGCGCAGGGTAACCCGCAGCCGAACAACGCGCGGCGCTTCGAGTATCTCTGGTACGAGGCCGAGAACATGGGCGGGCTCTCGCTGGACGCGCGCAACGAGCCGCGCATCAACGCCGTGTGGCAGAACCTTTCGCGCGAGAAGGCGCCGGGGTGGAGCATCAACGGGCCGGGCGTTTCGGCCGAGTGGTCGCAGGGCGGCGAGAGCGAGTGGAACTCGGTCGCGGCCTCGCCCGACGAGACGCGTGCCACGCTCTTTCAAGACGTGGAAATCCCGCGCGACGGCGACTACCGCGTCTGGGCGCGCTACGCCGACTGGGCGGGCAAGGATGAGAGCTTCACCGTCCGGCTCACGCAGCAGGGGCGCGAGGTCTTCCGTCAAGAGTTCGGCGCGCGTGATGTGATAGACCCGCACGACGAGGTGAGCATGTACTGGGGCTGGGCCTTCGCCTGGGACGGCTCGCCCGCGGCCTCTCTGAAGAAAGGGCCCGCGCGTCTCACCATCGAGATCGAGAAGGCCGCCGCCGCGCATCGTCAGGTCGATTGCGTGCTCGTCACCGACGACCCGGCCTTTCGTCCCGAAGGCCGTCGCAAGCCGCCCTTCCACGCGCAGAGAGTCTTGAGCGATTGGGCCGCGAAGCGAACTCCTTTAACTCCGCTGCTCGAAAAACTCTCTACACCCGACGCGACGCCCGCGCTCTGGCGCCGCCCCGCGCTCGCAGGGCGCGACTTCCTCGTGCCTTGGAACATCTCGGAGACGTTCTGGGACAGCTACGAGAAGCCGGCGGCCGAACGTTCGCTCTACCCCTTCAACGCCGAGCCGCCCGAAGCCTTCGTCGAGAAGTACAAGGGCGCGCGCGATGTGCCCATCTTCAACTCGCCGCTCGTCGTGCCCGTCGTCTACATCAACAACATCCCCAAGCATCTCAAGGAGGGGAGCGCCTTCCTCAACTTCATACGACAGACGCACACGCCCTTCGCCGTCAACATCAACTACGGCGCCGCCACCTTCCCCGAGACGGAAGGCGCAGCGGCCCTCAAGCTCCTCGAAGGCGAGCTGCGCGGCCAGTTCGTCGGCTGGATTTCGGGCGAGAGCATCGGCCACGTCTACGAGACGATGGCG
>JBJMGQ010000014.1:0-8946 GCA_045807845.1 Pyrinomonadaceae bacterium | reverse complement strand
GGGAGTCGCGCTTGATTCATCATACGGTCGTCGGCGCCGCGCCGAGTTCACGTGGTTCGCTCTCCGTGTGACCCTCGCGGAGCTTTGCCGTCAGGTGCGGCAGGTCGAAATGTAGCCTGTAAGTCGCGCGCGCCAACTCGCCCAGCCCTTCCCTCTTGGCCGCGTCGCTGAGCAGCTCACACACGGCTCTCGCCATGCCGGCCACGTCCCCCGGATCTGTCAGCAACACCGCGCCGCTCTCTTGCCAGAGGCTCTCGGTCAGCCGTCCCTTTGTCGTGACGACCGCGAGGCCGTGGGCGAGGCCGGCCATGACGCTCGTGCGGCGGGTGCTGACGCCGTCGGGGTACGGCTGCAACAGCAGGTCGCAGGCCGCGAGGTGGCGCGAGAGCGCTTCGGGCGGAAGCGTGCCCGTGGCGTGAATCCGTCCCGCCAGTTCCGGGTGCGTGCGCAACAACTCCGCGCGCATCGCTTCGCTTCCGCGTCCCAACAGAAGCACCGCGCAGCGCGCTTCTTCGTTAGATAGCAGTCGTGGCAGAAGCTCCCTGAGAGTCCCCGCGATGACCTCGCCGTAAGTCCCGAAGTGGCCGACGAGCATAACACCCGCGGGGGCGTAGAGGGCGCGGGTCGCGGCGGCCTCCTCTGCGGTCGCAACGACGGGCGTGGTGCTTGGGACGGGGAGCCAACCGAACGGCACGCGACGGCCGAGCGTGTAGGGGCGCCAGCACGCCTCCCACTTCGGTATCGTCGTCCAGACAAGGCGCGTCGCCGAGAGCAGCACCGTCGTCATCAGCCGGTGCACGAGTGCTACCGCGTCCTGCCGCCGCGAGCCTTCCCCGAAGGCGAGGAAGGGCTCGTGGACGATGATGGTGAGGTCGTCGCCGCAAAGGCGCGCACGCCCCCAAAGCCAGAGGCAGAGCCAGACATTCATCGAGCGATAGCCGTACCCGTGCGGCACCCACTGCACCAGCAGCCGGCGCGGCGCGGCGAACCGGTCGAGCGCGCGCCCCGCGCGGCGCAAGTCCGACGGGCGGAAGCGCCCCAACTCACGGCAGACTGTGACGCCGCCCGAAGGCGTCGGCATTTCGCCAACGTCGGCCGGGCACCACACACACACGCGGTCGCCCTCCGCCGCGAGCCCCTCCGCGACGAGGCGCGTGTGGTCTGCCACGCCTCCGACCCGCGGCGTGTACTCACACGTGATGAGGTGCCAGTCCATCCCTTTAATTGTTACCGCCGTTAATAAGCACTAGCGCCGTGAGAGGTAGACGATCCCGTGCTCGCCCAGCGCGTCCGTCTGCCCCGTGAGGGGCACAGGGTCGAGCCCCAACTCACCCAACAGGCGCTCAAGCTGTGCGCGATCCGTCTCGGCAGAAGACCAGATGTTCGGGTGCATCTCAACGATCATCCCCATCTCCCGGCCTCTGGCTGCAATGAGGTTCCGCGCCCCTTCGAGCGCGGCGATTTCAAAGCCCTCGATATCGATAAAGAGCCAGTCCGGCAATACGCCCTCGCTCTCGCAATATTCGTCCAGCGTCAGCGTCTCGACCGTGATCTCCCGAACGCGCTGCGCGATGGCGCTGTTAGGTTCGTTGAGACGACTCATGCCGTCGGCGCCTGCTGCATAGAGGGTTGCGTTTCCGGCGCTCGCCGTCACGGCGGCCGGGACGACCGTGACCCTGCTCGCGAGGCAGTTGAGCCGTATGTGCCTTTCGAGGACGGCGCGCGCGCCGGGATTAGGTTCAAAAGCGATGACTTGCCCCGAAGGGGCTGACCAGTGCGCGAACTGTAGGACGTAGACGCCGACGTTCGCCCCTACGTCGAGACACACCGCACCCGGCTCGACCCGCTCGCGGAGAAACGCCGCGACGGAGGCATCGTAGCTCTGCCCTAACCGGTGGCGATGACGCGGGTCAACCCGGTACGTGACATCGTTGATCGGCCACGCGATGCCTCGCCCCCCGCTCGACCAATCGAGAAACGACTCGTAAGCTGGGCGCATTCTCCGCACCAGCCGCGACTCGCGCCCGACAATTCCCGCCGCCATGCGTGCTGTCTCTTGAATCAGGCTCATTCTCGAAATCTCACGGGCGTGTTTGAAGCAGTGCGCCCGCGTGCGTGCCTCCATCGCCGTTGTAGAACCACTTGTGCAACTCTTCGAGTTGCGCGGGGCCTCCGCGCCTCTCTACTTCCGCGCGCGCCCGCGCGCCTATGCGCGGAAGCTCGGTGCGGCGGCGCGCCGCCTCCTTTAGCACCTCGGCAAGCGCGTCAACCTCGCGCGGCGGGATTACCCATCCCGCCCGTCCGTCCTGCACCCAGTCCGCCGCGCCGCTTTCTCTGGTGATGACGACGGGTAGGCCGCAGGCCATCGCCTCGGCGGGGGCGAATCCGAAGCCGTCATGCAGACTGGGGAAGACGAACACTTCCGCACGCCTGTAGGCAGGGAGGGGATCGCCCGGCGCCGCTTTCACACTTAAGCCGCGACTCTCCTTCTCGAAGAGGAGTCTGCTCGGTCGACTGCCCGTCGCGCCGACGATCTCTAAGGTGGCCCCGGCACCACACGCCCGGAGTGCACGCAGCAGGTAATGGAAGCCTTTCGCCAGATTCAGGTTGCCGACATAGCACACGCGCAGCGGCCCATCCGCAGGTTTCAACTCGCGGCCCGCGGTAAACCGAGAGAGGTTCAGCGGCTGCGCGATAACTTGAATTTTTTCGGCGGGCACCCCGCGCGAAATCATTGACCGCTTCGCCCATTCGGAGGAGACTCGGATGCTGTCGGCCAGTTCGTACTCCTCCTCCACGCGCTCGACCGCGGCCTCGGTCGGGTGCCCGATGTGCGCCGTCCCGCACCAGCGGCGCGACTCCTCCTGAAAGACCTCACGGTAGTGACGTATATGCCCGTTCGGGTTGTCGAGCACGGTTTGGACGCCGTGAGCGCGCGCCCAGCGTAGCGTCTCCAGTCCGACCTGAGTGAAGACGTAGCAGCGCTGCGGCCTCAAGCGCTCGACCCCGGCCCCCGCCCACGCCCCGAGGCGGCGGTCGCACTCAAGCTGATAGTGCCCTTGGTACCACCGCGACCACGTGTAGCTATAGGCCCACTCGGGGTTGAAGCGCGGCGACTTATGCCAGATGACCTCCGGCTCGGCCCCGGGGAGGGGCCAGCGGCTGACGCGCCCCGGGCCAAATGCATGAACGCGGGGGCCGCCGACGGCCAGCGCCGTCAGCGCCGTGGCCGCCTGAAGTCCGAGGCCACCGCAACCTGCGCTCACCCCGTACACAAAAGCTGTCGATCCATTTAAAGTCATTCGCCGACTGTGCCTGACACCGGGTCGTCCGACGGGCCGCGCGTTGCGCCCGGTGTCAAGGCAGAGGGAGTTGCTGATTCTCGCCGCTCACAAAATCGTTGTAGCGGCTGTGCGCGAAGTCGTGGTAGATAAAAATCTGATGGTGCCACGTCTCCCTGATGCGTCGCGTCAGCAGGTGATAGGGGGCGGCGATCTTCTTGTTCCGATGCGTCTGGTTGAACTCTCGGATGGCGAGGCGCTCTCCAGTGTAGTCGCTGTACAGCTCCGTCTCGCTGCCGATGACATCGTCAAAGTAGCAGAACACGCGCGGCAGAAAATACCTCTCGGGGGACTCGAACATTTCGAGCGCGGCGGCGGTTGAAGTGTAGTAATCGAAGTCGTGCATGACGGCGGCGACCGGAGCGGGGTCGTACTCCGCGCAAAAACTCCGCGCCGTCTCGCGGATGTCGCCCAGCACCAGCTTCGCCTTCTTCAGCCTTGAGCGTAGTCTCTCCGCGTCCATCGCGAAGAAGCCTTCCTGCCAGTGATATGGCAGATCCCTGTAATCGACCGGGGCGGGCAGCCCCTTACCCGTGTCGAAGCCGTAAATGTCAATCTCGATTCCGAGGGCGCGCGATGTCTCCTCCGCATGGTACTCAAGATTGAGCAACCCCTTTCCTCCGGCCACCCCGAACTCGATCACGCTGACGCGCCGGTGGCCGAGTCTCTTCGCCAGCAACGCGCCCTGATACATGCAGTAGCCGTAATGTGGGCGCTCGACAAGCCCGTTCTCAAGGCGAGAAAGGTAGCTCCCAAGATTGAATTTTCGGGCGAACCTCAGCGCAACCGTGCGGAGCGGATAGGGGTCGAGAATGAGACTTTTCAGAAAAGGAATCATCCGTCTTTAACCCTCGCAACTCCACGCCCCGCCGACGCCTACGACTCCCTCTCACGGCGCGCATAGATTAACCCGTGGTCTGCGTTCATCGGGCGCACGAGACAGCAAAAGCCCGCCTGTTCCAGCACCTTCCGGCAACGCCCCGAAGCGTTCGGACAGAGCTTATCGTGGTATTCGAGGATGACCTGCCGCAAGGTGCCGAGCGTCGCCGGGGTCGCGCCCTCCAGAGCGTCCGCCTCCCCGCCCTCGGTGTCAATCTTCAAAAGGGCTATGGGCCGGCCGCCCGTCCGCCTGACGACCTCGTTTAAGTCAACGAGCGGAACGTAGGTGGCGACGGCTTCGGGTACCGGCGGCGCATCACTGTACGCGGTGGTAGCCATGCTGTGCACGTTCGTCCACAGTCGTAGCTGGCCGGACTCACGGCCGACCGCTTCGTGATGTACGGTCACCCTGTCCGTCAACCCGTTGACCTCGACGTTATGTCGCAGCATCCTGTTGGTCGCCGGGTTCGGCTCGTAGGCGTGGATGTGGAGGCGACTCGAACGGCTCGCCCAGTCGAGTGTGACGGCCCCGATGTTTGCGCCGATGTCGATCAGCACCCCGTCCAGAGGTCTTTCGATGTGGCGCCTGTAGTGGCGTTCGCCGAAGACTTCGCGCAGGAGCGAGACGGGGCTGTCGAGCCGCCCATGGTGGAGCGTAAAACCTTCGCGGAATCGCAGCGGCGGTGGCGGGAGGCTGGCGCGGTAAGCCGACCAGACCTCACGCCAGTTCGACAGCCAGCGGATCATCCGGCCCAGCGTCCGCGCCGCGTAGTACTTAAAGAACACCCACTCGGAGACTGTCATCCCAAACTTATGACTTCCTTTTCAGGTGCCCGCCGATGTCGGCGACGATGGGCGGGACGAGGCGCCGGAGGACGGATTTCAGCGAGTGCGTCATCGTGCGCCCGTTCAGCCCGTGGATGACCTCGCCCGGCCGCGGCCGCACCAGCGTCCCGTGGTCGGCGGACGCCTCTTCGTCCGGCCGCCCGTTGCTGTAGTAGTAAAGCGCGAGCGATTTTCGCGTCGTCTCCTGCGGGCAGGCGAGCGGCTCGGGGTGGCCGTGGAAGGAGGAGTCGGTCGTGCTGAAGATGACGCAGCGGTTAAAGGTCGGCAGGATGCGCTGGACGCAGCGCGTCATCTCCGCGTCCCAGAGTTCGAGGTGTCCCCCGTACTCATCCTTCCAGTTCTCGTTCAGGAAGAGGAGCAGATTGAGCCTCCGGTCGAGTTTGAATTTAGGGTGCCGGTTGAAGTCCGCGTGTATCTTGAGAAACCCGCCGCGCTCGATTTGATGCAGCCCGCCGCCGACGAAATAGGGGTCGGGGATGAGCCCCTCGATGCCCGTCAGGTGTTCCAGAAACTCCATGAACCTCGCGGAGTTCAGTTGATAAAGGAGCCAGAGCGCAGCCGCTGTGATCCGCCGCTCGTCGTCGAAGGCCAGTTTTTTCTGGCGCGGATTGTCGAACACCTGCCATGCAACCTCCCCCGGCTTGGGGAAAGAATCGGCGACGGGTCGGAGCGTCTCCGCCGGAAGGAAGTCATCAATGACGACGTGCGGGAAGGGGGCGGCGGAAGAGTAAGCGTCGCGATGCTCCGCGCTCAGTCGCGCCAGCCTGTCCTGATCGAGAATGAACATGTCGAGATTGCTGCCTCCGCCCTCAGACTGTTTTACGCTACTCGTCATTGAAGGAGAGCCTCTCGCGCAGGAGCGACGGCGCACGCCGCGCAGTCCAGAAGAGCGCCCGCAGGAAAGGGCGCAGGCTCCCGTTGCCCGCGGCGCGCGGCAGACCAAGCAAAGCGTAGCGGCAGAAGAACTCCGGGAGATGGCGCGCTCGCGCGTGGAGTAGGTAGAGCGAGAAGAAGTTCTTCAGCCGGTGAAAGGCAAACTCCGCCGAGGTGTTCGCACCCGGCGGCGGCTCGAAGTGATAGACCTTCGCCTGCGGCACGAGCGTCATCCGGCCACCCGCCTTCGACACGCGCGCGCACAACTCGACCGCCTCGACATACATGAAGAACTCTTCGCGGAAGCCGCCGAGACGCTTGAGGAACTTCGTCCGCGCGAAGATGACGGCTCCGTCCACATTCGTCACGTCGAAGGGCTCGCGGAATTGCCCGCGGTCGGTCTCGCCCTCCCCATGAACCTTCTTGCGGTAGACGCCCCCGAGGGTGACCTCGGCCCCGGCGAAGCGGATCGTCCCCAAAGCCTTGTTGTACATCACCGGCGAGAGGAGGCCGAACCCCGGCGCGCCTTTCCCATACTCGACGAGGTGGCGGATGCAGTCGCGGTCGAGCACGATGTCGTCTTCGGTGAGGTAGACGTATTCGCCCGCGGCCTCCGCAATCCCCCGATTCATCCCGGCGGCGAAGCCGAGGTTGCGGGGGTTCTGCACGAGCCGTACGCGCGCCCGCCCCGCGGCCACGCGCGCCACTTCCTCGCTGGAAGGGCTGTGGTTATCGACGAGGATAATCTCAAACGGCGTGTGCGACTGCGCGGCGATGGAGTCGAGCGCCTCGCGAAGCAGCGCGGGGCGGTCGTAGCTGAGCACGACCACGGAGACTGTGGAGCCAGCGCCGTTCGTCACCATCAAAACCTCAGGCCGCGTTGGTCGTGCGCGCGACGCGTCTGAGTCGTAGCGCGAGCGACTCAAGCCTCGGCCGCAGGTAACTGCCGAGCGGGTCGCGTAGCGCCACTGGCAACATTACCGCAGCGTAGATGCCAGCCGTCAAAAGGCTCACCGCAGAGAGTTGGTAAAACTTCGCCGGTGTGAAGTTTAGCGCAAGAAGCGCCGTGAGCCCGGCCAGCAGGAGGAAGCGCCAGAACCAAGGGGCGAGCGCGCGCGCGAGCCCGCCCGGGGTCACAGTGCCCGCGCGCGCGAGCGCCAACAGGTTCGCCGGGAGGCTCACCACACACACACCGGCCAAGAGCCCCGCCCCGGCCCCCGTTGGCCCGAACAGGCGCGTCAGCGCAAAGAGCGCCGCGACCGTCACCAAGCCATCTGCAAGCGCCGTCAGCGCGAGCCGCCGGTCGTGCCCGCCGAAGGCGAAGAGGATGTAGCCGACGACGAGGTTGCAGTGGCGCAAGACCATGCCGAGCAGGACGAGGAGCGTCAGCGCCCCCCCCGCGTACTGCCCCGCCCCGACCCACCACTCGACGAACCCGCGGTTGACCGCCAGCACCACGCACACAACCCCGCCGCTCACCAGCAGCATCAGTTGCCCGAGTGCCGTGCAAACGCGCGCGACATGCTCGCGCGGCGCCCCTGCGCGCAGCTCGCTCAGCGCGGGGATCGCAATCTGCAAGAGCATCTGTGGCTGGTTCGAGAGCACGCCCGCGAGCTTGAGCGTGCAGGCGTATGGGACGACGGCCGCCGGCCCCAGAAGCTTCCCGATCATCAACACATCCGTGCCGAAGAGGAGGGTCGCGGCAATCTGATTGATGCTCGTCCACCCGCCGCGCGCGAGCTGCCGGCGCGCCTCTTCCCACGGCAGGCGCGGCAGACGCGCCGGGAACGTGCCGGGGAACCGTTGTCGCAGGCGGAAGAAGTGCGCGGGCAGCACTAGCAGTTGCGTCGCGACCCATCCGACGGCCAGCGCGTAGAGCCCTGCGCCGCGCGCCACGAGCGCGATTGTGAGCGACACGCCCATGAGCCACGCGACGATCTGCGTCTGCGCGAGGAACTGCATGTCCTGCAACCCGTGGAGCGTCGCATGAAGAATGCGCAGTGGGAACGTCGCGACGACGCACGCGAGCACGACGCCGAGCACGGGGCGGAGCGGCCCCCACTCGGCCGGCACGAAGAAGAGCCACGTGGCGAGCGCGGCGGCGGCGACCAATGGCGTCTGCCATAACACGAGCCGCGCCGTCCGCCCCACCACCCGCGACAGTTCGTCCGTTGTCCCCATCGCCGTTTGCCGCCCCGCCGCCGCCGCGGCCTCGCGCGGCAGCAGCGCCACCACGCCCAAGTCCAACAGCATCAGGTAGGCCGTGACCTGCGCGCCAACGATCCACAGGCCATAGTCGTGCTGTCCGACCCGTCTCAATAGAAACGGCGTCATCCACAGCCCGATCAGTGTGGTCAGCAACTGCCCGACGTAGCCAAAGCCGATGCCGCCAATAAACTTTCTCGTCCTGCTCATACGTACTCGGTCATCTCTTCGGCTAGCGCGACGAGGTCGGCGGCCACATCCGTCCAGGCGCGGCGGCTGAGCTGCGCGGCGAAGGGCTCGAAGCCCTCCTTCCAACTCTGCATCAGGCGCCGCCAGCGCAGGAGCCGCGCGGCGAGGTCGGCGGCGTCCTCCGGGTTGGGCAGCAGCATCTCGGAGAGCGCGGCGGGGTAGCGTTCGGCGACGCCGGCGCTGCGGCTGACCATCGCGGGGACGCCGCGGCACACGGCCTCGTGGACGTTCAGCCCGTACGCCTCGTAACGAACAGGGCTGACGAGCAGGTCGCTCGCCGCGAACACCTCGGCCAGATGCTCGCTGAAGCCGAGGAACCGTACGCTGTCGGAGAGCCCCGCGTCGATTACACGCCTGCGCCAGAGTTCGAGGCCGCGCCCGCCGCCCGCCACGACCAGCAGAGCGTCCCACCCGGGGCAAGCCGACAGCTCGCGCCAAGCGCGCCAGAGCGTGTCGAAGCCCTTATTGTGGTCGTGTCCGAGTGCGCCCGCGAAGACGACGACCGGCCGCCCGTCTTCGACGCCGAGCCAGCGGCGTGCCTCGGCCCGCTCGC
>JBJMGQ010000013.1:0-2743 GCA_045807845.1 Pyrinomonadaceae bacterium | reverse complement strand
TGATCGTTGTCGGCCAAGCCCCGTTCGTCTCTCAAATTGAAGTTGTCCTGCGGCGAGAAGAAGAAGGCGCCCCCCACGTCGTCAATCGCCTTCGAGAGCGTGTAGGAGACGCGCGCTTGAGCCCTTCGGCTAAACCGCCTGTGGAAGGAGACGAGCAGCCCGTCGTAGTAACTGTCGCCCGAAGACTCGTAGCGCGAGACGTTGCCGAAGCGCGAATCGGGTCGGCCGAGATTGAAGACGCCCGCCGAGGCCGGGAAGCGCGGCACGTTGACGTTGCGCGAGAGGATGATGTGCTCGCCGCGCACGTGCAGATAGCCGACTGAGAAAGAGATCGCGCCCGACAGCTCGCGCTCGACTTGCAGGCTCGCCTGCTGGCTGTAGGCGCTGCGGACGCGAGGGTCGATGGTCATGACGCTGACGAGCAGCCCTTCGGGGAAGGCTTCCAACCTCGAAGGGAACGCGGGCGCGCCCGCGGCGCCGAACGGGAGCACGGCCAGACGGTACTTTGAGCCGTCGCGCTGCAAGGCGTTCGAAGTGGCGCGCAGCGGCAGCCGGTCGAAGAAGATGCCGTAGCTGGCGCGCAGAACCGTGCGGTGGTCGCGGCCGAGAAAGTCGGGCGAGTAGGCGAGCCCCGCGCGCGGCGCGAAGTTGTCGGCGTCCGTCCGTACGGGACGGGGTAGGAGCTGCACGTCGTAACGCAGCCCCAGATTAAGAGTCAGGTCGTGGCGCGGCTTCCACGCGTCCTGCGCGAAGAGCCCGACGTTGGGGTTCGACTGTGACTGCGTGGCTTGACCGAAAGCCTGCTGGAAGGTGGCGTAGCGCCCGGCCTGAAAGTTGGCGAGCGACGAGAAGGTATAAACGCCTTGCAGAGCGCCGGGGAACGTGATGTTCACGCGGTCGAGGAGGAGGTTGGCCCCGACCTTGAGCGAGTGCGCGCCGCGCTCGGTCGAGACGTTGTCCACGAGTTCAAACGTGTCGAGGTCGCGCGCCGTCGGCGAGAAGGTCGCGGCGCCGAAGTTGGCGACGCCCGCGATGTTGACCGCCGGCCCCGCCTCGTCATTGACCGGTGCGGCAAGGCGGCTGCGCGTGTGCTGGAAGCGCGCCTCGTTGAGCGCCCGGTCGGAGAGGGTCGTGGCGAGGCTCAAGGCGACGGTCTGGTCGCGGTCTTCCAACCCTGTGCCCCGGCTCACCGCATTCAGGCCGCCGACGTTGCGCGCGTTGAAGCTCTCGATGTCGTAGAGGTTGTAGCGTGCCGTCAGTTGACTCGTCTTGCCCGCCTGCTGGTCGAGGCGGAAGAGGAAGTTCGTCGTGTCGAAGCCCGTGGGCACGAGCCCGGTCGTGACACGAGCGCCTGCGAAGCCCACTCGGTCGAGCCGCGCGTTGACGGCCGCGACGGCCGCGGGCGTGACGGTCACGGCGACCACGTTGTCGAGGCGTGTCCGCTCGAAGTTCGAGAAGAAGAAGGAGCGGTCACGCTTGAGCGGGCCGCCGAACGACGCCCCGTACTGCGCCTGCGTGAAGGGCTCTTTCGAGGGCGAGAGCGGGTTGCGCGCGTCGAGCCGTTGATTGCGGAGGAAGCCGTAGACTCTCCCTTTGAAGTCGTTCGTCCCCGAGCGCGTGACGATGTTGACGACGCCGCCCGCTGCGCGCCCGAACTCGGCGATGCCGCCCGCCGTGATGACCTCGAACTCTCGAATCACCTCTTGACTGTAGAAGGTGCCCGCGAGGTCTGCCGCGTCGTCGTTCGCAGAGAGGCCGTCGACGACGAAGCCGTTGTTGATAAAGTGCTGCCCCGTGATGGAGAGCCCCGTGCCGGGGACGGCCGACGTTTCGGGGAAGCGCTGGTTGGCGACGGGGTTGGTGCGCGTGACGCCGGGTGTGAGTGCGGCGAGGTCGAGGTAGTTGCGCCCGTTCAGAGGCAGGGTGTCGATCTCCTTCGGCACGATGGTCTCGGCCAACTGCGTGCGCGCCGTCTCGACTAAGGGAACGTCTGCGCCCGTCACCTCGACGCTCTCGGCGACGCCGGCCACGTGCAGCACGAGCGGCACTTCGAGCGCCTGCCCGATGGTCAGCGTGAGTTGTTTGGTGAGGGTAGCGAAGCCCGCCTTCTCAACTCGCAGTTGATAAGTCCCGACGACGAGGTAGGCGAGCCTGTAACGCCCCTCCTCGTCGGTCGTGGACGTTCTGTTCTGATTGGTCTCAATGTTCGTGGCCTTGATGCTCACACCCGGCAGGGCCGCGCCGTTCGCGTCTTCGACCCTCCCGCCGATGGTGGCATATGTCACCGCCTGCTGCGCGCGCGCGTAGCTCGCGCCTGCCGTCAACATCATAAACGCGCCGAGCGCGGACATGAGGAGCGCCGACACAAAGGCCCCGTCTCTTCTCAGAGTCTTCATCGCTCTCTCTCCGAAAGGTCTCGCATGTTATGAAGACACGCGCGGGCGGCGACCCGCAAGCTCGGGCGCCTTCCGCCGCGTACACAACTGCGCGGAGAAGTTCTAGGTGTTTAAGCTGTGCGGCTTGTCGAGTGTGTTCGGAGGCGCGCGAGGCGGGTGGAGCCTTCGGAGTGCGGACGTGAGCTTGTTTAAGCCGGAGGGAGCGAACCCTTGCGGCTCGGAGTTGGGCGGGCGCGGGCGGAGGCCGTCCGTCGGCGTCGCCTCTTGTCGCTGTCGCCGCAGACCTGTGAAAGAGCCCGCCACTCCGCCGCAGCACTCCGGCGAGCAAGGTTTGGCGAGCGAAGCTG
>JBJMGQ010000012.1:0-11523 GCA_045807845.1 Pyrinomonadaceae bacterium | reverse complement strand
GCCCCGCTGCCAAGGGAAGACGACGGTCTCCTGCCGGTATGCCTCGCGCAGCTCGTCCGCTACCGACTCTTCAATCGGCGACCCGTCGCCGTAGAAGGTGTTGGTCGGCAGGTCGCGTTCGTCGAACTCGCGCATCAGCAACTCGCGCACGGGCGGTTCGAGTGTGGTGACGTGGAAGAAGGTCGCGTGATTGAACCAGACCAGCTCGCTCGTGCGCGGGTGTCGCGCCACGGCGGGACGCACCGAGCGCGTGCGCAAGCGGCCACCGTCCTTCCACTCGAACTCGATACCGTGGCGGCGGCAGTGCTCTTCGACGACCGCGCGCTCCGTGGTCTGAAAGACCGTGCGCCAGTCGAGCCCGAGGCCGTCGCCGAAGTTGCGCACGTACATCCAGCCCTTCTCGGCGAAACGCTCGCGGACAGAAGCGGGGATGCGTGCGAAGACGCGGCGGCAGTCGGCAATCGGCGTCTCGCCGCCGGTGGTTGACGGCGTCTCGCAGAAGAAGATGATCTTGAGCGGCCAGCTCGACTGATACGAGTTCTCGTTGTGCAGGAAGATTGAGTGGGCGGCGTCGTAGTCGGTTGAGCTGTAGATGCGTTCGCCGACCTGCGTGCGCGGCGACGAGCGCTCGTTGTATTCGAGCAGCCCGCCGCAGGCGGCCGACGCGAACTGCTGGAACTCGTCGGCCGTCCTGACGGCGAACCCGCGGAAGAGGATGCCGCCGTGCCGCAGCAACCATTCTTCGATGAGCGCGCGGTTGGCGCTCGTCCAGCTTTGCAGATCGACGCCCTTGACGTTCGGGCGCACGACGAGCGGCAAGGGCTGAGCGTCGCCCAGCAGCTCTGTCCTGACCAGCCCCCCCGGCGAGAGGCTGACCGCTCGACGCCTCGCCGCACCCGGCGGGCGCTGTCCTGCGCCGTCTGCTTCCGTCATGTCGTTTCCAGATTCTTCAATCCCGTTGACCCGATGGCTCGGCGACGCACCTGACCGAGCTTGCCCACGCGCGACTCTTCCAGCTCCCGCTCGCGGCTCAGGCGCAGACGCCTGTCGTCGGCGGCGAGCATCTCGACCAGCTCGCTCAGGCGCGCGCCGGGTTCGTTGACGACGCGACCGAGCAGCGTCTCGAAGTGCTCGATGAGGCGCGCGATGGTGGAGGCGTTAAAAAGGTCTGTGTTGTATTCGACGAAGCCCGCAAGGCTCGGCACGCCCTCGCGCACGTTGACGATTAAATCCATCTGCGCCGTGCCGCGCTCAATCTCGATGGGAGAGAAGTTGAGCCCCGCCGGCTCGACGACGGAGACGGGAACGTTTTGCAGCACGAGCTTGACCTGCATGAGCGGCGAGTACTGCGGGTTGCGCGCCGGGTTGATGGCTTCGACCAGCTTCTCGAAGGGCAAGTCCTGATGCTCGTAGGCGCCGAGCGCCGTCTCGCGCACGCGCGCCAGCAGCTCGCGGAAGGTGGGGTCGCCCGTCACGTCGGTCGAGAGCACGAGCTGATTGATGAAGAAGCCGATGAGCCCCTCGGTCTCCGCCATGCGCCGGTTCGCCACGTCGGTTCCGACGACGATGCGACTACGGCGCGAGTAGAAATGGAGCAGTGCGTCGAAGGCCGCGAGCAGCGTCATGAAGAGCGTCGTGCCCTCCTGCCGCCCGAGCGCCTGGAGCGCGTCGGAGAGCGGCGCGGGCAGTGTGAAGAGGTGGCGCGCGCCGCGGAAGGTCTGCGCGGCGGGTCGCGGCCGGTCAATCGGTAGCTCGATGACCACGGGAGCGTCGGCCAGATGTTGCTTCCAGTAGGAGAGCTGTTCTTCGAGCACGTCACCCTGCAACCACTCGCGCTGCCACGCCGCGAAGTCGGCGTACTGCACGGGCAGCTCCGCGAGCGGCGACGGCCGGCCCGCCATGAAGGCTTCGTAGAGCGCGGTCAGCTCGCGCACGAAGACGATCTCCGACCACGCATCGCTGATGATGTGATGCATCGTGAAGAGCAGGATGTGCTCTTCGTCTGCGAGCCGGACGAGCAGCGCTCTGATGAGCGGCCCGCGCGCGAGGTCGAAGCCGCGGGTCAACTCCTCCTCGACGGCGCGGTGCAGTTCGGCCTCGCCCTCGGCGAGACTGAGCGCGCGCACGTCCCTGACCGGCAGCTCCACTTCGAGCGCGGCGGCGACGATCTGAGAGGGCTCGCCGTCGGCCACGGCGAAGGTCGTCCGCAGCGTCTCGTGGCGGCGGACGATCTCGTTGAGGCTGCGTGCGAGCGCGTTGGTGTCGAGCGGGCCGCCGATGCGGACGACGCTCTCGAAGTTGTAGAAGGCGCTGCCCGGCTCAAGCTGGTCGAGGAACCAGAGACGCTGTTGCGCGAACGAGAGCGGCAGGCGGCCTCCGCGCGGGAAGGGGCGCAGCGGCGGCAGTTGCACGCCGCGCTCGGCGAGGCGTGCGGCTTCGACGGCCTGCGCCAGACCGGCGACGGTCGGCGACTCGAACAGTCGGCGCATCGGCAGGTCAACGCCGAGCACGGTGCGCACGCGCGAGAGCAGGCGCGTGACCAGCAGCGAGTGGCCGCCGAGGTCGAAGAAGTTGTCTTCGACGCCGACGCGCTCGACCTTGAGCACCTGCGCCCAGACGGAGGCCAACATCTCTTCGACCGCCGTGCGCGGCGGCACATACTCACGCCCGCCCCCGGCGCGTGCCTGTTCCGGCGAAGGCAGCACGCGCCGGTCAACCTTGCCCGTCAGCGTGCGCGGCAGCGCCTCCATCAACACGAAGGCCGACGGCACGAGATATTCCGGCAGGTGTTCGGCGAGATACTCTTTGAGCGCCGCGGTCGTCGTCTCGCCGTCCGGCACGACGTAGGCGCAGAGATACTTGCCGCCCTCTGCATCGTCACGGTCAACGACGGCCACGTCCTTCACCGTTGGATGCCTGAGCAGCAGGTCTTCAATCTCACGCAGCTCGACCCGCACGCCGCGAATCTTCACCTGCTGATCCTTGCGACCGAGGAACTCGAAGTTTCCGTCTTCGAGCTGGCGGCCGAGGTCGCCCGTCTTATAGAGAATGTCCTGCGGGTCGTTGCTGAAAGGGCTCGGGAGAAAAACTTCGGCGGTCAGCTCCGGTTGGTTGAGATAGCCGAGCGTGCGATAGGGGGTGCGGATGTAGATTTCGCCGACCGAGCCGGGCGCGCAGACCTTGCCCTTCACATCCAGCAGCACGGCCTTCGCCCCCTCCATCGGCTTGCCGATAGGGACGGCGCGGCGTTCGGCGTCCGGCGGCCTGACGAAGTGGAAGAACTTGACCATCGTCGTCTCCGACGGCCCATAGAGATTGACGAGTTGGATGCGCTCGCCGTAGACGCTCACCCAACGCCGCACGTCCGAAGGCAGCAGCGGCTCACCCGACATCAGCACGTACTTGAGCGCCGTGAGCTGCGCGGCGTTCAGCTCCTCGTTGAGCAGCGAGCGGAAGAGCGAAGGGACGCAATGGACGAGGTTGACGCGCCGCTCGTCGAGCCATGCGACGAGTCGCCGCGCGTCGGCGACCGTATCCCGGTTCGCGGGCGCGCAGATCGTCCCGCCCGCACAGAGCGGCGTGAAGATGTCGCGCAGCGAAGCGTCGAACGAGGGGGTCGTGAGCTGACTGACGCGCACGCCCTCTTCGAGGCCGAGCGTTTCAATCTCCCAACGAATGAAGTGATCAATCGCCTTGAGGCGACCGGCGATGCCCTTCGGCTTCCCCGTCGAGCCCGACGTGAAATAGACGTAGCACATATCGTCGGGGCCGTGCTCGATGCGGGGCCGCGACGTGTCTTGGAACGTGGCGTAGTCGTCGGCCACGTTCAATCCCGCCGGCATTGCGTCCTCGCCCGTGCCGCCGGGGCAGATGATTTTCGCGCCCGCGCTTGTGCCTTCAATCGCGCGTGCGAGCGTCGCGAGCGTGCCCGCCTCCACCACGAAGAAGGAGGGCGAGACTTCGGCCAGCAGCGACTCCAACCGCTTCGACGGCGTGCGCGGGTCGAGCGGCACAAAGACGCAGCCCGCCTTGAGGGCGGCGATGATGGCCGTGACGATGGTGACGGTCTCTTCGGCCACGACCGCCACGACCGAGCCCTTCCGCGCGCCCGCACCGAGCAGATAGTTCGCCAGCCGGTTCGACTCTTCTTCGAGCGCGCGATAGGTCACGAACGGCCCGCCGGCGCACTCGATGGCGACCGCCTCCGGCATCCGCGTGGCAACCTCGCTGAAAACTTCGTGGACGTACCCTTGATTCATAGTCTCTCCTGCGCCACGTCCTCCGCGATGAGCGACAGAGGGTCGAGGCAGTTGAGGTGTGAGTATTGACTGGCTGAATCGCGGAGGCGCTTCGCCAGCAGGTGAAACTCCGTGCACCCGGCGACGAAGGACGTGGTGTCGTACTTCGCCGCGAGCCCCGCGACGAGCGGCAGCAGTTCTGCGGGGTCGCGGTTCTTCTTGATCTGATAGATCAACTCTTCATGGACGACGCGCTGGTCGGCCTCGTCCGGCCAGACGAGGAACTCAGAGGCCGCGCTCCACTGCGGGTGCGAGTGAAACAGCTCCAGACGACGCGCGCCCGTCGTGCACAAAAGCAGGTGGCGCTGTCGCGACTGAAGCACGGCCGCGAAGATTACGTCGAGCAGCGAGACGACCCGCGCACGCAGCTCCGGCGCGAGCCGCGGCAGGAGATGGTGAATCGTGAGACAGCAGATGACGACCCGCGCGGCGTGGTTGTCGCGCATCCATTCGAGGGCCGCGGTCAAACGCGCGAGCAGGTGCTCGTAGTCGCCCGCCAGCAGCGCTTCGGTGCGGTCGGGGAACGAAGGGTCGGAGTAGAGCAGGAGCGCCGGGCCGTCCTGCTCGCGCGCGCCGAGACTACGCTCGTAGACGGTCTTGACGAACTCGGCCGAGGCGAGCGGCCCGAGGCCGCCGAGCACGCCGAGGATTTTTCTTCCGCCCGATTCCTGTGTGCTCATGATCTCAATTCAATCCGGCAAGGTCGAACACGTCGAGGAAGAGGCCGAACGTCAGCACGACGATGAGCAGGTCGCTCTCGAAGGGCAGGTTGAGCGCGAAGCCTTCGCGCGAATACTGCGCCTTGAGCCGCTCGATTACGTCAGGGTTGAAGTATCCCTGCCGCTTGATGCGCTCGTAGGAGAGCAGGTCGTTGACCCATTCGAGGCCGCGCCGCAGAAGGGCGGGGCTGCCCGGCGCGTGGAAGCCGAACTTCTCGCGCTCGATGATGTCGCGCGGCACCAGGCCCTCCGCGATGCGCTTGACGATGTACTTCTCGGTCAAGCCCTTCAGCTTGAGGCCGGGCGGAATCTGCCGCGCGAAGTCCACGAGGTCAACGTCGAGGAACGGATAACGCGCCTCGACGGAGTTGGCGAGCGCCATCCGGTCGCCGTGATCCGAGATGAGGTGGTCGGAGAGCCGCAGCTTGAAGTCGAGGTACGAGCGCTGATGGATGGGGTGGCGCCCCTTGAGCCGCGCCGGGTTGACGAGGCCGAAGTTGAGACAGTCGAACTCGTCCAGCGTCTCGGCCACGGCCGTCGAGTAGAGCGCGGCCTTCGTCTCGCGCAGCGCGTAGAGGTCTTGCTCGTAGAAGATATTGCTGTCGCCCCAGACGCGCTCGCGCAGCTCCTCTTCGTAGACCGCTTCGAGGTCGTAGCGGTCGCCGCCGCGCTGAAGCCCCGAGCGGTCGAAGCGATAGCCGACGTATCCGGCGAACAGCTCGTCGGCTCCCTCGCCGGTGAGGATGACGGTGATGCCGTGGCGCTTCGTCGCCTCCGAGAGCGCCATCGAGCAGGTGTTGTAGCTCTCCTTAATCGGGCACTCGCAATGATAGATGGCCGCCCGCAAACGCTCGGCAATCTCCTCCCAGTCGAACATGATCTCGTGGTGGATGGAGCCCACGTGCCGCGCCATCGCCCGCTGGTGCTTCGACTCGCTCATGGCGCGGTCGCTGAAGGCGATGGAGAAAGAGTGGCGGCTCGCGGCGGGCGACACGCGGTTGATGGTCGCCGCGATGAGCGAAGAGTCGAGGCCGCCGCTCAGATAGAAACCGACGGGCACGTCGGCCTGTAGGCGGTAGCGCACCGAGCGGTCGAAGAGGTCTGCGAGCATGTCCACATAGAAACTCTCGGGCCGGTCGTAAGCCAGCTCGCCCTCCGCCGGATAGTCCAAGTCCCAGTACTCGGAGACTTCGACGCGCCCGTCTTTGACCGTCAGGTAGTGGCCGCTCTTCAGGCTCTCGACGCCCTTGAACATCGTGCGCGGGCTGACGAGCCCGGGCGCGGTGAGAATCTGGTCGAGTCCCGTCAAGTCTACTTCGCGCGGCGCGAGCGGGTGGCGAAGGATGGCCTTGATCTCGGAGGCGAAGATAAACGTGCCGTCGGCCACCGTGTAGAAGAGCGGGTTGATGCCGAAGTGGTCGCGCGCGAGGAAGAGCTCGCGCCGCTTGCGGTCGTAGATGGCGAAGGCGAACTGCCCGTTGAGACGGTTGAGGAAGCGGGTGCCCTCCTCTTCGTAAAGATGGACGAGCACTTCCACGTCGCAGTCGGTGCTGAAGGTGTGACCTTTGCGTCGCAGCTCGTCGCGCAGCTCGCGATAGTTGTAAATCTCGCCGTTGCAGACGAGCACGACGCTGCCGTCCTCGTTGTAGATGGGCTGGTGCCCGCCTTCGAGGTCGATGATGCAGAGGCGCCGGAAGCCGAGCCCGACGCACGCTTCCGTGAAGAAGCCGGACGAGTCGGGGCCGCGATGGACGATGGCCTCCGTCATCCTCTCCAGCACATCTTGTTCCGCCCCGCGCTGCCCGCGCAGGTCGGCGTATCCGACCAGACCACACATAATTTATCGGCTCACGCGTTGAAGTCGTCGATGAGGGCGTAGCTCTCGTCTGCGGAGAGCAGCGGGAAACTCTCGATGGGTTGATCCGGCGCGGCGACGATGCCCGCCAGCAAAGTCTCGAAGTGGTCGCGCATGCGTGCGATGGTCGAGGCGTCGTACAAGTCCGTGCTGTACTCGATGGCCCCGCCGATGCCCTCGGGCGTCTCGCCCATAAAGAGCGTGAGGTCGAACTTCGAGGTCGGGTTGCCGACGGCGAACGGAGTGAAGGCGAGGCCCGAGACCGACAGCTCTGTGAACGGCGCGTTCTGCAAGACCAGCATCACTTGGAAGAGCGGCGAGCGGCCCGCCTCGCGTTCGGGGTGCAGCTCCTCGACCAGTTTTTCAAACGGCACATCCTGATGCGCGTAGGCGCCGAGCGCCGCGTCGCGCACGCGCCCGAGCAGCTCGCGGAAGGTCGGGTCGCCGGAGAGGTCTGTGCGCAGCACGACGTTGTTGATGAAGAAGCCGATGAGCCCCTCGATGTCGGCGCGGTTGCGGCCGGCGATGTTCGAGCCGACGACGATGTCGTCCTGCCCCGTGTAGCGTTGCAGCAGGACTTGGAAGGCGGCCAGCAGCGTCATAAAAAGCGTTACGCCCTCGCCGAGGCTGAGCGCGCGGACGGCTTCCGACAACTCGGGCGACAGGACGAACTGCATCGTCTCGCCGCGGTTCGAGGGCACGGAGGGGCGCGGCCGGTCGGTCGGCAGCTCAAGCGGCGCGGGGACGCCTCCGAGTTGCGTGCGCCAGTAGACAAGCTGAGCGGCGAGCACCTCGCTGCTCAGCCAACGGCGCTGCCACGCGGCGTAGTCGGCGTACTGAAGCGGAAGCTCGGGCAGCGGCGACGGGCGACCCTCGGAGAAGGCCGCGTAGAGCGTGACCATCTCGCGCACGAGGATGCTCATCGACCACGCGTCGGAGACGATGTGATGCATCATCAACTGAACGACGTGCTCCTGCGCGCCGAGGCGCAGCAGCAGCGCGCGCAGGAGCGGCCCGCGCCGCAAATCGAAAGGCCGTTGCGATTCGCGCTCAAGCTCGCCTAGCGCCGCACGCTCGCGCTCCGCTTCGCCCATGCCGGAGAGGTCGATGAGCGGCAGCTCCACACGCAGGGCGGAGGCGACGACCTGCGCGGGCTGCCCGTCGAACACGTCGAAGGTGGTGCGCAGGATTTCGTGGCGGCGGACGATCTCGTCGAGGCTCTGCGTGAGCGCCGCGAGGTCGAGCGGGCCGCGGACGCGAACGGCCGTCGTGATGTTGTAGACGGTCGCGCCGGGGTCGAGCCGGTCGAGGAACCAGAGCCGCTCCTGCGCGAACGAGAGCGGAGGCGGCGCGACGCCGTCGCCCGTCTCGCGGCGCGGGATGGAGGGAGGCGGCGCGGCCGGGACGGAGGCGCTCGCACGCCTCTTCTCTTCCAGCCGACGGGCCAGCAGCTCCAGCTTCGCGGGCGACAGGTTGGACAGCCGTTGGTGAAGCTTGCTCATCTCAGGACTTCTCTCCCGCGTCGCTCAACTTCTCTCCGCCACCAGCTCGCGCGCGGCGGCGGCGTGGTGCCCGCTCTGCCACAGGTGCGAGACTTCGCCGAAGTACTTCGCGACCCACTCGTCCGAGTAGATGGTGTCGAGATATCTCTCGCCGCGGTCGGCGAAGATGACCACGCAGGTCGAGCCCGGCGGGATGCGGTCTTTGTACTTCTCGACGGCCATGAAGACGGCGCCTGACGAGCCGCCCGCCAGAATCGCCTCCTCAAGTGCGAGACGGCGACAGCCGACGATGCAGTCCACGTCCGAGACGTGGATACATTCGAGCGCGAGGTTGGGTTGATAGAGCGCCGGTCGGATGGCCGCGCCGTGCCCCGGGATGAGCCGGTTCGCACGCTCGCCGCAGAAGATGACGCTGCCGATGGCATCCACGGCGATGACCTTCGTCTTGAGCCCATGCTGGCGCGCGTACTCGGCGCAGCCGCGCATCGTGCCGCAGGTGCTCGTCGTGCAGAAGAGATAATCAACTTCGCCGAGCGAGCGCGCGATCTCGTCCATCGTCTGGTAGTGGCCGCGCGGGTTGTTGAGGTTCGAGTACTGGTCGGGCCAGTAGCAGTTCTCGATGACGCTGCTGAGGTAGCGCACGCGGTCGAGCCGCGCCTTCAGGTACTCCTTCGTTACCGCGTCGGGCTCGCGCACGAGGTCGATCTCGGCCCCGTAGGTTCTGAGCAGCGCGATGTTCTGCGCCGTCGTCTTCGGGTCAACGACGCAGATGAAACGGAGCCCGAAGTAGGAGCACGCCTGCGCCAGCCCGATGCCCATGTTGCCGGAGCTGGACTCGATGATGACCGTATCCTTCTTGATGCGCCCGGTGAGCAGGGCGTCGCGAATGATGCTGATGGCCGCGCGGTCTTTCATGCTCCCGCCGGGGTTGAGCCCTTCGAGTTTGGCGTAGAGCCGGAAGGGCGCCTCCTTCAACACCTTCGACAGACGTACCAGCGGCGTGTGGCCGATGGCCGATAAGATGCCTTCGTCCATGAAGATTCTGTCGTCCATGAATCTCAACCTCTCGCTCGTGGGCCCTACGGGTGCAAGGCACACGGAGTCAGTTAACGATTACGTACGGGAGAAATGTTTGAGCGATGCCGCCAAGGGCAGCGGCTCGCGTGCGAGTAGAGAGAGCGAACTAGAGGGGCAGTGTTTTCGGCCCGCGGCGGCGCGGTCGATTGGGGCGCGGCCTCAGAAGAGGGAGGCCATGATTGCCTTCTGCATGTGCAGGCGGTTCTCCGCCTGATCGTAGATGACGGAGTGCTCGCCGTCGGCGACTTCGGCCGTCACCTGCTCGCCCCGGATAAAGGGCATACAGTCCATGTAGATCGCGCCCGGGTTGGCGCGTTTGTAGTGCTCGCCGGAGACGCACCAGTCGTGGCGGATTTCGCTCTTGAAGGTGTCCTCCTCCTCCTTCGACATCTTCAGGCTCTTCCAGTTCTTGACGTAGATGGCGTCTACACCCTCAGAGGCTTCGCGCAGGTCGTTCGAGAACTCGATGGTCGCGTTCGACTCCTTGCGCGCGCGCTCGGCGAAGGCGAGATACTCTTCGTCCAGCTCGAAGCCCTTCGGGTGCGCGAAGCGGAGGCGCATGCCGAGCAGAGACCCGGCGGTGAGCATCGAGTGGAGCACGCCGAGCGACTTCTGCCGCTTCGAGTAGCCCCACGACATGAGCACCGTCTTCTGCTTGTACCCCTCGCCGAACTTCTCGCGCAGCGTCAGCAGGTCGGACATCACCTGGCACGGATGGTCTTTGTCGTCGAGCCCGTTGATGACGGGCACGCCCGCGTACTCGGCGATGGCGCGCAGCGCGTCGCGCCCCTGCCCGTAGAAGTTCATGTCGTACATGCGGACGACGAGGGCGTCGAGGAAGCGACCCATGACGGCGGCCGTGTCTTTGAGCGTCTCGTGGTTGCTCATCTGAAGCTCGGCCGGTGTGTAACATTCGGCGTGGCCGCCGAGCTGTTTCGCTCCGACCTGAAACGAGATGCGCGTCCGCGTCGAGGCGACGGCGAAGAGCAGGCCGAGGAACTTTTCTTCCAGCGGGCGGCCCGTGTAGCGCCCGCTCTTGATGTCGAGGGCCAACGCGATGAGGCCCTCCAGCTCGCCCGCCCCGAACTCTCGCAGGTCAATGAAATCTCTGTCCTTTAAATTCATAGCCGTTGCTCCTTCGTGTCTCTCTCTTCAGGCTTCGGCGACGGCGTCGAGGCCGTGTTCCGGCTGCGCGCCGGGATGTGTGTCATCGGGAAGTGCTTCGAACTCGGCCAGCAGTTGTTCGAGTTCGTCGTCGTCCAGTTCGGCGGCCTGTCTCTCTATGACGGCGAGCGCCAGACCGGCGACGGTCGGCGACTCGAAGAAGGCGCGCAGCGGCAGCTCAATGCCGAGCACGTCGCGCACGCGCGACACGACCTGCGTCGCCAGCAGTGAATGGCCGCCGAGGCTGAAGAAGTTGTCGTGGGCGCCCACCTGCGGCACATCGAGCACCTGCCGCCAGATGTCTGCGAGCTGCTCCTCGACGGCGTTGCGCGGAGGAACGAACCCCTCGTCCGGCGCGGCCTCGTCGTCGCGCAACACGAGCGCGCGACGGTCAACCTTGCCGTTGTCTGTAAGCGGCACCTCGTCGAGCAGCACGAAGGCGGACGGCACCATGTAGTCGGGGAGCCTCTGGCGCAGGAAGCCGCGTAGCTCACCCGGCGCAGGCTCCACGTCCGCCACGTAGAAGGCCGCGAGCAGCTTCTCGCCCCGCGCATCTTCCCTGACGATAACCACCGCCTCGCGCACAAGCGGGTGAGCGGAGAGCGCCGCCTCGATCTCACCCAACTCGATGCGGAACCCGCGCACCTTCACCTGATGGTCAACTCGTCCGAGGAACTCCAACGTCCCATCCGGCAGCCATCGCCCCACGTCTCCCGTCCGATACAAACGCGCTCCCGCCTCTCCCGAATAAGGGTCGGGCACAAAGAGGCTCGCCGTCTTCGCCGCGTCGCAGAGATAGCCGCGCCCGACGCCCGCGCCGCCGACGTATAACTCGCCCAGCACACCGACCGGCAGCAGTTGCATCCCGGCGTGCAAGATGTTTAGAGGGTTGTTTTGGTAATGAGGGT
>JBJMGQ010000011.1:0-13214 GCA_045807845.1 Pyrinomonadaceae bacterium | reverse complement strand
GAGTATTTGTGTGTTGACAGTCTGTGATTCCTCGGACTGGCCGGCCCGTTCATACGGCTCCGGCGGGTATAACTCCTGCGGCTTGCCTGCTCATGCGACGGTTACGTGAGGCCGGCAAGGGAAGTGCTCGTGCAGGAAGATTGACCCCGCGATGCGTGAAAGGTATCCCCGCGTCGGGCGTGTGTCAACAGTAAAAGTTGGAGGGGGGAGGCACGCGCAAACTTTACAAAACATTACGCGAAAAGAGCCCCGGTGAGAAAACATTCCGCCGGGGCTCTGCGTATCTTGGTGCGTGCCGGGAACGTTAAAGAGCCCGGGCCCGACTTTTCAGGTGATACAATCCAACGCCCGATGAGGTGCCCTGCCTGCACGTCCGAGATCGCCGTCGAAGGCGAGTCGTGTCCCTCCTGCGGCGTGTCGCTCGACTCGTACGCGGAGACGCGCATCCTGCCCGACGACGAGAAGCCGCGCTCGGGGCGTAGCTCCGGCCCCGGCCGCAAGACCGGGATGCACACCCGCACCAACTCCATCCACGCGACCACCGACGCGCTCGACAACTCGCGCTTCGTCGCCGGCACCATCCTCAACGAGCGCTATCGCATCGTCGGGCTTCTGGGTCGCGGCGGGATGGGCGAAGTCTATCGCGCCGAAGACCTGACGCTCGGCCAGCCCGTCGCGTTGAAGTTTCTGCCCGAGGCGCTTTCGACCGAAGGCGCGATGCTCGCGCGCTTCCACCGCGAGGTGCGGGTCGCGCGCCAGATTTCGCATCGCAACGTCTGCCGCGTCTACGACATCGGAGAGGCCGAGGGGCAACAGTTCCTCTCGATGGAGTACGTGCGCGGCGAGGAGCTGTCGTCCGTGCTGAAGCGTTTCGGTCGTCTGCCCGCGGACAAGGCGACCGAGATTGCGCGCCAGCTCTGCGCGGGGCTCGCCGCGGCGCACGAGGCGGGCGTGCTGCATCGCGACCTCAAGCCCTCGAACGTGATGATCGACGAGAAGGGCGACGTGCGCGTCACGGACTTCGGCCTCGCCGGTCTGCTCGAAGAGTTCGGCGACGGCGCGGCGCTCGAAGGGACGCCCGAGTATATGTCGCCCGAGCAGCTCGCCGGTCGCGAGCTGAACGAGCGCAGCGACATCTACTCGCTCGGCCTCGTCCTCTACGAGCTGTACACGGGGCGCAAGGCGTTCACGGCCGCAACGCTCTCGGAGCTGCTGCGCCTGCGCAAGACCGAGTCGATGCCGGAGCATCCTTCGTCAATCGTGCGCGACCTCGACCCTTCGGTCGAGCGCGTCGTCGAGCGCTGTCTTTCACCGGAGCCGAAGGAACGCCCGGCCTCTGCGCTGCAAGTCGCACAAGCTCTGCCCGGCGGCGACCCTCTGGCCGCCGCGCTCGCCGCGGGCGAGACGCCGAGCCCCGAGATGGTCGCGGCCGCGCCGAAGCAGGGAAGTCTCAGGCCGTCAATCGCCCTCGCCTTAGCGGGCGGCGCGCTCGCGCTCCTCGCGCTCTGCTTCGCGCTCTCGGGGCCCCTCTACCTGCACACGCATGTGCCGATGGAGAAGTCGGCCGAGGCGCTGCGCGACCGCGCGTCGGAGGTCGCGAAGAAGTTCGGCTACGAGTCGGTGACCGACAGCGTCTCGGGCTTCAACGCCAACGCGGAGTATCTGAAGTACGTCGAAGAGCATGACCGGACGGCCGCGCGCTGGGAGCGTCTGAAGACGGGGCACCCGGCGGGGATCATCTTCTGGTACAGGCAGAGCCCGCGCTACCTTGCGCCGTTCAACCGCGATGAGGTGACGCCCACAGACCCGCCGCGCACCGTCTCTGGAATGTTGAATCTCTCGCTCGACATGCGCGGTCGCCTGCTCGCCTTCGAGGGCGTGCCGCCGCAGACCGCGCAGCCGCAGGAGCAGACGGCGGCGCCCTTCGACTGGTCGCGCCTGTTCGCAGAGGCGGGGCTCGACCCGGCGGCCTTTCAGCAGGTTGAGTCCACTTGGGTGCCTCCGCACGCGTTCGACGAGCGCGTCGCGTGGGAGGGGAGCTATCCGGGGCAGCCGGGCGAGAACGTGCGCGTCGAGGCGGCGGCCTTCCGCGGGCGTCCCATCTACTTCCAGCTCATCAACGAGTGGAACCAGCCGATGCGGGAGACGCAGACGCCGCTCCCCGTGGGCATCAGGATTTTACTGGCCCTCATCGTCGTGCTCTTCTTTGCGATGCTGATCGGGGCGGTGCTGCTCGCGCGTCACAACCTGCGGCTGGGGCGGGGCGACCGCCGCGGCGCGCTGCGGCTGGCGTCGTTCGTCTTTGCCGTGACGCTGCTCGACTGGCTCCTCGCAACTCATCACATCCCCTCGCTGGCCGAGGAGTTCAACAACTTCCTGTTCGCCCTCCCGATGTGCCTCTTCATCAGCGGCATGTTGTGGCTCATCTACGTGGCGCTGGAGCCTTACGTGCGGCGGCGCTGGCCGGGGAGAATCATCGGCTGGACTCGTCTGCTGGCGGGCGGGTGGCGCGACCCACTGGTCGGGCGCGACCTGTTGGTCGGAGCGTTTACGGGCTGCGCGCTCGCGCTGCTGGCCTTCGGGCGGCCGTGGGCGGCCGCGTGGCTGGGTCAGCCGCCGCCCACCCCGGGCGGCATCGTGCTGCGTGGGCTGTTGCTGCGTTACGCCTTCAGCATCCTGACGGCGCAGGTGCTCTACTCGCTCCTATTCTCTTCGATGCTGATGTTCCTGCTGCTGCTGTTGACGATCATCACGCGGCGTGAGCGTGTCGGCGTCGCGCTGCTCGGGCTGCTCGTGGCGAGCTTCTCTTTAGGGAGCGGCAGCCTCGCGCTCGACACGGCGGTCGGGCTGACGGCCGCGGCCGTCACGATCTTCGTGCTGCTGCGCTTCGGCATGCTGGCGCTCGTCTTCATGGAGTTCTTCCTGCTCTTCTTCAGCTTCTACCCCATCACGACCGACTTCAACACCTGGTACGCAGGCGCGACCGCCTTCGGTCTCGCGCTCTGCGTCGCGCTCATCCTCTACGGCCTCAAGACCTCGCTCGCCGGCCAGCCCCTCTTCCGCAACTCGCTTCTCGGCGACTGAGTTCTCAGAGCGGTTTGCAGTTGAGCACGACTGAAAAGCAACTACCACAGAGACAGAGACACGGCTGATTGACTTTAACTCTCAACCAGCCGTGTCTCTGTCTCTGTGGTGGTTAAATCCTACCTATTGTCCGGTGGGTGGCGCTTCGGACGAGCGGCCTTTGCGCTTCGGGCTCGCGGCGCGTTCGAGGTGGTGCGCGCTCTCCCATGTGGTGAGCTTGGCCGCGTCGTTCCGGTACTTGTTCCTCACGGCCACGTCGAGCCGTCCCACGACATCGTCCAAGCGCCCGAGCGCCTCCGTGATGGCGGCGTTGGTGGAGACGCTTGAGCCCGTGCTCTCTGTCTGCCGCGTCATCTGCGCTTCGAGCGCGTCGGCGTCCGCGCGCATGCGGTCGATGAAGTCCGGCGCCATCTCGTACTCGACGAAGAGCGCCTTGAGCGGGGGCGCGGCGGTGACGAACGCACGCGCGACGGCGAGGAGCGTCCGGTCGCTGTTGTCGGGGCGCGTGCGCGGGAACTTCCCGCGCGCCTCCGTGTGTTCGCGCCCGATGACTTCGGCCGTGTCGCAGACGGCCGCGAGTTGCGCGCGCAGAGACCCGCGGAGGTCGCGCCGCCCGGCCGTCGCCTGCCGCCGCGCGCCGGCCCCGCTCGCCTTCGCCACGTCGAGCGCCGCGACGTTGACGAGTTCCGTGGTAGCAGGCATTGCCGATTGCAAACTGTGCGCGCTCACTTGAGGACGATGTCGCCGATCTGCTGCGCGAGGTCGCCGAGGCGTGCGCCTTCGAGGTTCGACATGATGACGACGGCGAGCCCCTGTTCGGGCTGCGTGTGGAGGAAGGTGCTGACGCGCTGCTGCGCGCCCGAGTGGCCGACGATGCGTTGGCCGTTACGCAGCCCCACGTTCCAGCCGAGGCCGTAAGAGGTCGGCTTGCCGTCCTTCAACTTCTGCGGTGTGTACATCAGCTCCAGCGTCTCGCGCTTTAAGAGCCTGTTCGTCTGAAGCGCGACGGCGAACCGCGCGAGGTCTTCCGCGGTCGAGACGAAGCCGCCGCCCGGCACCTTGTAGCTGTTGTCGGCCAGCGGCGAGTTGGTCAGCACGCCCTTGCCGTTGATGCGGTACCCTTGGGCGCGGTTGGGGATGATGTCGGCGACGCTGTCCACACGTATGCGCTCCATCGCGGCGGGCTTGAAGATGTTCTCGCTTACGAAGTCTGCGAACTTCTGCCCCGACGCGCCCTCGACGACACATCCCAGAACGGAGTAGCCGTGGGTCGTGTAGCTGTACTTCGTGCCCGGCTCGAAGAGGAGCGGGTCGTCCTTGAACAGGGCGAGCCCTTCGTTGATGCTCGCGTAGAAGCGCGTGCTGTTGAACTCCTCGTCCGACTTGTAGTGGCGTATGCCGGAGAGATGGCCGAGCAACTGCCGGGTCGTCACAGGCCACTGCTTCTCTGGGAAGGCGGGGCAGTACTTCTGCACGGGCGCGTCGAGGTCTACACGCCCGCGCTCGAAGAGCTGCATGACGGCCACCGCCGTTATCGGCTTCGAGATGGAGCCGAGGCGGTAGACGGTCGCGGCCCGGGCCGCGACGTTGTTCTCGACATCCTGCATCCCGAAGCCCGCCGACCATCGCACCTGCCGGTCGGCCACAACCGCCACAGACAGCCCCGGTATCTTCTGCTTCGCCATCTCCGCGTTGACGAGCGCCTCGATCTGCCTGACCTTCTCGGCCGGCAGCGTCGCCGTTTGTGTTGCCGGTTGCGCCTCGGCGCGCGCCGCAGAGCAGAGAAGCAGCAGGCACAGGATGAAGAACGCGCGCAGGCGCGCGGAGGGGGACGTTGACAGGCTCATTTGGAAAGACTCCTCGCGGAAGGTTTTGGCGAACTGTTGCGTGGAGATAGACGCGCGGGCGCGGCCGTCCGTTAACTTGGAGGCGACTGCGCCCGCGCTTGAGAAGGATGGGACGATGCGCCCCGCTACTGCTCGCAGAAGTTTCTGTAGCAGATGACGACGCCCGCGTTGTACGCGTCGTAGCAGGGGATGTGGTCTATACCGTGGATTGCCGTGCAGTGCTCGAACTGTGCGTTGTTTCTGATCGTGCAGTCGTCGCACTTCTCTTGCAGGTCAGCGGCCTTCACGGTGCGGGTCTGGTAGGGCTGAAACAGTACGAGTGCCAGCGCGACGAAGAGCAGCGCGGCCGACAGCGATGTCATGAGTCTTCTCATCTTCGGGCTCCTTCCGTTCAAGTTGGGGCGAGGCTGCTACTTGGGCAGGAACGTTCCTATAATCCTTCTCCGTCCCGAAGTCAACGATTCTCCGACCATGCATACAAAGACGCCGACTACCCGAGAAGCTCGCTGACGCTCACCCCCAGACCATCCAAGGTGTGCGACCGCGCCTCTGTGCCTCGTCCGAAAACTTCGATGCGTTGGTAGAAGCCGCCCGTTGGGTCAGAGTAAATCTCTACTCGCTCCTCCGGTATGTTCACGAGCCACGCCTCCGCAATCCCGGCCCGCGCGTAGAGCGGAATCTTGATTGTTTTATCCTTAACGACGGTAGTGTCCGCGACTTCGATTACGAGCAGCACGTCCGCCGGCGTCGGTAGTTTCCCCCGGTAGTAATCGCCGCGACGGCGCAGCAGTGAAATGTCAGGCTGCGGCTCTGAGAAGTCGCTCAACCTGATCGGATTCTGAGTCGCTATAATGTGACTCTCCCCAAAGAGACGGTTGAGCAACATGCTGAGGAAGTTGACGCACGCGGCGTGCAGGCTCCCAATTGGCGACATCTCGATAATCTCCCCTTCGATGAGTTCCAGGCGGGCACCTTGTCGGAAGATGCCCGCCACGCCCATGCGCTGGAACTCTTCGGCGGTGAAAGAGTACCTGGCGATCTCTGCTGACATACTCTCTTACTCTCCTTCTCCGGCCTCGAACACGGTCGCCCCTTACTCCTCCTCCTCAGCTCTGATGCGACCCTCGGCGCGCGCCTGTTCGACAATCTTTTGGGCGATCTGGCCGGGGACGGGGTCGTAGTGGGAGAACTCCATGTGGAAGGAGCCGCGGGCGGCGGTGATGGAGTTGAGCTTCGACTGGTAGTCGAGCATCTCCGACATCGGCGCCTGCGCCTTGACGACCTGATTCTTGCCGCGCATCTCCATGCCTTGCACGCGGCCGCGCCGCGAGTTGAGGTCGCCCATGATGTCGCCCGCGCACTCGACGGGCGCGACCACCTCAACGTCCATGACCGGTTCTAGGAGCGTCGGCTTGACCTTCTCGATGGCGTTGCGAAACGCCTTGCGCCCCGCGGCGCGGAAGCTGTGCTCGTCAGAATCGACCGTGTGGTACGAGCCGTCGATGAGAGTGGCCTTGAAGTCCACGAGCGGGTAGCCGGCGATGGCGCCGGTGGAGGCGGCCTCGACAATCCCTTTCTCGATGGCCGGGCGGAACTGATGCGGGACGGAGCCGCCGAAGATTTTATCCTCGAAGACGAAGCCGCCGCCGCGCGGCAGTGGCTCGAAGACGACCTTGCAGTCGCCGAACTGGCCGCGCCCGCCGGTCTGCTTCTTGTGGCGCCCCTGCACCTCGGCGCGCGCCGTGATGGTCTCCTTGTACGGCACCTTCGGTGGGTGCAGCGCCACCTCGACGTGATAGCGGTTCTTCAGCTTCTCGACCACCGTCTCGATGTGGAGCTGACCCGAGCCCGAGAGGATGAACTCCTTCGTCTGCGCGTCGCGCGTGAAGTGGAGCGAGGGGTCTTCTTCGAGAATCTTGTGGAGCGCGACCGAAATCTTCTCCTCGTCCTGCCGCGACTTCGGCTCGATGGCGAAGGAGATGGCCGCCTCCGGGTACTCAATGGGGTCGTAGACGACGGGGTCGCCCTTGTCGGAGAGCGTGTCGCCGGTCTGCGTCTCCTTGAGCTTGACGACGGCGATGATGTCGCCCGCCGACGCTTCGTCAATCTTGTCGAGCTGCTTGCCCTGCATCGAATGGAGCGCGCCTAAGCGCTCGGCCGCGCCGCGCGTCGTGTTCTGCACGGTGGCATCGGGTTTGACGCGCCCCGAGATGATCTTCATCACGTTGATGCGGCCGGCGAAGGGGTCGGCGATGGTGCGGAAGACGTAGGCCGAGAAGGGCTCTTCGGCGTGATAGCCGCGCGTGACCTCGGCCGCGCCTTCGTCGAGACTGGCCTTGCCGCGCTCGTTCTCGTGCGTGTCGGGCGCGGGCGCGTAGTCGAGGATGCCGTCGAGGAGGGTTTGCAAGCCCGCCAGCGTCATCGACGAGACGGCGAAGACCGGGCAGAGGCGCGAGCCGGCGATGGCCTTCGAGATGTTGGGGATGATGTCCGACTCTTCGAGCGTGCCGTTCTCCATCCACTTCTCCATCAGCGCGTCGTCCGACTCGGCGATGACCTCGATCAGGCGTTCGCGCTCGCGCTCGAAGAGCTCGCGCCCCTGCTCGGGGATAGGAATCTCCTTAGCCTTGCCCGACGCGTCGAACTCGTAAGCCTTCTGATGGACGACATCGACGACGCCTTTGAAGTTCGCCTCCTGCCCGATGGGGAGCGTGAAGGGGACGATGGCGCGGCTGAAGGTCGAGCGCGCGGAGTCGAGTGCGGCGCCGAAGTCCGCGCGCTCCTTGTCGAGCTTGGTGATGACCATCATGCGCGGCGTGATGAACTCGTTGGCGTAGCCCCAAGTCTTCTCTGTGCCGACCTCGACGCCCGAGACGGCGTCAACCACGACGAGCGCGCAGTCGGCGACGCGCAGGGCGGGTCGCGCGTGTGGGACGAAGGCGGAGAAGCCGGGTGTGTCGATGAGGTTGACCTTGTGCTCGCGCCACTCGCAGTGCGCGAGCTGGCTGTTGAGCGTGATCTTGCGCGCGATGGAGTCTTCGTCGAAGTCCGTCGTGGTCGTGCCCTCGTCCACCTTGCCCCAGCGCGGGGTGGCGCCCGAGAGGTGGAGGAGCGAGCTGATGAGCTGCGTCTTGCCCGCGTGGCCGTGGCCGATGGCGGCAAGGTTGCGAATCTGGTTGGTCGGATAGGCTTTCATGGCTTCAGGTCGGACATCCTTTCGACAGGTCGGCGCGCGCGCGGTCGTAGCGGAGTTGGAGCCCCGCGACGCGTCGGATTTGACAATAGCTGTGCGGGATGGAACTGCAAAAGTCGTGAGCTTAATTTAAGCGACCCGGAGGCCGTCTGGCAAGCGGGGCGCGAGGGACGCAGAGCAGCGTGAACATCAACTGCCCGAACGTGACGGGCACGGGTCTGTCCGCATTGATGTTGCCGCTGTGAACCGGAAGGTGTTGCCGTAGAAGGAGGGTGGCACCACGTTTGCCGATAGCCGTGCTGGACTTGAGAAGTCGCTCTTCAATAAACGGCAAAGCTCTCCCGCTGGAAGAAGTTAACTTCGGAGGAGATACAAGGATGAGAATTGAATTTCGTACACTGACGAGGGCAATAAGTACGCTCGTCATTCTCTTCGTGCTGGTCTGCGGCGCGAGCATGGACGCTTCGGCGCAAGGGAACAGTCGTTGGGGGCGCAGCCACAACCGCGGCCGACACCTCGGCTGGACGCGCGGCAGGCGGGTCGGCCAGTACCGGCGCGACGACAATAACAACGACCGTTCGCGTTGGCGTCGCACGGAACGCCGTGAGCTTCGCAGTGACCGCCGTGATCTTCGCCGCGACCGCCTCGAAGTTCGCCGCGACCGCCGCGAACTCCGCCGCACCTCCTGGGACAACAACCAGAACAGGCAGTGGTCGCGCTCAAGGCAGTCGAACAATTGGCGTCGTCGCAACTAAACACGAAGGCAGAAGCCCAACCGTCAGGGAGGGCGCGGGAAAAGGATGAAGGCGGAAGGATGAAAGGAAGGCTGTTAAGCCTCCTCTTCATCCTTCCGCCTTCATCCTTCATCCTTCGGACTACAGAAAGCCGCCCGAGCACCCCGGGGGAAGAGGGCCGCCCGAGCTGATGATGAGGCAGGGGCTTCCCCCGAAATCGTCTCCGCTGTCACGCCCCGCGAGGATGAGGACGACCGTCGCGACCGCCGCCGCGATGCCGACGAAGAGACCGTCCCGTTTCTTACCACTCAGGCTATTCCCCTGCGGCGGCGTGGGCTGCGACCCTTGAGCTGCGCGCAGAGACTCGCCCGCGCCGGCCGTACGCGCCGCGCCGCCCGCGCGCATCTCGACGCGCCCCGCCTGCACCGAGAGCGTGGTGCCTTCCGCGGAGACTTGAAGAGTGAAGAGGGAAGGGTTGCCGGGGTCGCTCACGACCGAGGCGTCCGCGGTCTGCAAAGAGGCGGCGACGCTGCGCGGGATGGAGAGGCGCGCGCCGCCCGCGCCGAGCAGGCCGCCGACGCTCTCATCAGAGAAGTCGAGCCTGAGCGTCGTCCCGCCCGACAGTTCAAGCCGCGCGCGGTTGCCGAGGTCGAGTGCGGAACGCGAGTTCTCGACCGTGTCGAAGCTGCTCCCCGAAAAGAGCGTCTGACCCGCGACGGCGGGCAGCCCGTCCACCGTGAGCCCCATCGCCAGCGCGACCTGACCTGAAGGCGCGGACTCGCGCGCCGACTCGGCAGCTCGTGCCGGCCCGGCAGCATTTAAGAGCGCCGCCGCGGCCAGCAGCGCAAAGGCGCGCCGCGCACGGCGCACGCACAGAGACTTTGAGACTCTCAGCATTTGGTGACTCCCCCTCAATTTCACTTCCGTAACTTAAATTTAAGACGCGCGCCGTTCGGTCAAACCCACGGGCGGCGGCACGAATTTTACGGCGCGTGAGGTGTCACAAACTCGCGGCCTGCTTTTTCGTATTAACGTGTAGTGAAACTTAGAAGGAGAAAATCGAACGCGGTGTCAGAAATCTCTAAAGGAGAATTGATGAATAGTAAATTCACGTTCGTCTTGTTGGGCGTGCTCGCTCTGGTGTTGCTCATCGGCGCGGGCGTGGCCTTCGCCAACATCAACTACACGCAGGAGGGCACGGTCAAGGTCATCACCTCCTTCGGGCGCATCGAGCGGGTCTATCGTCCGGAGGACGGCTGGTTCACGACGCTCGCGCCGGGGCGCCAGTCCTACGAGGTCAACATCAAGTCGTTCACAGAGAAGGCGCCCGTGCGCGTGACGAGCAAGGATAACGCGGCGCTTCAGGTCGAAATCTCAGTCACGGCCTACACGGATGGGCAGCACGTCGAGGAGTACGTGCGCAAGTACGGCTTCGACGAAGCGCAGCGCCACACGCGCCGCAACGAAATCCTCCACGGGCTCATCCAGACCGAGGCGCGTAACGCCTTCGCCGAGTACGGCGCCTACGAGATTTACGCCAATCAGGAGAGCATCCAGAAGCGCATCCTTGAGTCGCTCCGCCCGCAACTCGCCTCGCAACTCCAGCTCGTCACCGAGTCGGTGCAGATCGGCAACCCGGACTTTCTCGACGACCGCATCGAGGCCGCGGCCTCGGGCGTCGTCGCCAACGAGAAGCAGAAGCAGGCCGAAGAGGCGCGGCTCGAAGCGGCCAAGATTTCCGCGATGACGAAGCAGATCGAAGCGCAGACTTTCGCCAACCCGGCGCTGCTCGAAATCAAGAAGCTGGAGCTGCAACTTGAGATAGAGCGCGCGCGCGCCGAGGGCATCCGCAACCATCAAGGGCCGCTGACCATCATGTACGGCGGCGGCGCGGGTGTGCAGGTGCAGGTGCCGGCCGGGAGGTGATTACCTGAAGAACGCGCTTCAAAGGAGCGCAAGCCAAGGGAGCGCGGGCAAGGTGCCTGCGCTCCTTTTGAAAAGCGGGCAGAATTTCGTTGACAGCCGCTTGAAACAGGCATAATCTTTGCCCGCCAAAGACGTACGCTTACAACATCCGACGCCCCCGGCAGTCTCACGATTGCCCCGATTCAGAGCGTTAACCACTTGCCCACGTTGCGGAAGACCTTTTCTCTTTGGCGAGGTGCTCCACACTCTCATTCCGTAGCGCCGAAGTTCAAGACGCCCGGCTGTCCCGGGCCCTCGCACTTGGAACAACTCTGAACCGTAGGCGCCCGGGCGAGTCACGCCCGGGTGCGGTTCACATTCCAGCCGGCTAGAGGCTCTCACTCGACGCGTCCCTCGCGCAGCGCGCGTCCTGCGACCGCTTATCACGCGCGGGCCGTCGCTCGGGCGTCCCGCCAACTTCGCTGCCCGCGAGGGCAGACTCACATTGGGAGTAAAAACATGAGCGAAGAATACGATGACTCAAAAGGAGGAGAGCAAGGGTACGAGGGTGACGGCCCGAACCTCCGCTACGACGACTTCGTCGGGCGGCTTGTCCAAGACCCGAAAGACCCGCAGCCCGTCACACTTTTGAGCGGCTATCTCGGCTCCTCTTCCGAGGAGGGGCACGTCCGCCTCTACCTCGACGAAGAGTTGTGCCGCTACGTCGAGATTCCCCAGAAGGCCATCCGGCACACGCAGGAGTTGCCGCCCGAGCAGTCGCCGCTCGGCGGCAGTCTCGTCTGGATTGACCGCGACGCGGAGGTCTTGCACGGCGCGGCCGGTTCGGAGCGCCGCAAGGCGACCTTCCTCGAAGGGCAGATCGCGCAGGACTACATCGGCGGCGCGGGCGGTTACAACATATCCGGCGGCGGCGGCACCACCACGCAGACGAGGGAGTGCGGCAGCGGCGGCGGCGGGGGCATCCTGCCGACCGACATGGGGCCGGGCTGCGGACACTCGCAGTACGGGCCCTGCATCCCGCCGACGGAGGTGCCGGGCTGCCGCACGTTGACCGGCATCTTCTGCACGCGCTTCGGGCCGGGCTGCCGCAAGACGCTCTTCGAGCCCAACTGCACCGTCATCGGCCCGAACTGCCACACCGTGCTCCTCCACCAGTGTCAGAGCATCTACACCCCCTGCGTCACGCAGAACCAGTCCTACTGCGTGGCGTCGGGCGGCGCGCCCTGCTATCCGCCAATCGACTTTACTAAGTACGAACAGGGCGGCGTGCAGCAGCAGTTCGCACAGCAGGCGCCCTTCGGCGGCGGTGGTGCCGCGGGAGGTGCGCAGGGCTTCGCGCCCTTCCCGCCGCCGCTGACAAGCCCCGCCATCTGCCCGCCGCCGTCACATCTCATAGCCGCGTGCTTCACAGAAGTGCCGAACGAATGCGTGTTCGGGGTCGCGTCGGTTGACTTCCCCTGCCCGCCGCCGACGCGCACGGGGCCGAGGTGTGGAATCGTCTCGCGGATTGCCATCTGCTCCGACACGCGCACAGGCCCGGCGTGCACCATCGGGACTGCCAATTGCCCCACGCGCGACCTCAGGTGTCGCGTCTCGGCCGTGGCGTTCTGTCCGGACACGCAGTTGTGTCAGGCGGCGTCGGCGGCGTGCGGCGTTGACCCCTTGGGCGGCGGCGTCTTCCAGCAGCAGCGCATCAACGTGGGCGGCGGCGGCTTTGATCCGGGCATCGGGGTCTTCCAGACCGGCTTCAACTGCCCGTCCGTGTTCGACAACTGCGCGACGCGCGAGTCCTTCTGCCCGACGCAGAGTTTCTCGTGCCCGTCGCGTTTGATTATCTGCAACCAGTCGCAGTTCGTCCGCTGCGTCACGCTGACGATGCCTGACTGCGGCGTGACGCGCTTCAACTGTCCTTCGCGCGACATCCCGTGCCCGACGCGAGCCGAGCCGAGATGCTTCGCCTCGCAGGTGGCTATCTGTGTGGACACGCGCGCAGGGTGTCAGGTGCAGTCCGTGGCGTGCGGGGTTGACCCGGCGGGCGGCGCCATCGACCCGTTGGGCGGAGGAGTACGGGCGTTCAATGCAACTCCGGGCTCCAGCTTAATAATGCCTACGGTGTGCGATCAGTGCGCAATCCAGACGCAGACTCCGGATTGTGGGGTGTCGCAGGCTTGTGGGACAACACAGACTCCGTCCTGCGCCGTAGTGACGCGAGCACCGCACTGTGGCGGAGGTGGCGGCGGGGCCGCTGCCATCGTGCCGACGATCTTCTGCCCGTCGCGGTTCATCGTGTGTCCGACGCAGTTCAACTGCCCGTCGCGTTACACCCCGTGTCAGTCGCAGTATCTCAGGTGCCCGTCGGCTCTCGACGCGTGCCCGACGCGCTACCAATGCCCGACGCTGCCCAACGGGTGCCCCGGGTACACGCAGTTC
>JBJMGQ010000010.1:0-4281 GCA_045807845.1 Pyrinomonadaceae bacterium | reverse complement strand
TACACCGACGAGCGCCCGCCGCTCGAAGCCGGCAAGCCCGAAGTCAGAGAGTATCGCCTCCGCTTCGTCGAACGCGACGAACCCGTCGGCGACTGGTCGGACATCGTCACCGTCACCACGACGCCGAAGAAGAGTAGGCAGATGGCAGTAGGCAGTAGGCAGTTGTAAGGCAGAGGGGTTGAGCCCCGTCAGGGGCGGGATGTTTATAGCTCGCCGTAATTATTAATTCCTTAAAGCTCCGGAGGAGCGGCATGTAGATGTCGCCCCTGACGGGGCTCTGGGTTTTGATTGAATCGCCGGGACTATAAACATGCCGCCCTCCGGGGCTCAACCCTGCGTGCCGCCGTCCTTCCTTGAACTGCCTACTGCCATCTGCCTACTGCCTACTGCCTACTGCCTACTGCCCTTGCTTGTCGCGCTTCAAAGCCGCGTGTTAGCATCGGCGCGTTTCGCCACGGGGAGGCTTTCGACTCAAACTCTTGCGCGCTTACGTTCCTGCACACAGGCGAGTCCCTGCGTTGACGCTGCTGCTCATGCTCGTCTGCGCCGCCGTCTCTTTGCTCGCACCCGCCGCCGCGCGCGCGCAGCAGCAGACCAACCCCGTAGACCGCAAGGTCGAGAACCCCATCACCGACAAGCCCAACGTCAACCCGCTCTCGCAGGACAGACCCGTCGTCCGCCCGCGCCCGCGCACCCGCCCCGAAGGCACGCAGACCACGCAGCCGACCGACGAGCTTGAAGTCAAGGCCGACAAGCAGACCGTCACCGGCGCAGAGGGCGCACACATCACCGTCTTCGAGGGGAACGTGGACGTGCGCGTCGGCATCTACCGGCTTCAGGCCGACAAGGTGACCGACGACGAGGCCAAGAGCCGCGTCGTCGCCGAAGGCAACGTCGTCTTCGATCAGGGCGAGTTCCAGCGCATCACCGGCTCGCGCGCCGAGTGGAACTATGCCAACAAGACCGGCTCCTTCGAGAACTCGACCGGCTTCACCAACCAGACGCAGGACGGCACCATCATGTACTTCACCGCCGACCGCGTCGAGAAGGTCTCGGGCGACAAGATCATCATCATCAATGGCGAGGTCACCGCCTGCGGCGACGACGAGGTGCCCAAGTGGAGCTTCAAGACCGCGCGCGCCACCATCAAGCTCGCCGACCGCGTCAAGCTCTCCAAGCCGCGCCTGCTCGTGAAAGGCGTCCCCGTCTTCTGGCTTCCATACGCCACCGTCTCCATCAAGACGCGCGACCGCGCCTCCGGCTTTCTCACCCCGACCTTCTCGGGCTCGGGCAAGAAGGGCTTCCGCCTCTCGAACGCCTACTACCAGACGCTCGGGCGCTCGGCCGACATCACGTTCCGCAACGACATCTACACGAAGCGCGGCTTCGGCTTCGGCGCAGACCTGCGCACGCGCGCCAACTCTCGCTCGTTCCTCGACATGGGTTTCTACATGGTGAAGGATCGCGTGCTCGGCCACAAGGCGGACGCGGCCCACCCCGATCAGGGCGGTTCGAGCTTCTACGTTGACGGCGTCCACTACTTCCCCAACGGCTTTCTCGCCGCCGCCGACATCAACATCACGTCGAACCTCGCCTTCCGCGAAATCTTCTCCGACTCCATCCAGCTCGCCATCTCGCCGGAGGAGCGCTCGCAGGTCTTCGTCAACAAGAACGTCGGCGCCTACTCCTTCAACTTCATCGCGCGCACGCAGGTCACAAGCATCCCAACCATTCGCGTGCGCACGCGGAGCTTGCCCGGCATCTCCTTCGAGAAGCGCCCGGGGCTCGTCTCGTGGCTGAAGGACAGGCTGCCCGTCTACTTCTCCTACGAGAGCAGCGTCGAGGGCGTGAGCCGCAAGGAGACGGTCGAAGACCTCGCGACGTTTCTGGCCGAGGGGAATCAGAATCCGATCATCACGCCCTCCATCGTGCAGCGTCTCGACTTCAAGCCGACGGCGACGCTGCCGCTCGACTTAAACGGCTGGGGCGTGACTTTGACTGCGGGCCTGCGCGCGACCTACTACTCGAACTCCATCGACCCCGTCACGCGCCTCGTGCTCCCGAAGGACGTGGTGCGCGGCTACGGCGAGTTCAGCCTCGACGTGCGCCCGCCCGCGCTCGCGCGCAACTTCCAACGCGGCGACGGCCAGTTCTGGTTCCGACACGTCATTGAACCCTACCTCACTTACCGTAACATCAGCGGCATCTCGAACTTTCACGACATCATCCGCTTCGACGAGACCGAGGCCGTCGCCGACACCAACGAGATCGAGTACGGCGTCACCAATCGCTTCTTCCTCCGCCGCTCGGCCGAATCGGTCGGCCGCCGCACGACGCGCGCGAGCGAGTCCGGCCGCGTCCGCCCCGAAGACGCGGGGCCCCGCCTTGCGGGCGAGCGCAACGAGCGCGACGCGCGGCGCGCGGGCCGGGAAGAGGATAAGGAGAAGGAGAAGGACGAGACGGTCGAGTCGCAAGTGCCGAAGAACACGCGCGTCAGCGGGCAGCTCACGGCGCTCAAGGCGAGCCAGTCGCCGCTGACGCGACAGCCCTTCGAGTTCCTCTCGGTCACCGTCAGGCAGAAGTACTTCTTCGACCCGACCTTTGGCGGCGCGCTCATCCCCGGCCGCCGCAACCAGTTCTATCCCATCAACAACTTCTCGGGCTTCACCTACGGCGGCGTGCCGCGCCGCTTCTCGCCCTTGAACGTCGAGGCGCGTCTACGCACGCCGACGCGCGCCGACTCGGAGCTGTTCTCGGACGTGCGCACGGACATCGACACGCTCGGCGAGGGCGGCGGCCTGCGCGACCTCGCGATCAGTTTCGGCCTGCGCCGACACATGGACGTGCTGCGCGCCATCGAAGCCTTCCAGACCTTCTACTACACGCGCGCCGTCACGCTCGCGCCCTCCCTCAGACAGTACAGCGACCGGCGCGGCAACGAGCCCGGGACGTTGCAGGGCTCGCAGTGGAGCCCCTCGTTCTTCATCGGCGACCGCAACCGCGGCCTCTTCGGCGGCGCGTCGTTCTTCTTCGACTTTCAGAATCGACCGGGCAAGGGCAGCTCCTCACTCATCAGCTCGACCATCACCGTCGGCCACGCGTGGGACTGCTGCGCTGTCGTCGGCCAGTACTTCACCTTCAACGTCGGGATTCGCAACGAGAAGCGCGCCGTCTTCAGCTTCCGCCTCAACGGCATCGGCGCTTTCGGCACCGAGCAGATCGGCCAGCGCTTCAGGTAACGCAGAAGTATGAACGCTGAACGCTGAACTGTAAGTCCGTTGTCTTCAGTTCAGCGTTCAGCGTTCCTCCTTCATCGTTCCCGGCTCGCGGTTCGGAATTCGCGTGTGTTAGAATCCCGCGTCCGCTTCACCAGAGCGTTAAACCCGCCTCTGAAGTCCAAAGGTTAATAGTTCGAGACTCCCCGTAGAGGTCTGAAGAATGAATCGTAGGCAATACCCGCGCATTACTCTGTCCGCGCTCGCCCTTTTCCTGTTTGCCGCCACCGCGATGCTCGTCTCACCCGCCGCCTCGGGGCAGCATGAGAAGCGCGCCGCCGACGAGATTAGTCAGGTGCTCGAAAGCTTCGAGACCGTGACGCTCGACCCGGCCCAAGTCCTCCGCAACGTGCGCGAGGACGGAGCCGTTACGCTCCAGACCGGGCGCGGCGCCTTCGACCTCGAAGTCGAGCCGTTCGACGTGCGCACCGACGACTATCGCTCCGTGGCCGCCTCCGGGAACGGCGTCATGACGGAACTCCCCCGCACGCCCTCGAACTCTTGGCGCGGGCACGTCCGCGGTCAGGAGAACACGTTCGTCCGCCTCTACCTCGACGGGCAGAAGGTGCAGGGCATCATCATCACGCCCAGCCAGACCTTCTTCGTCGAGCCCGCGCGCGACCTCTCGAAGGTGGCCGGCGCCAAGGAGTTTCTCTTCTACTCCGCTGCTGACGTAAGGGCGACCGACGCCACCTGTGAAGAGGCTACGCTGGGCGGCAAGGTTGCCGCCGAAGCCGCGCGCTCGGGCGCGTCGGTCACTTCCGCGCCGAAGCCCGACGAGGCGTTCGCGCCGAAGCCCGAAGCGCGCGTCGCCACCGAAGCCGACTTCGAGTTCTACAACCGAATCGTCGCGCTCGGCGGCAACGAGGCCGCCACCAATAACGACATCCTCAACATCATGACGCAGGTGGACGGCATCTACGACGCGCAGCTCGGCGTCAAGATTCGCGTCGTCTTCCAGCGCGTCTGGACGACCAACACCGACCCCTACACGCTGACCGACGCC
>JBJMGQ010000009.1:0-5008 GCA_045807845.1 Pyrinomonadaceae bacterium | reverse complement strand
CGTGGCAGCGGCGGAGGTGTCTGCGCTCACGGTCAACCTGCCGGGCGACGACGGCGACGGGGTTTGCGACGCGACCTGCACGCTGCGCGACGCGGTCGCCGCAGCGAACGGCTCGTCGAGCGACGACACGATTAACTTCGCCGCCGGCCTGACCGTTGTCACACTTAATAACGCCGAGATCGCAATAGCCAACAACGGCTCGCTCACGATCAGCGGGCCCGGCGCGAACGTCTTGACGATTGACGGCGGCGCGGGCACGAACCGCATCTTTTATGTTAACCAAAACGCGGTCGTGTCCATCAAGGACGTGACGCTGACGGGTGGCAACGGGAGGGGCGCGGACGGGGGGCAGAATCTCGACGGCGCGGGCGGCGCGATCCTCAACGACCAGCTCGCAACGCTCACGCTCGACCGCGTTCACGTGACCGGGAACACGTCCGCGGGAAAGAACGGCGGCGGGGTCGAGAGTTTCGTCGCCAGTCTTCGTATCCGCAACTCTACCTTCTCAAATAATCAGACGACGGGTAGCGGCGGCGGCGGCGGCGTTCACACTATCTTCGGTGGGCTGACAGTAGCCAACTCGACCTTTTCCGGCAACGCGGCGGCGAACACCGACGGCGGCGGAATTTTTTTACAGGGCGGCGCAACGCTTCGTAACGTCACCGTTACCAGCAATACGGCAGTCAGGGGCGGCGGCATTTTCGCGGGTGCTTCGCTCAACTTCGGCAATACCATCATCGCGGGTAATACGGCAAATGGCGGAGGCGCGCCCGAAATCGAAGTGGGGGCGTCGGTGACATCGGCGGGCAACAATCTGGTCGGAGATTCGGCGGGCGATGCCGCGAACACCGGTCAACCAATCACATACCAGAGCACGGACATCCTCGACACGCCGCCGCTGCTCGACGCGCTCGCCAACAACGGCGGCACAACGCCGACGCACGCCTTGCAGTCCAACAGCCCGGCGATTGACAAGGGCGACAACGCGAAAGCGGTTGACCCGTTCGACAACTCGTCTCTGACGACAGACCAGCGCGGGCTCGCACGCCTCGTTGACGCCCCGCCCGCGCCCAACACGCCGACCGTTGACATCGGCGCGTTCGAGGTTCAGGGCATATCGGCAACCCCCACCCCGACTCCGGTGTCTACCCCTACGCCGACACCTACCCCGACTGCCACGCCTACGCCGACGCCTACGCCGACGGCGACTCCGACCCCCACATCGACACCAACCCCAACACCCACTTCGTGTAGCACCGTCGTCATTAATACTAACGACGGTGGCGCAGGCAGTCTGCGCGAAGCGATCAACTGCTCCAACGTCCAGCCGGGGGCCGATACCGTCACCTTCGCCTCGGGGCTGACTGGAACCATCACGCTCACGAGCGGAGAACTGTTTATCAGCGACGCCGTGACGGTTCAGGGGCCGGGCGCGGGCGTGTTGACCGTCAGCGGCAACCAAGCCTCGCGCGTGTTCGACCTCGCGGCGGGCAGCTTCAACGTCACCATCTCGGGGCTGACGATTGCGAACGGTCTGCACCGCGGCGCAGATGGCAACCCCGGCGGGAACGGCATCGGCGGCGGCATCCTCGACAACAGCACGGGCACGCTCGACATCCTCAACTGTCTGCTCTCCAACAACTCGGCAGTCGGCGGCAACAGCAACAGCGCGGAGGGCGTAAGCGGCAACGGCTTGGGCGGCGCTATTCACAACAACAGCACAGGGACGGTGAACCTCACTAACAGCGCCCTCTCCAATAACACGGCGCGGGGCGGCACCACCGCCAACAACAACGGCGTCGCGGGCGGGATCGGTTTCGGCGGGGGAATCTACAACGTCGGTGCGGGCATCGTGAGCATCACCAACAGCACGCTCAACGGCAACTCAGCTATTAGCGGCAACTTCTCCGGTTCTACCCACGGCGATACCCTTTTTACCAGCGGCAGCTTAGGCGGCGGAGTTCACAATCAGTTCGGGACGGTGAATGTCACTAACAGCACGCTCTCCGGCAACTCGGCTAACGGCGGCACCATTCTTGTCAACCCGGGCGTCGTAGTCTTCGCTTCCGGCAGCGAAGGCGGAGGCATCCTCAACGAGGGCACTCTCAATGTCATTAACAGCACACTCAGCGGCAACTCGGCTATCGGCGGCACGTTCACCGACGGCGGCGGTACGCCCGAACAGCGCGGCGTCGGCGAAGGTATCGACAGCAGGGGCGGAGCCATCCTCAACGGCGGCACGCTGAACATCAACGGCAGCACCCTCTCCAGCAACTCCGTCACCGGCGTCCAGGGCTTCAACGGCGGGCAGAGCGGCAAAGGCTTCGGCGGCGGCATTGACAATCTTTTCTCCGGCTCAAGTTCAGCCACGCTGAACGCGAAGAACACCATCGTCGCCAAGAATACTGCTACCAATGGCCCCGATGTCTCAGGCACTCTCACCTCGCAGGGCTTCAACCTCGTCGGCAACAACAAGGACGCGAACATCTCTCCCGCGCAAGCCTCCGACCAGATCGGCACGCCCGCTTCTATCATCGACCCGCTGCTCGGCGCGCTGGCTAACAACGGCGGCTCGACGCAGACGATGGCACTGCTCGCGGGCAGCCCCGCCCTCGACAAGGGCAACAGCTTCGGACTGACGACAGACCAGCGCGGCTCCGCACGCCCCTTTGACTTGTCATCGGTGGCGAACGCCGCGGGCGGCGACGGCTCGGACATCGGCGCGTTTGAGGCGCAGAGCGTGACGCCCACGCCCACTCCAACTCCGACGCCGGGCGGGTGTTCGGCTGGCAATCTCGACACGACCTTCGACGGCGACGGCAGGGCGACGACTGCGTTCAGCACGAACTTCGACGGGGCGAACGATGTCGCCATCCAGCCGGACGGCAAGATCGTCGCCGTGGGGCAGTTGCTCGGCACCGCAGCGGAGACTTCGGGTTTCGCGCCGGGCTTCGCGTTGATCCGCTACAACGCCGATGGCTCGCTCGACGCCTCCTTCGGCTCGGGCGGCAAGGTCAGCACGAGCTTCACCCTCGGGAACTTCAGCGGCGGCACAGCGCGCGGCGTCGCCATCCAGCCCGACGGCAAGATTGTCGTCGCGGGGGACATCGGCTCGCCGGCCGACTTCGCGCTCGCGCGCTACAACACGGACGGTACACTCGATACCACGTTCGACGGCGACGGTAAGCTCACGACCAACTTCAACTCTTCGAGCAGCGACGCCGCGTATAGCGTCGTCATTCAACCCGACGGCCGTATCGTCGCGGCTGGGTTCACGTCCTCCGGCGGTAATGTTGACTTCGCGCTCGCGCGTTATAACGCGGACGGCTCGCTCGACGCCTCCTTCGACTCGGACGGCAAGGTGACGACGGATTTCAGCCCCACGGACGAAGCGCAGGCACTCGCGCTGCTGGCGGACGGTCGCATCGTCGCCGCGGGTTTCGCCAAGACCGGCGGCGGCAACACGTTCGACTTCGCGCTCGCGCGCTATAACACGAACGGCTCGCTCGATGCCTCCTTCGACTCGGATGGCAAGGTGACGACCGACTTCGCCACAGGCGACGACCAGGCGGCCGGCGTCGTGCTCCAACCGGACGGCAAAGTAGTTGCCGCCGGCTACACCTTTATCAAGAACGATCCCCAGACCGTGAGCGACGTGAGCGCCTTCGCACTGGCGCGCTACAACGTGGACGGCTCGCTCGACACCTCCTTCGACGCGGACGGCAAGGCGTTCACCTTTTTCACCGGCTCGGCGTCGAGTTTGGCGAACGACGTGGCGCTACAGTCGGACGGCCGCATCGTCGCGGCGGGAAGGACTCGCATCAGTTCCGGCAGCGGAGAAGATTTCGCGCTGGCGCGCTACAACGCGGACGGCTCGCTCGACACCTCCTTTGATTCCGACGGCAAACTGACCACGGACTTCAACGGGAGTGCCGATCAAGCGAACGCCGTCGCCATCCAGCCGGACGGTCGCATCGTCGCCGCGGGCGTGGCGACGCCCCCCGGCGGCAACGGCACGCAGGACTTCGCACTGTCGCGCTACGGCTGCGCCTCCGGCCCGACACCGACTCCTACTCCGACACCTACTCCCACTCCGACGCCGAGTCCGAGTCCGACGCCAACACCCAACCCCACGCCGACGCCGTGCTCGGAGACGCTCGGCTACACTGTGGACTTCGTCTCCGTCACCATCGGCGGGGATCAGTTCAATTTCGACGGCGCGCATAACGCCTCCCTGACGCTCACCTCGGGCGCGGCGACGGGCGCGGCCTTCTCGCTCCCGCTCAATCTCGCGCCCAAAGATAAGGGAGCGACGCCCGTCGGCGACTACAGCGCGACCGTCACTTACACCATCACCTTCGATAACTCGGTCTCGACCACCCTGTCGAGAGTGGTCAAATACACGGTCACGCCGACGCAACGCCTGCTCTCTTTCGAGACCGGCGACGCCAAGACGGTTGACCTTGGGGCGAAGGGTAAGGTTGACGTGACGATTGCGCCTCTGTCACTCGGCTCCGTCCCGAACGGGCCGCTTAGCATCATCACCTATCCCGGCCGGAGCGACGAGGCCACGTTCCGCCTGCACGACATCCCCGGCTCCGCCTGCGCGACGGCCAACACCGTGCAGTTCTCCGCGACCGTCTACCAGGCGAGCGAAGGCGCGTCCACGCTCGCCGCCAGCGGCCTCGGCTCGGGCGAGGTGACGCAGGCCGAGGCGGCGCAGGCAGCGCAGGTCGGCACGGCCGTCGTGGAAGTGACGCGCGCGGGCGATCTGTCGCAGCCCGCCGAGGTCGAATACGCCACGCAACCGGGCACGGCCTCCGACCGCACGGACTTTACCGCCGCCTACGGCACGCTCCGCTTCGCCGCCGGAGAAAGCTCGAAGTCGCTCGTCATCCTCTTCACCGACGACGTTTATCAAGAGGAGCCGGAGTCTTTCTTTGTCACCCTCTCAGATCCGTCCGGCGTCGCGCTCGGCACGCCCTCGACGGCCGCTGTCCAGATAACT
>JBJMGQ010000008.1:0-6815 GCA_045807845.1 Pyrinomonadaceae bacterium | reverse complement strand
CTCCGGCCCGGCGCTCGTCAGCTTCCCGCAGTTCGTCGAGTACGCGCTGGGCGGCGACCTCGCGAGGTGCGAGGAGATAGACGGGGTCATCCCCAACCCTGCGCGCGTTTCGAAGCGGGGGGCCGCCTCGCTCCCCGTCCTCGGCCAGACGGTGCCGGCCGCGACGACGAAATCGCCCTACGGCAAAGACCTCGATATCGACACGAAGATCGAGATGGACTACGGCCCGTTCCTCGACACGGTGACCCGCGCCTTCCCCGGCAAGGTCAAGCCCATCCTCTTCTTCGAGACTTCGCGCGGCTGCTGGTGGGGGCAGAAGGCGCACTGCACCTTCTGCGGTCTGAACGGCACGTCGATGGCCTACCGCGCGATGAGCGCCGACTTGGCCGTCGAGCAGTTCGACGCCCTTTTCAAGCACGCCGACGCGGTCGCCGAGCTGCACTGCGTGGACAACATCATGCCGCGGGAGTACCTCAAGGATGTGCTCCCGCGGCTCGACACGCCGCCCGGCATGGAGATCTTCTACGAGGTGAAGGCCGACCTCACGGAGGAGGACATCCGGACGCTCGCCCGCGCGCGCGTGCGGAAGATTCAGCCGGGCATCGAGGCGCTGGCGACCTCGACGCTGAAGCTGATGAAGAAGGGGACGACCGCCCACGGGAACGTCAGGTTCCTGATGCACTGCGCCCTCCACGGCGTGGAGCCGATGTGGAATCTCCTCGTCGGCTTCCCCGGCGAGGAGGAGGAGGTGTTCCGCAAGTACGTCGCGGACATTCCGAAGCTCGTGCACCTGCCGCCGCCCTCCGGCGTCTTCCCCGTCCGCTTCGACCGCTACAGCCCTTACTTCGTACGCGCCGAGGAGTACGGGCTCCAGTTGCAGCCGCTCGAATTCTACGAGTTGGTCTACCCCTTCCCGGCGGAGTCCATCGCGCGGATGGCCTACTTCTTCGCCGACGAGAATCTCTTCGCCGATTACGCGATGGCCGTCGGCACCTGGATCACGAAGATGCGGCAGGGAGTTCAGGCGTGGCGCGGGCGCTGGAGCGGTGGGGGCGAGCCGCCCGTCCTGCGCTTCGACAGTACAGACCCGACGGTCGTCATCGACACGCGCACGGGCGAGCTGGTCAGGCACGAGATCGGCGAGGTCGGCCGCGCCGTCCTCGGCTGTATGTCGAGGCCGCGCACGCTCGCCGAGGTGACGCGCCTGCTGGCCGACTTCGACCACGACGTTGAGGCGGCCGTCGGCGACGCCACCGCGCGCGGGCTCATCTTCGAAGAGAAGGGGCGGCTCGGCAGCCTCGTCCTCCCGAGCGCCGCGGAAGGGCGCGACGGGGAGACGGCGTGCGCCGTCGAGAGTACCCGCTTCGCCCCGGAGCGCTCTCTCGCGGGCGTCATCTAGCATCCGCCCGCGCGCCCGTCATACAGAGGAAGCACTTAAAGCCATGAGTAATCTTTCAGAGAAGATCAAGAACCTGCCTCCGGAGAAGCTGGACGCACTGCTCCGTCAGCTCAGGCCCAAGTCGGCGCCAACGGCCGCGGCCGCCGAAGCCCCGGCGACCGCGAGCCGGCGGCCGTTCCGCCCGGCGGAAGACCAGAACTTCAGCCTCGTCGTCAAGCGTCCCGGCCTGCTTGAGTCGCTGGCCTTCCGCACGCGGTCGCGCTTCTCGCCGGACGCGGCCGACCCCGAGTCGCGGCTCGGGCCGGAGGAGGTGGAGATCGAAATCTTCGCCGCCAGTCTCAACTTCCGCGACGTGGCGGTCGCGCTGGGGATGTACCCGAAGGTGCCGGGCCTGCCGATGCCGCAGCCCGGCTGCGACGGCGCCGGCATCATCACCGCCGTGGGTCGCGAAGTGACCCGCTTCAAGGTGGGCGACGAGGTGATGTGCCTCAGCGAGAAGAGCACCTTCGCGCGCTACACCGCCGCCCTCCAGTCGCAGGTCTTGCCGAAGCCCCCGCACATGACCTTCGAGCAGGCCGCGAGTCTGCCGCTGGCCTTCATCACCGCCTACTACGGGCTGACGCGCCTCGGCAAGCTCTACCCGGAGGACAGGATTCTGATTCACTCCGCCGCGGGAGGCGTCGGCCTCGCGGCCGTCCAGATCGCGCAGTCGGTCGGCGCCGAAATTTACGCCACCGTCGGGACGCAGGAGAAGCGCGACTACCTGCGCTCCGTCGGAGTCGAGCACGTCATGGACTCGCGCTCCCTCGACTTCCTACAGGAGACGATGGAGTTGACGGGCGGCGAGGGCGTCGATGTCATCCTTAATTCCCTTTCGGGCGACGCGCTCACGGAGGGCATCAAGCTGCTACGTCCCAACGGTCGGTTCGTGGAACTGGGCAAGCGCGACCTCGTGCCGGGGCGGGTGCTCGACTTGCAGCCGTTCGTCCGGGGCTTGTCGTTCGCCGTGGCGTTCATCACCCCGACCAACAAAGCAATCAACTCCGTCATTCAGGAGCTGGGCCAACACTTCGCCGACGGGACTCTGCGGCCACCCGTCATCGAGAGGTTCCCGGTCTCTCGCCTGACGGAAACGTTCCGCTACATGACGCAGGGCAAGCACATCGGGAAACTCGTCATCTCGATGCGCAGCGACCCTGTTATGGTCGAGGTGGGATAACGCCCGGCCGCCGAGACGGGGCCGCCGCCCCACTGTTCTCTTAGCAATAAAAGGAAGGTAAGGAAAATGAATAACAGCGAAACGATAGTCACCGCCGATCAGGTTCCCGCGCAGTCGGCCGACAGCGCGCAGACGATGTCCACGCCGGCCACCGTCGTCGGCATCTTTACCGAGCCGACGGCCGTCTTCAACTCCCTGCGCGAGCGCCCGCGCTTCCTGGTGGCGCTCGTCCTTTGCATCGCGGCCTTCATGCTCTTCAACGTCACGTACTTCGAGCGGATGGGCTTCGAGACGGTCATCCGTGCGCAGACGGAGGCGAATCCGCGCGCCGCCGATGTCCCGGCCGAGCAGAAGGAGCAGGCCATCGCGGTGCAGCTCAAGCCCGTCGTCAAGGCCATTCGCCTGCTGGCCCCCGTCGTCATCTTCACGCTCGTCGCCGTCGTCGGGGGGCTGCTCTACCTGATCTGCGCCACCATGTTTGGCGGGAAGCTCAACTACAAGCGGGCGTTGTCGGTCTGGACTTACTCGACCCTGCCGCCAGCGGTCTTCATCATGCTGTGCAACTTCGTGCTGCTGTTCGTCGCGGAGCCCGATACGAACCTCGCCATTGCGCGCGGCGCGCGGCGCGGGCTCGTTCAGTCGAGCCTCGGCGTACTAATCGACGGCTCGGCCTCGCCCGTCCTGGCGACGCTGCTCGGCGGCTTCGACGCGTTCACTTTCTACGGGCTGTTCCTCGGGGCCATCGGCTTGCGCAGGGTCGCGAAGATGTCGGCCGGCGCGGCGTGGGCGACGAGTCTCACCATCTGGGGCGCGGGTCTTATGCTGAAGGTCGGGTACGTCGCCCTCACCGGGACGCAAATGTAATCGAAGGCATGCGCCGCACAGCGCGGCTTCAACGAGGAACTTAAGGAGACACTATGAGCACAGATGAGAAGGAAGACCTAACGATCTACAAGGTCGTCGTCAACGACGAAGAGCAGTACTCGATCTGGCCCGCAGATCGTGAGAACGCACTCGGCTGGAAGGACGCCGGCAAGAGCGGCCCCAAGGCGGAGTGCCTCGCTTATATCGAAGAGGTGTGGACGGACATGCGGCCGCTCAGCCTCCGCAAAAGCATGGCACAAGGCGAGGTGTAGACCTCGCCTTGCGCCTGCCTTTACACAGTCCGGCGTCAGGCCGGAAACGTCCGCACAGCGGAGGCGCGGGGCGCGGCCCGGGGCAGACGGCCGCGCCCGCTCCAACTCCACGGTGCGACGCCTTTGCCGCGAACGCCACCTCGCCGGAAGATCAACATGGAAGCCACCGAAAATATCGTCCCTCCGTCCTCTATCCCGCAGCCGCCGGCCGGCGCCGCGGGCTGTGAGGCCGACGCCGAGACTCCCTCGCACCTCGTCGAGCTGCCGGGCAGCGATTGGCAGTTATGGCGCTGGAGTTGTCTGCGCGGCACCGGCTTCCCCGCCCGGGCCGTGCTCAAGCTCTCCTCACAGGCTTACATGGATGAGGAGCGCCTGCTGCTCGAAGCCGAGGCCGAGGCCGAGTCGCGCCGCGCGGAGGCCCTAGCGGTCGCCCGCGAAGTGCTCGAAGCCCTGCCGCACGGCGAAGAGAAGGATGTCCGCCGGAGACTCGGGAAGGCGATACGCTCGCTGAACAACGGCAACCCCCCGGCGCCCGGGCGCTTCGAAGGCCCGGTCGAAGCGGCGCTGGAAGCCTACCGCGCCGCGTGCCTCCGGCGCGACTTGCACCAGACGGCGTTCCGCCGGGCGTTCAAAGAAGCCTCCTCCTTGATCGCGAAGGCGATTAAGGAGGAGGCGGGCGGCAGCCGCTTTCAGGAGGCGGTCATCTGGCAGAACCGACAGGCGTTTCACACGGCCGTCGCCGAAGTCCTCCGCAAGGAAGGAGGGGCGAGCCCGGACAACTCGAAGCACCGGCAGCATCTCGAACTCGTCGCCAGCTACTTGCAGCGTTACAGCCTGAAGAACGACACCATCGGTTTCTTCGGCCCGGTCGGGTGGGCGCGTTTCAATCCACAGGGGGCGACGCTGGAGGCGCGACCCGGCGGGAACCTTCTTGCGACGCGCGAGGTCTACTTCGAGACGTGGTGCATCGACGAGCTAATCGGAATCCTGAACAAGGATATAGAGCTGCGGCCCTGGATCGCGCCGCGGGCCGTCCCTTATCTGCACGTCGAGGGGACTGCCCTCTCCCTGCCGCAATCCCGCCGCCCCTTGCAACTCACGCGCGCGCAGGCCGCGGCTTTGCAACTCTGCGACGGCTTGAAGGCCGCGCGGAGCGTCGTCGCCTCTTTACGGAATAGCTTCCCCCCCGAGGTCAAGAGTGAAGCCGCCGGTTACGAGCTTCTCGAAAACCTGCGTTCGAGGGGGTTGCTCCTGTGGCAGTTGGAATTCCCGCCCGGCGTCTACCCCGACCGCTCGCTCCGCGCATGGGCCGAATCAATCGAGGACGAGGGCCTGCGCCAACGCACGCTCGCGCCGCTCGCGGAGTTGGAAGCGGGGCGTGATGCGGTAGCGCGCGCGGCCGGCGACCCGGAACAACTCGAACGGGCGCTCGACGATTTGAACGCAGCCTTCGAGCGCATCACCGCGACGGCCTCGACGCGCGCCGCCGGCGAGATGTACGCGGCGCGCACCCTCGTCTACGAAGATTGCAGACGCGACGTTGAAGTCGAGGTCGGGCCGGAACTGCTCGAACGTCTGAGCGCCCCGCTCTCGCTCCTGCTCACGAGCGCGCGCTGGTTCACCTACGAGATAGCGCGATACTACCGCCGGGTCTTCAAAGAGGTTTACGACGGGCTGGTGCGCGAGGGGAAGTCCGGGCAGGTCAACGGCGCGCTCTTCTGGTACCGCGCGCACCACTACCTCACGGACACGACCCGGACGGGCAGCGCGCACGTCCTGCCCGAGTTCCAAAGGCGCTGGGCCGAAGTGCTCTCCCTGAACACGGACGAGAAGCACGTTCATCTGACCGTCGAACAACTGCGCCCGCTGGTCGAGGCGGCGTTCGCGGCGCCGCGCCCCGGATGGTCTACGGCACGTCACCACAGCCCCGACCTGATGGTCGCGGCGGCCGACGCCGAAGCCGTCCGGCGCGGCGATTATCAACTCATCCTCGGCGAGTTCCACCTCGGCACCAACACGCTCAAGGTTTCGCTCTTCGTCCTTCAGCATCCCCGGCCGGAAGAGATTTTCAGTGCCACCGCGCTCGACATGCCGGAAGTGGGCATGAGAATCGGGACTCCCAAAACCTCGACCGGCCTGACCGCGCGCACGACGCCGATCCTGCACCCGGCGGACAACCTCTGCCTGCATCTCACATACGACTCGGTCACGCAGCCCGACGCGCATAACCTCCCCATCGGCTCTATGGTCGTCGAACAGGTCGGCGAAGACCTGCTCCTCAGGACGCGCGACGGGCGCCTGCGCTTCGACATCGTCGAGGCGTTCGCCGATATCTTATCGAGCCAGACCACCGGCAAGTTCAATCTGTTCCAGCCGGTGCCGCACCTGCCGCGCGTCTCGCTCGACGGGCTGCTCATCTCGCGCGAGAGCTGGCGGTTCCCCGTCTCCGAGCTGGAGTTCGCTTTCGAGAAGGAGGACGGCCAAAGATTTCTCGCCGCGCGGCGCTGGGCGAAGGCCCACGACCTCCCCCGCTTCGTCTTCGTTAAATCCCCGGTCGAGATTAAACCGTTCTACGTGGACTTTGACAGTCCCATCTACGTGGAGACATTTTTGAAGGTGGTGCGGCGGACTCAGAACGGCACGGGCGGGGAGACGCTGATCGCAATCTCAGAGATGCTGCCGACGCACCAGCAGACCTGGTTAACGGATGCCGCGGGCCAGCACTACACGAGCGAGTTCAGGGTGGTGGCTGTAGACCCCGTGCGATAGGCGGGAGTCGTTACTCGAACGAGCCGCCTCACGTCCTGAAGGTCGAGGGGTCTGTGACCTGACTCCGAGCGCAAGTGCCGAACGTTGCTCGACAACATGCGCCATGCTATGTTCGCCAACAGTGACGCGGACGATAGGCGGCTCGTCATGTTCGAGCTGGTTCGAGGCTGCCGTCGCGGCCTGAAGGGCCTTCCGGCCATGTGAGGAGGGTGAATGTCGGTCTTTCGCGTTCTTGGTGAGTACGTCCACGGGACTTCGTACAGCGACCTCTCGGAGGGTGCGGCCTTCTCCG
>JBJMGQ010000007.1:0-12954 GCA_045807845.1 Pyrinomonadaceae bacterium | reverse complement strand
CATGGAGCCCGCGCCCTTCTACTCAATCGGGCTCGTCTCGGTCTTCGTCAGCACGCGCGACCAACGCTTAGGCGACCTCGTCGCCGGCACGGTCGTCGTGCGCGAGCGCGAGGCACAGGCGCCCACCTTCGACCAAGTCTTCTCCGCACCGACGGCCGATGCCGCGCTGCGCCGCTCCTTCAAGCCCGTCCCCTTCCGCGCAGACTTGGGCGCGCTCTCGGAGCCCGAAGTCGAAGTGGTCGAAGCCTTCCTCCGCCGCCGCTGGGACATGGAGGAGATGCCCCGCCAATGGATGGCTTGGCGCGTCGCCACGCCCCTGCTCCACAAGCTTCGCCCTGACTACGACCCCGCCGTGTTCACCTACGAAGGCTTCCTCGAAGAACTCCTCCACCGCTACCGCGCCACGCACCGCTTCTCTGAGTGACGGATCATCATTTCGGCCGGATAAAAGCTGAAAGCTGCATGCCGATGGTCTCTCTTTTTGACGCGCGCGTGGAGCGTCCGCTAAACTGTCCGGTTATTTTATCGGGCAGTTTTTCGACTGTGAGGCACATCTAAGGAAGACTATGGCGAAAGACATCTTTATTCTTGGCGGCAGGCGCACGCCGATGACCGCGTACGTGGGTGTATTAAAGGACGTGAAGGCCATCGACCTGGCTGCTACGGCGGCGCGCGGCGCGCTCGAAGCGACGGGGGTCGCGGCCGAAGAGATTGACCACACGGTCGTCGGCAACGCTTTGCAGACGAGCGGCGACGCCATCTACGGCGCACGCCACGTCGCTTTGAAGGCGGGCGTGCCTGCCGAGCGTCCGGCCTTGACCGTCAATCGTCTGTGCGGCAGCGGCATCCAGTCGGTCATCTCCGGCGCGCACATGATTCTGTTGAATGAAGCGCGCAACGCGCTCGTCGGCGGCATGGAGTCGATGTCGATGGCGCCGCACGTCATCTACGGCGCGCGCTCGGGCTTCGGGCTGGGTCAGGGCAAGCTCGAAGACTCCCTGATGGTCGCGCTCCTCGACACCTATTGCAACACGACGATGGCGGGCACGGCCGAGAACCTCGCGCGCCGCTACGAAATCTCGCGCGAGGAGCAGGACGCCTACGCCCTGCGCTCGCAAGCCGAGGCCAAGCGCGCGCAGGACGCAGGCGTCTTCGCCGAAGAGATTACGCCCGTCGAGGTCAAGACGCGCAAGGGCGTGCGTGTCGTTGACACGGACGATCATCTGCGCCCCGACACGACGCTCGAAGTGCTTGCGAAACTGCCGACCGCGTTCAGCAAGGACGGCTTCGTCACGGCGGGCAACGCTTCGGGCATCGTTGACGGCGCGGCGATGCTCGTCATCGCGGGCGAAGAGTACGTTAAAGAGAAGAGCCTGACGCCCGCGGGGCGCATCGTCAGTTGGGCCTATGCGGGCGTCGAGCCCGACGTGATGGGCATCGGCCCCGTGCCCGCCATCCGCAAGGCTTTGGAGAAGGCGAACCTGAAGCTCTCGGACATCGACCTCGTCGAAGTCAACGAGGCTTTCGCCTGCCAGTACCTCGTCGTCGAGAAGGAGCTGGGGCTCGACCGCTCGAAGACGAACGTCAACGGCGGCGCCATCGCTCTCGGCCACCCGCTCGGCGCCTCGGGCACGCGCCTCATCCTGACGGCGCTAGGCGAGCTGAAGCGCCGCAACGGCCGCTACGGCCTCGCCTCCGCCTGCATCGGCGGCGGTCAGGGCATCGCAATTATCTTCGAGCGCGTCTAAGGGCGTCGCTACTCTGCGGGGGCAAGGCTTCGACGCCTTTGCCCCTACAGACAACCACAGGCAGAGGCTTCCTGACGGCCTCTAAATACATTGGTGAGGGTAAGGCGGTGCGTCCCTCACTCCACTCCTTTATCCTTCCGCCTTCATCCTTCTCTTCGGGCACGCGCCTTGCCGTGTAAGTTGCCGTCGTACGCCTCGCATCAAGTGGCTACGGTTATTCCGTTTTTTTGGAGTGTCATCATGTCTAATCCCCCATGCGGCGCGGAAATTCGCCGCTCCAACTGTCGCAGTCTCGCTGCGCTTGCGACGGCCTTCGCGGCCTTCGCCCTCCTCCTCTTCGCGCCGCACGAGCGCGCGCGGGCGCAGACCGTGAGCGGCTCGCCCAACCTCGTAATCAGTCAGGTCTACACGCGCGGCGGCGAGACGAACGCTTCATATCAGAACGACTTTATCGAAATCTTCAACCGCAGCACCGAGCCCGTAGACATGAACAACTACGGGCTGCACATATCTTCGATCAACGGCCCCGCTTCAATCTTCGTCCGGCTCACGTCGAGCCGCGGCATCGTCGTCCCGGCCGGGCGCTACCTGCTCATCAAGCTCAAGGGCGACGGGGCGGGCGGCCAACCGCTTCCCACGCCCGACTTCGACCTGACCGTCGCGCCGGGGCCCATTCCCCTCAACCTCAACGCCACGACCGGCCTCGTCGTACTGCTCACGCCCGAAGGTTCGTTTCAAGGATGCCCGAGTCTGACATCGACGGGCGTCGTTGACTACGTCGGCTACGGCGCGACCTCGGTCTGCTACGAAGGGGCGGCGGGCCCCGCGCCCGCGCCGGCGCTTGCGACAGATTCATTGATGCGTTTCGGCGGCGGCTGCACGGACAACAACCTCAACGCGTCCGACTTCCAACTGAGCCCCGTGCTCCCGCGCAACTCCGGCTGGGCGGCCGGCATCTGCGCGGGCACGTCGTTCCCGAGCTTCTTCAACTTCGCCGCGACACAGTTCGACGCCGACGAGGGCGCCGGTCACGCCGAGATCACCGTCACGCGCACGGGCGACCTCTCCACTGCGGCCTCGGTCGAATACTCCATCACAGGCGGCACCGCCTTTGAGCGCGCCGACTACACGACCGCGGCCGGTCGCCTGCGCTTCGCGCCGGGTGAGTCGCAGAAGACGTTCGACATTCTTCTCACCGACGACGCCACGCAGGAGCCGGTTGACGAAACCATCGAGCTGCTCATCTGGAAGCCCACGGGCGGCGGCGCCGCGACGGGCATCCGCGACCGCGCCACGCTCGTCATCCACGACAACGACTTCAGCCCGGCCGCGTCGAACCCCATCGACAACACCTCTTTCTTCGTCCGCCAGCACTACCACGACTTCCTCAACCGCGAGCCCGACGCCGCCGGTCTACAGTTCTGGACGGACAACATCGAGTCGTGCGGCGCGGATGCGCAGTGCCGCGAGGTCAAGCGCATCGACACGTCGGCCGCCTTCTTCCTCTCGATTGAGTTCCAGCGCACGGGCTTTCTCGTCTATCGACTTTATAAGGCCGCGTTGCCGGAGCAGGTCTATCGACAGCGCGCGCTCCCGCGCTATCTTGAGTTCGAGCGCGACGCGCAGGAGTTGGGACGCAATGTCGTCGTCGGCCGCGCCGGGTGGGAGCAGCAGCTTGAAACGAACACGACGCTCCTGCTCGAAGACTTCATGTCGCGCCCCGATTTCGCGAACAACTACCCGGCGTCGCTCAACGAGTTCGAGTATGTGAACAAGCTGAACGTGCAGGCCGGCTCGCCGCTCACGCAGACGGAGCGCGACCAGCTCGTCGTGGGGCTGCTCGTCGGCACCGAGACGCGCGCCAGCGTGCTGCGCAAGGTGGCCGAGAACCCCGAGTTCACGCGCCGCGAAACGAACCGCGCCTTTGTCCTCATGCAGTACTTCGGCTACATGCGCCGCGCGCCGAACGACGCGCCCAACACCACTTTCGAGGGGCTCGACTTCTGGCTCGCGAAGCTCGAACAGTTCGGCGGCGACTATCGCCGCGCCGAGATGGTCAAGGCGTTCGTCTCCTCCATCGAATACCGCGCGCGCTTCCAGACGCCCGCGCCCTAGAGCAAGAGCAGTAGGCAATATGCAGCGGGCAGTAGGCAGTTAAGACAGGAGAACGGCCCCAATGAATTCGGAGGCGGCGAGCTTATCGACTCGCCGCCTCCGATTATTTTAGGATGCCTCTGTTTTTTACTGCCTACTGCCCTCTGCCTACTGCCTACTGCTCTTGACGCCGCGCCCCTTATCCGATAAAAACACTAGGCCGCAATTAGACTGCGTGCGCGTCTCGCCCGCCGGTCGCAGGGCCGGCCCTTCTAATCATTCAAGGTCAAGAAAGGATTTAACATCCGTGCCTACTTTGCCCCTTAAAGGCCGGCGACGCGCCTCTGCGCGCCGCCAGATGCTCGCCGTCCTGACGGTCGCTTTCCTCCTCTTCCAGCAGGGACTCCTGCTCGCGCCCGCCGCCCACGCGCAGGCGCTCCGCCCGAAGGCCGTCGTCAATACGACCGCGACAAAGACCCCGGCCAATGCCCCCGTGACGAAGGCGCCCGCTCCCACCCTCGACGACCCGGGCGGCCCCAACGACACGGGCACGGGCAGCATCTCGCTGGCAACGGCGGGCTCGGCCGTCACCGAGAACTTCAACACGCTCTCGAACACCGCGGGCAGCACGACGAACACGGCGCTCCCGACGGGCTGGTACATCACCGAGACGGGCGGCGGCGCGCGCGACAACGAGCAGTACGCCGTGGACACCGGCGGCAGCACCACGGGCGACATCTACAGCTACGGCTCGGCCGCCGCGACCGACCGCGCTTTGGGCGAGCTGCGCAGCGGCACGCTCATCCCCCTCTTCGGCGCGAAGTTCACCAACAACACCGGCTCGACCATCACCTCGCTCGACATCTCCTACACCGGCGAGCAGTGGCGCTTCGGCGGGGTTCACTCCACTGTTGCCGACCGCCTCGACTTCCAGTACAGCCTTAATGCGACGGACTTATCGACGGGGACGTACTTGGACGCAAACGCCCTCGACTTCAACCCGCCCGTGACAACGGGCACTGCCGGTGCGCTCGACGGCAACGCCGCCGCCAACCGCACGGCCATCGCTTCGACCATCAACGGCCTGAGCATCCCCGCAGGCGCGACCTTCTTCATTCGCTTGAATGACGTTGACGCCACCGGCGCCGACGACGGCCTCGCCATCGACGACTTCTCCATCACAGCCAACGGTGCACCGCCCACCCCGACGCTCTCCATCAACGACGTGTCGCAGGACGAGGGCAACGCCGGCACGACCAACTTCAACTTCACCGTCAGCCTCTCGGCCCCGGCCGGCGCGGGCGGTGTCAGCTTCACCGTCAACACCGCCGACGGCACGGCGACGGCGCCGAGCGACTACACGGCAATCGTCAACGGCGCGGGCAGCATCACCCAAGGCAGCAGCTCGACGCAGGTCAACGTGCAGGTCAACGGCGACGCGACGACCGAGCCGAACGAAACCTTCTTCGTCAACATCACCAACGTCTCAGGCGCGACCGTCGCCGACGGGCAGGGCTTAGGCACCATCCAGAACGACGACATCACGCTCACGCCCATCTACACAATTCAAGGGAGCGGCACCTCGTCGCCGGTCGCCGGACAGAGCGTGACCACGACGGGCATCGTCACCGGCATCAAGGCGGGCTCCTCGGGCGGCTTCTTCATTCAAGACCCCACGGGCGACGGCGACCCGAACACCTCCGACGGCGTCTTCGTCTTCACCGGCGCGACCGTGCCTGCGGGCGCGGTCGTCGGCAACAACGTGCGGGTCTCGGGCACCGTCTCGGAGTTCGTCTTCACCTCCGACCCGAACAGCCCGCCCATCACCGAACTCTCCAGCGTGACTTCGACCGTCGTTCTCTCGACCGGCAATTCGCTCCCCGCGCCGCACACCATCACGGCCGCCGAGACGACTGCCGCCTCTGGGACAACCAACCCGCTCGACTCGCTCGAAGAGTTCGAGGGCATGCGCGTCACAGTCCCCTCTCTGACGGTCGTCGCGCCGACCGCTGGTACCATCACCGAGCCGAGCGCGACCGTCAGCTCGACCGGCGTCTTCTATGGCGTCGTCGCGGGCGTTGCGCGCCCCTTCCGCGAGGCGGGCGTCAACATCTCCGACACGCTGCCCGGGGGCTCGCCCGCCAACGTCCCGCGCTTCGACGAGAACCCCGAGCGCATCCGCGTGGACAGCGACGGCCAGCCGGGCACGACCGCCATCAACGTCTCGGCCGGCACGACCGTCTCGAACGTGACGGGGCCGCTCGACTACAGCTTCCGCGCCTACACGATTCTGCCCGACACGACTCTGACGGGCACCAACGGCGGCGCGACGCCCGCGCCCACGCCGAACTCCGACGAGTTCACCGTCGCCTCCTTCAACATGGAGCGCTTCTTCGACACGTCGAACGACCCGAACACGAGTGACCCCGTGCTGACGACGACGGCCTTCAACAACCGTCTCAACAAGGCTTCGCTCATCATCCGCAACGTCCAGCGCTACCCGGACGTGATCGGCGTCGAGGAGGTCGAGAACCTCTCGACCTTGCAAGCGGTCGCCGCCAAGGTCAACGCCGACGCGCAGAGCATCGACACGCTCCCCGACCCGCAGTACACGGCCTACCTCGTCGAGGGCAACGACATCGGCGGCATTGATGTCGGCTTCCTCGTCAAGCAGTCGCGCGTCTCGGTCGTTGACGTGACGCAGATTGAGCAGCCCGGCTGCGACCACGTGACGCCATCGACCTGCAACAACTACACGAACCCGAACGACGGCACGCTCGACATCCTGAACGACCGGCCGCCGCTCGTTCTGCGCGCGACCATCCCGCGCCCCGCGGGCGGCACGACCGCCTTCACGGTCATCGTCAACCATCTGCGCTCGCTCAACAACATCGACGACGCGACCCCGCAGGGCTCGGGCACGGTCGGCGCGCGCGTCCGCACTAAGCGGCAGAAGGGGGCCGAGTTCCTCGCCAACTACATCCAGTCGCGGCAGACGGCCGACCCCAACGAGAAGATCATCACGGTCGGCGACCTAAACGCTCTCCGCGTCAACGACGGCTACGCGGACGTGATTGGTACCATCCTCGGCACGCCCTCGCCCGACGACCAGACAGTCGTTCCCGGCGACGGCGCGGACTTGGTCAACCCCAATCAGACCGACCTCGTGGACACGCTCCCGGCCGACCAGCGTTACTCCTACACCTTCGACGGCAACGCGCAGACCTTAGACCACGTCATCCTCAACCCGGCCGCGCTCGCCATCAAGACGCGCTTCGCCTACGCGCGCGAGGACGCCGACCAGCCGGTCAAGGACTATGAAGACCCGAACGTCCCCGACCGCATCTCCGACCACGACCAGCCGGTCGCATACTTCTCGCTCGGCGTGCCGCCGGTGGCCGGCTCGCTCATCATCAGCGAGTTCCGCTTCCGCGGCCCCGACCCCGGCTTCGGTGACGGCGGCGGCGTGCACCCCGTCTCGAACGAGCAGCCCGCAGGCCCGAACGCACCGGGCACGTCAATAGACAACGACGAATTCATCGAGCTTTACAACAACACGGACAGCGACATCACTGTCTCGACGCTCGACGGCTCGCCGGGCTGGGCGGTCGTGGCCGCGGACGGGGTGACGCGCTTCATCATCCCGAACGACACGGTCATCCCTGCGCGCGGCCACTTCCTCGGCGTCAACACCGACGGCTACTCGCTCGGCGCCTACGGCACGCCCGACGAGGTGCTCCTGCCCTCCGACCCGAACACTCCCGTCGGCGGCTACACGCTCGACATCCCCGACGGCAGCGGCATCGCGCTCTTCGGCACGGCCGACCCTGCGAACTACACGCTCGCCAACAGGCTCGACGCGGCCGGCTACGCGACCGTCGATCCGCTCTACCGCGAGGGCACGGGCTTCCCCGCGGCCGGCGCCGAGGCGACGAGTGACCTTGAATACAGCTTCGTCCGAAGGGTCTGCGTCTTTGGCGGCACCGGCTGCGGCGCCGGTCTGCCGAAGGACACCTCCGACAACGGGGCCGACTTCGTCGTCGTCAACACGGTGGCGGCCATGACCACGCTCGGCGCTAAGCTCGGCGCGCCGGGGCCCGAAGGGTTGACGAGCCCCCTCCCCGGCAACGCGCAGATGCCGGGTACGCTGCTCGACCCGTCGGTGTCGGCGTCGCAGGCGCCGAATCGCGTCCGCGATTTCGGGATGGTGCCGAACGGAACGTTCGGGACGCTCTCGATTCGCCGCACCATCACGAACAACACGGGCGCAACCGTGCGCTACCTCGCCTTCCGCGTCATCGACATCACGACCAACCCCGCCCCCGCGGGCACGGCCGACCTGCGCGCCCTCGACTCCGAAGACATGCAGGTCATGGTCAACGGCAACCCCGTGGACGTGCTCGGCACCTTCGTCGAGCAGCCGCCGAATCAGCCGAACGGCGGCGGGCTCAACTCCTCGATGGCAGTGGGGAGCATCAACCTCGAAACCCCGCTTAATGACGGCGACTCGGTCAACGTCCAGTTCCTGCTCGGCATCCAGCAGACGGGCGGCTATCGCTTCTACGTCAACATCGAGATGATCAACGACGGGCTGGTGCCGGAGCGGCCCGCCGCGCTCAAGCGGAGGAAACTCCAGCAGGAGCAGCAGGAGCGCCAGCGCCCCCGCCGCGGCATCAAGTAGCAGTTGGCAGTTAGGAGAGAGGGCTCTCTGAAAGAATCGGAGGCGGCGGGTTATTAAGCTCGTCGCCTCCGATTCTTTCAAGCGGATTCGTTAAAGCAGCCTCTTGCCTTAACTGCCTACTGCTATCTGCCTACTGCCTACTGTTCCTCTTTCTGCTGGCATACTTTTTGTTGCTGTGGAACGCGAAGGTTTGTGACCTTTGGCCGCCCGGAGGAGGGCGCGGCGGGGCGGGCGGTGAAACCCTTTCCCGTTGTACTAGTTAAGTTAGAGGCTCTTTGAAAGCTCGCGCACCGGGGTCGGAAGGAGCAGCCACCCGCATCCGATTTTTTGGACTTTTCGATTCAAGTTTTCGGACGGCGAAACTCCATGCCCCGGGCGCCGCTTCAAGCTTGCGGGGCGGGGCGAAATGTAGTATTTAACATCGCGTTTGCGTCGCCGTAACAGCCGCGAAAACATCTTCCCGTAAGAAGCGAGTTTCAGTTCTCTTTCTAGCCATCTTTCAATCACACAGGTCGGCCCATAGCTCTTCGGGAGACGTTCAGAAAGAATGGCACCCTTGTCCCAAATCACCGCAATCAACTCAGCAGGAAAAGGAAGAAATATGCCGAAATGTTCCTTTCGCAAGACAGCCTCAGTGCTGAGCTTGCTCATCTTCTGCCTCGTCATGGGTGCGCCGATGGCGTGGGCTCAGTCCACGACGCAGGGCGCCGTCGGCGGGACGGTCAAAGACCCGCAGGGCGCCGTCGTGGCTAACGCCTCCGTCACCGCCAGGAATGAGGAGACGAACAAGGAAGTCTCCGCTACGACCGACAGCGAAGGGCGCTTCCGCGCCGTGCAACTCGACCCGGGCAATTACACCGTTGTGATTAACGCCTCGGGCTTCGCTGCCTTCACGCAGCAGAAGGTCGTCGTCGAAATCGGTCGCGTCACGCCGCTCGACATCACTCTCGGCGTCGCGGGCGCGCAGGAGACCGTGCAGGTGACGAGCGAAGCGCCCGTCATCAACACCGAGCAGCAGGACTTCTCATCGAATATCAACCAGACCTCAATCAATAATCTTCCGACTAACGGTCGCAGGTGGTCTAACCTTGCAATCCTGACGCCGGGCACAGTGCCCGACGGCACCTTCGGCCTCATCTCGTTCCGCGGCATCTCGGGACTCCTCAACAACAACACCGTGGATGGCGGCGATAACAACCAAGCCTTCTTCTCGGAAGAGCGTGGGCGCACGCGCATCGGCTACTCGGTCAGTCAGGCGGCGATCCGCGAGTTTCAGGTCAACACCTCAAACTACTCAGCCGAGTACGGGCGTTCGGCAGGGGGCGTGATTAACGCCGTCACCAAGTCCGGCACCAACGAGTTCCACGGCTCGGGTTTCATCTTCGACCGCAACAGCAAGTGGGGCGCGCGCAACCCCCTGAGCACCATCAACCAGAACATCAACGGCGTCTTCACGCCCGTCGGGCTGAAGGCGAAGGACGTGCGTTACCAGTTCGGCGGCGCCGTCGGCGGGCCGATTGTGAAGGACAAGGCGTTCTTCTTCTTCAGCTACGACCAGCAGAAGCGCGACTTCCCCGGCATCGCCCGCTTCGTCACTCCCGGCTACCTGAGCACGGTCAACTCCACCCTGCTCACCAACGCGGTGAGGGGACTGACGACCGACCAGATCAACTCGTCGCTGAGCTTCATCAACAGCCTGACGGGCGAGGTGCCGCGTAAGGGCGACCAGAAGCTCTTCTTCCCGAAGCTCGACTGGAACATCAACGGCAAGAACACCCTTACGGTAACGTACAACCGGCTGCGTTGGGATTCGCCCGCGGGGGTTCAGACGGCGGCGACGGTGACGCGCGACCGCGCCGGCTTCGGCAACGACTTCGTCGAGGCCGACTCTGTTAACACGCGTCTCACCTCGACGATCTCGAACAGGCTGCTCAACGAGGGCCGCTTCCTGTTTTCGGACGAGCTGAACTCGCAGTTCGCCCAAGACCCCCTGCCGGGCGAGCCGACGACGGCGAACGGCAACTCACCTCAGGTCACCCTGACGAACGGCATCACCTTCGGCAAGTCCACCTCTTTAGACCGCGTGGCCCTGCCGGACGAGAGGCGCTTGCAGTTCGCCGACACCATGACCTACACCGCCGGGAACCACACGTTCAAGTGGGGCACCGACATCAGCCACGTCAGGGACATCGACGACAACCTCTTCACCGGGGGCGGCTCTTACACGTACTCCAACATCAATGACTTCATCGTCGATTACGTGAACTTCACCACGAGCGGGTCGCTGCGGGCGGCGAACAAGCAGTGCGCCACCAGCACGCGCCTCGCGGGCAAGTGCTACACCAGCAACTTCGCGCAGGGCTTCGGCCCGTCGCGCTTCCAACTCACGACCACCGACTTCGCCTTCTTCGGGCAGGACGACTGGCACGTCACGCCGCGCCTGACCCTGAACCTCGGCCTGCGTTGGGAGTACGAGAAGTTCCCGCAGCCCTTCCTCGTCAACCCCGCCATCCCGCAGACGGCGAACCGGCCGAGCGACAAGAACAACTTCGGCCCGCGCCTCGGTTTCGCCCTGAACGTCACCGGCGACGCCAAGACTTCCTTGCGCGGCGGCTACGGAATCTACTACGGGCGCGTCAACGGCTCGCTCATCATCAACTCGCTGATCAATACGGGCCTTTCGACCGGGCAGGTCGTCAGCTCGGTGGCGCCCGCGACCGCCCCCGTGACCGCCGCCGGCAACCCGCTCGCGCCGATCTTCCCGAACCTTCTGCCCTCCGCGCCTTCGGGCACGGCGTCGGTCAACTACTTCGCGAACGACTTCCAGAACCCGCTGATCCATCAGGGCGACCTCGTCTTCGAGCGCCAGATTTCGCGCAACACGGTCGTCTCAGCTTCGTACCTCTTCAGCTTCGGGAAGCACCTTCCGACCTTCATCGACGTGAACCTGAGCGCGCCGACGGCCACGAGAAGCGTCAACATCGTGGACGGCCCCTTCGCGGGCCAGACCTGGACATTCCCCTACTACTTGGGAAGCGCGCGGCCGAACCCCAGCTTCGGCTTCATCGACCAGATCAGCAGTACGGTCTCGACTAAGTACCACGCGCTAGTGCTTCAGGCGAACCGCCGCCTGACGAACGGACTCCAGTTCCAGACCAGCTACACCCTTTCGCGGGCATCAGACGACGGGCAGAACTCGACGACCTTTACGCCCGGCTTCTCCAGCCCCTTCGACCCCTTCAACCTGCAAGGCGAGAAGGGCTATTCGGCCTTCGACCGGCGGCACAAACTCGTCGCGAGCGTCGTCTATAACACCGACTTCGCCAGCCTGAAGGATAACAAGGTCGGCCGCGCCATCTTTAACGGATGGACATTCGCGCCGATCTTCAACGCCTTCTCCGGAGCGCGCTATACCGGCAACACCTCGGGCTCCAACGTCAGCGGTGTCTTCGGCTTCAGTCAGGCCGGCGGCGTCAACGGCTCGAACGGTTCGCTCCGTTTCGCTCTCGCGCCGCCCAACTTCTTCAAGCAGCCGAACATCTGGTACACCGACCTGCGCATCTCGCGTCGCTTCCACATCAAGGAGGACATGAACTTCGAGGTGCTGGCTGAGGGCTTCAACATCTTCAATCGTACGCAGGTCACCAGCGTGAACACTACGCTCTACAACATCTCGACCTCCGGGTCGAACGTGATCGCGACTTACAATCCCGCCTTCGGCACCACGACCGGCGCCGACGGCTTCTTCTTCCGCGAGCGTCAGATTCAAATCGGCGCGCGCTTCGAGTTCTAAGGCTCGCTCAAAGCAGAGAGCTTTCGGGGCGCGCAACCTGCCGGGTTGCGCGCCCCGCTTTTTTGGCACCGCGCCGCGTGAGGAGACAGTTCCCTCGCCCGGATTTGCAAAGGCCGCGGCGCGGGCGTTCAGGGCCTTGCGGGGCGGGGCGAAATGTAGTATTTAACATCGCGTTTGCGTCGCCGTAACAGCCGCGAAAACATCTTCCCGTAAGGTGCGAGTTTCCAGTTCTCTTTCTAGCCATCTTTCAATCACACAGGTCGGCCCATAGCTCTTCGGGAGACGTTCAGAAAGAATCGTATCCTCGTCCCGAACCACCACAGCAACCTAAGCAGGAAAAGGAAGAAATATGCCGAACAATCCCCTCCGCAAGACAGCCTCGGTGCTGAGCTTGCTCATCTTCTGCCTCGTCATGGGTGCGCCGACGGCGTGGGCTCAGTCCACGACGCAGGGCGCCGTCGGCGGGACGGTCAAAGACCCGCAGGGCGCCGTCGTGGCCAACGCCTCCGTCACTGTCAAGAACGAGGAGACGAACAAGGAGTTCGCCGCCACGACCGACGACGAGGGACACTTCCGCGTCGTGTCGCTCGACCCGGGCACCTACACCGTCACCATCAACGCCTCGGGCTTCGCTGCCT
>JBJMGQ010000006.1:0-4294 GCA_045807845.1 Pyrinomonadaceae bacterium | reverse complement strand
CGCCTCGTCCTGCGGCGCGGCGTGCGCGCGCTCACGGTCGAAGCGGGCTGGCCCCGCGCGCCGCGCGACGGCATCGTCCGCGGCGGCGGACTCGCCGCCGCCACCATCGGCCACTTCGGCAACGCACGAGCAGGCTGTGAACTCCTCCTCATCCCCGACGCACACACCGGGGCGCGCTGGTTCGTCATCGAACAGACCGGCGCCCGCACCGAACTCCACGAAGACCACCTCCGCTACCACATCACGCGACTGCTTGATTGAGAGTAGGCAGAAGGCAGATGGCAGTAGGCAGTTAAGAAGGTTGAACCCCGGAGGGGCTTACTGCCTACTGCCATCTGCCTTCTGCTCACGATTTGCGGCGCGGCCTGCACGTTTTGGGACGACGACTTTCGTCTTCACGCACCGTGTAACGCCGGGACGGCTCCGCGTTACTCTGACGCAAGAGCACTATTTTCAAGCAGTCCTCGCGCTCCCTTCCCTCACGTCTCCTCGACGGCACGGGGCTTGCCGAAACGTGTGGCCGGAATGATTGCCACGCGCCACGGTTTCCCCGGGCGAACGCGGCAGAGAGATTGAGAGGCGAAGTCCAACCGAGCACGACACTCCCGCCGTCGCCCCCGCGGCCTTCCGCCCCGAGATTAAGGAGACACGAGAGATGACCAACCGACGTTTCACCCTTCTGACCTTCGCCGCCGTCGCACTCGCAACCTTCCTCGCCCCCGCGAACGCTTCCGCCCAGACCGTCTGGGAGCGCATCCGCGACCGCGCCGAGCAGGAGCAGCGCGACCGCAACCGCGACGACGACTGGCGCCGCAACCGCCGCGACGACGACGACCGCTACGGCCGCAACGGCCGCATGAGCGACTACGACCGCCGCCAACTGCGCGACCTCTCGCGCCGCATCGACGACCGCAGCCGCGACCTACAGCGCGACGTTGACCACCTGCTCGACAACAGCCGCTACAACGGCTCGAACCGCGAAGACCGCATCAACAACGAAGCGCGCGACCTGCGCAACGCGGCCAACCGCTTTCGCAACGTGGCCGGCGACAACGACCGGCTCGACCGCAGCCGCGACGAAGCGCGCGAACTGCTCCAATCGGCCTCGCAGTTCAGCCGCATGCTGGGGCGCCTCCGCATGGATGGGCGCACCTCGAACGACTGGAACCAGCTTCGCTCTGACCTGCGCACCGTCGCCAACATCTACAACCTCCGCTTCAACGACGACCGCAGCTACAACGTCTACAACGACGACGACCGGCGCGGCAACCGCCGCTGGTAAGAGCAGTAGGCAGTAGGCAGTAGGCAGATGGCAGTAGGCAGTTAGCCGTTTGCGACAGTAGTCAAAAGAATCGGGGGCGACGAGTTATGAATCTCGCCGCCCCCGATTCGTTCAGGCAGATTCGTTAAGAAGTCTCCTGTCTTAACTGCCTACTGCCATCTGCCTACTGTCTACTGTATCCTCTCCCACATGTCGCAAACTCGCGGGACGCTCTACCTCGTCGCCACGCCCATCGGGAATCTGGAGGACGTGACGCGGCGCGCGCTGCGCGTGCTCTCGGAGGCGGACGTGGTCGCGTGCGAGGACACGCGCCGGACGCGCTCGCTGCTCGAACACTTCCAGATACGCGCGCGCACCGTGAGCTACCACGAGCACAACGAGCGCGAGCGCGCCGAGGAGCTGGCGCAGTTGATTGAAGCGGGCCAGACCGTGGCGCTCGTCTCGGACGCGGGCACACCCGGCGTCAACGACCCCGGGTATCGTCTAGTTCGCGCGTGTGTCGAGCGGAGCTTGAGCGTCGTGCCCGTCCCCGGCCCGACGGCCTTCGTCGCGGCCCTCACCGCGTCGGGGCTGCCGACCGACGAGTTCTACTTCGGCGGCTTCCTGCCCGCGCGCCCCCACGCGCGCCGCGAGCGGCTCGCCTCGGTCAAACACTTGCGCGCCACGCTCGTCTTCTACGAGACGCCGGACAGCATCTCCCAAGCGCTCGCCGACGCCCGCGAAGTCCTCGGCGAGCGCGAGGCCGTGGTCGCGCGCGAGCTAACGAAGCTGCACGAGGAGATGGCCCGCGGCCGTCTCAGTGAATTGATTGAGCGCTTCACGCCCGAAGGCGCCGCGCGCGGCGAGATGGTGCTCGTCATCGACCGCGACGTGATCGAAGAGGAAGGTGCTGAGGTAACTCAAACCACGGCGAGCGTGGCCGAACGCGTCGCCGCACTCGAAGCCGAAGGGCTCGACCCGCGCGCCGCCCTCAAACGCGCCGCACGCGACTTGGGAATTACACGAGACGAAGCCTACCGCCGCCTCACATCAGAACGCTCGATACGGAAGCGGCGCGAAGAGTAATTTTCAAGCGCCGGTGCGAAGCAGTCTGTCGAGCCAGAGGTTGGCTAACTTCTCCTGCACGGTGTTGGCGCGCAGGCGTGCGTTGAGATGTTGGAAGTCAACGTGGTCAAGCGGCTGGTCTTGGTTGAAGCAGGAGAAGACGAAGGACTCGACGCCCGTCTCGGGGTCAACGTGCTTGCAGAGGCATTGCGCGCAGACCTCCTTCATCATGCACTGCATCGGGCTGTTGATGGAGCCGACGCCGACGTGCCCTGCCTTCAGATGTTGTGCGAGCACGCCGTGGCGCGCGGCCTTCACCGCGGCCATCATGCGGTCGGAGCCGATGGCGATGATGCGGTCAACCTCGCGCAGATCGAACAGAGGCTCCCCGAACTTACCTTCCGCGTAGGCGAGCATGGCCTGCACGATGTTGCCGCGAAAGTGCGTGTCCTGCGCGCGGCGCGGCCCGACCTCGGCGCCCGTGTCCGTAGACCAGATGACCTGATCGGTCGCCTCCTCAATCTCCTCGCGCTTGAAGAGGTCTTTGCCGTCCTTGTAGCCCGCGAAGTAGACGACGCGGTTGCCCGCCGCCTTCAGCGCCTTCGCGATGGAGAAGAGCACGGCGTTGCCTAAGCCGCCGCCCGCAAGCAGCACCGTCTCGCCTTCCGGAATCTCGGTCGGCGTGCCGGTGGGCCCCATCACGACGACCTCCTGCCCCGGCCGCAGCAGCGCACACTGGCGCGACGACGCGCCCATCTCAAGCACGATGAGACTCAGGAGCCCGGCCTCCTTGTCCACCCATGCGCCCGTCAGCGCCAAGCCCTCCATCGTGAGCCGCGTCCCCTCGATGATTGGCGCGTCCGTCTCGTAGTTCTGCAAGCGATAGAACTGTCCGGGGTGGAACTTGCGCGCCTGCATCGGCGCGCGCACGACGACCTCGACGATGGTGTCGGTCAGACGATCCACACGCTCGACGCGCGCGATGAGGTTCTCGTCGAGCGTTTCCACGAGACGTGTGAACGACTCCTCCCGCGCGGGTTGTTCCTCATCCTTCAGCGCCGCCAGCTCTTCACTAAAGAGCGCGACGACCTCGGGGAAGCCGTCCTTCGCCGACGCCATCGCCTTGACGACGTTGCCCGCGTAGACGGGATGGTTGTCGCCGTAGTAACTGATGAAGCGACCGTCCCGCGCGTACGAAGTGAAGAAGCCGCGCTCGCCCTTGGCCGCGGGGACGAGTTGGAACGTCCCGTCGGCGTCCCTCTCAACCTTGTGCGGCGCGAAGAACTCTTTCCAGTCGTCGAGCGCAAACGTCCCCGGCTGCTCGCGCTCGTAGATGGTGTTCGGGCTCGTGCCCGCGGCGACGCAGACCGTGCGCGCAGGGATGCGCAGAGTCTCTTCACAGTTGACGTGCCACTTGCCCGTCGCCGGGTCGCGCGTCACGCGCTCGAAGACGACCGCGCTCACCGCGCCGTGCTCGTCCGGGACGGCCTCGGCCGGCGACATGTTCTCGATGAAATGGATGCCCTCTTCGAGCGCCTTCGCGACCTCTTCGTGATTGAGACGGTAGGCCGGCGAATCGATCAAACGCTTCCGATAGACGATTGACACGCCGCCCCACGCGCGCACGAGCTTGATGAAGTCCGGCGCCTCGCCTGCCTGTGCGGCGCGCGCACGCTCCTCGCGCACCGCGCGCCCGTGCCCGACGTACTCTTCGAGCACCGCGCGCTCCTCCGCGTCGAAACGCCTCCACACCACTTCTGCGCCGAACTCGGCGGCGAGCGCCTCGAAGCGTTCGAGCATCTTCTCGACCTGCACGGGGTAGTAAGCGAAAAGCTCCGTCGCCGTGTCGATGGCCGTCAAGCCCCCGCCGATGACGACCGCGGGCAGACGTACCTGTAGGTTCGCGAACGAGTCGTGCTTGGCCGCGCCGGTCAACTGCAAGGCCATCAGGAAGTCCGAAGCCTTGCG
>JBJMGQ010000005.1:0-6222 GCA_045807845.1 Pyrinomonadaceae bacterium | reverse complement strand
TGGCCGCGGCGATTGAAAGCTACCGCGAGTTTCAGAAGTCGTCTCCCGGCGCGCACGGCCGGCGCGGCGCGGTCGCGCGCTGGCGCATACTTGAGCTGCTGCGCGAGCGTCTGCTGGCGCGCGCGCTTGAACCGGACGGCACGCGCGAGCTTTTGGAAACTCTCGCGATTGAAGTGGCCGAGAAGCGACGCGACCCTTACTCGGCGGTCGAAGAGCTTCTGGCCGGCGACGGTAAAGAACAATCATGAAGATTGACCACATCGGCATCGCCACGCGCGGCATCGAAGAGTCGCTCGGGTTCTGGCGCGACGCGCTCGGGCTCGAAGTCAAACACACGGAGACGGTGGAGGAGCAGGGCGTGCGCGTCGCTATGCTGCCCGCGGGTGAGCCGCGCGTCGAGCTGCTTGAGCCCACGGGGCCGGACTCGCCGGTCGCGAAGTTCATCGAGAAGCGCGGGCCCGGTATCCATCACATCGCCGTCGGCGTCGAGGACATCCGCGCGGCGCTCGCGCGCCTCAAAGCCGAAGGCGCACGCCTCATCGACGAGGAGCCGAGAATCGGCGCGGGCGGCTGCCTCGTCGCCTTCGTCCACCCGTCGGCATCGGGCGGCGTGCTGCTCGAACTCGTCCAACACACGAACGAACCCCCGGGATATTCAACCGAAGAAAGGTAGTCGCTTTGCTCTTCAGAAAGATAGTTCTCACGACACTCGTCGCCACCACACTCCCATTCACAGCCCAAGCCCAGACCCGAACCAAACGCCGCGCGCCCGCGCGCCCGGCCGCTAAACCGGCCGCGGGGCGACCGGCCGCCACCGCGACTCGTGCAGCGGCGCCGACCGCGCAAGGGGGCATCAGCCTCACGGCGCGCGACATGGCACTCCTCGTCGAAGGGCTCGGCTTGCCGCCGGAGGTGCGCGCGCGGCTCTCAGGGGACGCCGAAGAGCGCAAGGCTTTTGCGGGTGACCTCCGGCACATGCTCGCCGCGGCCGAAGAGGCCAAGGCCGCCGGCTACCTCGCGCGCCCGGACCTGAAGCTGCAAAGCGAGCTTGCGCGCGCCTTCGTCATCGCGCAAGCCTTCTTCAAGCAGCAGCAGGACGCGGGCGCGAGCAGTCCCGAACAGGTCGTTACGGAGGCCGAGATAGACGCCTTCTTCAAAGAGGCGGCGACGGCGGCGCAGTTCGAGGCGTTCGTGCAGGACTATGCGAACAACGGCCCCGAGCGCGGCGCGACCGTCACGGACGAGAGGCGTAGGGAGCTGCGCGAGCACTACGGCCGCGTGATGCTCGCCATGCGCAAGGGCGTGGCGGCCGGCCTCGACCGCGAACGCAAGACGCAGCTCGTCATCATGCTCCAGCAGGCGCGACTGCTCGAAGGGGCCTACGCGAAGGAGCTGAAGTCGCGCCTCAAAGCCACCGACGCCGAGGTGGACGCCTACATCGCCGCGCACCCGGAGCTGGACACGAAGGCACAGCGCGCGAAGATAGAAGGGGTGCTGGCTCGCATCCGCGCGGGCGAGGACTTCGCCAAGCTCGCCAACGAAGTTACAGAAGACCCGAGCGGCAAGGGCACGGGCGGCGACCTCGGCTGGTTCGGCCGCGGCGTGATGGTCAAGCCCTTCGAGGATGCGGCCTTCGCGCTCAAGCCGGGTGAGGTGAGCGGCATCTTCGAGACGGTCTTCGGCTACCACATCGTCAAGCTCGATGAGCGACGCACGCAGGGCGCGGGCGAGGAGGTGCACGCGCGCCACATCCTCATCCAGTATCCGAAGGCGAGCCGCCGCCCGAACTCGCCGCCGATGCCGCCGCGCGAGCAGGCGCGCGCCGCGGTCGAAGAGGAGAAGCTGACCCGCTTGCTCGACGAGGCCGCCGCCCGCCGCCACATACAGGTGGCCGAAGAGTACTCGGACGGCGACGCTTCAACCGGCACGCCGCCCACGGCGCCCGCGACGACGAAGCCCACCGCCAACCTCAAAAGCGCCGCGCCGCGACCGGCGCCCACGCGCAAGATGCCCGCGCGGCGCCGGCCCTGAAGCCTTGTGCGGAGGGCCGCAAGCCGCGCCCCGGCGACATGCGCGCGCCGCCTTTTTCGTGTATCTTGAACGGTCGGCGCGCTCCCGTCTTTTGCAGACATGACGCACGGCAGTGCCTTTTGAGAAGTTCATCAAGAAAGAGGATCAGTTTTGAAGGCAACCACAAAAGCAATTATCGCCGTGCTCGTGGCGGTGCTCGCCTCGGTCGGGCTCATCTTCTGGCAGGCCACACGCGGCCGCGCCTCCGTGCTGACCAGCCTCACGTCCGAAGACATGGGGATCATCGCCGAGTCGCTCGGGCCGGCCGCGGCCGGCCGCCTCGCCTCCAGCCCCGAGGATCGCAAGAAACTAATCGAAGATGTTAAGCAAGTCCTCGCCATCGCCGCCGAGGCGCGCGCGAAGGGCATCGCCGACAAGCCCGAGGTCAAGCGCCAGCTCGAAGCCACGCGCATGCTCGTCGTCGCGCAGACTTACATGAAGAAGCAGCGCGACGCGGGCGCCAAGCCCGATGACTTCCGGCCGAAGCAGGAGGAGATCGACGCCTTCCTCAAAGACCCGAAGAACGTGCAGCAGGCCGATCAGTATCTCGAAGATATCAAGACGATAGGGCTCGTGCCTGAGGGGCGCGAGATTACCGAAGAGGACAAGACCGAGTTTCGCCAGCAGTGGGCGCCGATGTATCTCCTCGCGCAGAAGGCCAAGGCGGCCGGCATCGAGTCGGATCGTGCGACGCAGCTTCAGGTGCAGCTTCAACAGGCCGTCGCGCTCAACCGCATCTACTCGACCGAGATGGCGAAGAAACTGGAGCCGACCGAGGAGGAGATTCAGGCGTACTTCGCCGCGCACCCCGAGCTTGACCCGAAGGTCGCGCGCCAGAAGGCCGAAGACATTTTGAAGCGCGTGCGCGCGGGCGAAGACTTTGCCAAGCTCGCCGACGAGTTCACCGAAGACCCGAGCGGCAAGGGGAAGGGCGGCGACCTCGGCTGGTTCGGCCGCGGGCGCATGGCCAAGCCGTTCGAGGATGCCGCGTTCGCGCTCAAGGATAACGAGATCAGCGACATCGTTGAGAGCCCGTACGGCTATCACATCATTCAGGTGCTCGGCCACCGGCAGGGCAAACCCGAGCCGAACCCGATGGCCCCTCCCGCCAGCGACGACAAGGGCGCGCAGCCCGAGGAGCAGGTGCACGCGCGCCACATCCTGATTAAGCCGAACTCGGGGGCGAGCCAGAACCCGTTCGCCCCGCCCAAGTCGGCGCACGACACGGCCAAGGACGCGATCATTCAGGAGAAGACGAAGAAGGAAGTCGAAGAGATTGCCAAGCGCACCAACATCAAGGTGCCCGACGACTTCCCCGTTAAGGCGCCCGAGACGCCGCAGCTTCCGCCCGGCGCCTCGCCGCACGGCGACATGGGCGATGTCCCTGACGAGGGCGAGCCTCAGCCGGTTCCGCCCGCCTCGGACGACAACGCCAAGCCGTCGGGCGGCGCGAAGCCCAAGTCCGTAGCACCCGTTAAGAAGAAGTAAAGGCCGCAGGGGACGCTGTGCAGTTCGACGACTACCGCGTTGAGGTCGTGCCCGGCGGCGAGTTTCGTCTGGACGGCGGCGCGATGTTCGGCGTCGTGCCGCGCGCCCTCTGGCAACGCGTCGCCCCGCCCGACGAGGAGAATCGCATCACGCTCAACGCTAACTGTCTCTTCGTCGAGGCCGCGGGCGAGCGTGTCCTCGTCGAGACGGGGATGGGCGACAAGTGGACAAAGCGCCAAGCCGCGATGTACGGCGTGAGCCCCGGCCCGAGCCTCGCCGAGATACTGCGCGAGCGCACGGGCTACGGCGCCGAGGACGTTTCCGTCGTCGTCAACACGCACCTGCACTTCGACCACGCGGGCGGCAACACCACGCTCGACGCTGCGGGGCGAGCCGTGCCGACGTTCCCCAACGCGCGCTACTTCGTCTCACGTTCGGAGTATGAGCACGCCGAGTCGCCGCACGAGCGCGACCGCGCGAGCTACCTGCCCGAGAACTGGCGACCGCTCGCGGAGTCTGGGCAGTTGGAGCTTAAAGACGACAACTACGAGGTCGTGCCCGGTCTGAGGATGGAGACCGTGCCCGGCCACTCGCGCACGATGCAGTGTGTGAGACTTGAGCGCGCCGGCCGGACGCTCTACGGCTTCGCCGACCTCGTGCCGACGCGCGCGCACGTGCCGCTGGCGTGGGTGATGGGTTACGACCTCTATCCCGTCGAGACGGTCGAGGCCAAGCGTCGTCTTCTGCCGCAGGCCGCGCGCGAGGGCTGGCTGTGCCTCTTCTATCACGACCCCTCTGAGCCGCTCGCGCGCGTCGTCGAAGAGGGCGGGAGGCTCCGCGCCGACGGGCTCGGGGCGAAGCAGGAAGGCTTCATCCCCGGCGAATAACTTGAAAGGCTATACACACAGATGCTCAGACGAATCACGTACTGCCTGACTCTCATCCTTTTGCTCTCTTCCGTCGCCGCGGCACAGAAGCGGGGGCCCTCCACACCCGAAGAGCGCGCACAGACGGTGCGCCTTGCTCACGCGCTTGAGAGCGACCCGCTGAACGACTCGGCGAAGCAGGCGCGCTCGTGGCTCATAGTCTTCCTGACGGAGGTGCCGGACGTGAACATCACGATCTGCACCAACCTGCTCGGCGACCTGCTCAGTACAAAGAAGAACTACGCGCCGGAGCTGGTCACGCAGCCGATGTTCTCCGAGGCCGCATACATCATCGAGCATCCGGAGAAGGCGAGCGACCAGATGGCCGTCCACCTCGCCGGGGTCGAGGGGGCGCTGCGCGCCTACGAGGCCATCCTCAAGGCCAAGCCGAAGGCGCATCACCAGTTCCTCGACGAACTGATCGTGAAGCGCGACAAGGGCGAGCTGGCCGCCTACGTGGAGGAGACGGTGAAGGCCAAGTGCTCCGGCGAGAAGAAGTAGATTCAGTCGCAGCGTTAAGTGGAAAGGGACGGTTAGAAAAGAGAATGACGACCGCGAAGATTGGCATTATCGGGGGCAGCGGCCTCTACCAGATGCCGGAGTTGAAGGACGTTGAGGAGGTGAGCGTCGAGACGCCGTTCGGCAAGCCCTCGGACGCCTTCATCGTCGGCACGCTCGAAGGCGAGCGCGTGGCCTTCCTGCCGCGCCACGGCCGCGGGCACAAGCACCTGCCGACGGAGCTGCCGTTCCGCGCCAACATCTACGCCATGAAGCTGCTCGGCGTCGAGCGCATCCTCTCGGCCTCGGCCGTCGGCTCGCTTCAGGAGCAGTACGCGCCGCTCGACATGGTCATCCCCGACCAGTTCTTCGACCGCACGCGCGCACGCGCGCACGAATCAACCTTCTTCGGCGAAGGCATCGTCGGCCACATCACGTTCGCGCAGCCGGTCTGCGGCGACCTCGGCGACGTGCTCGAAGAGTCTTGCCGCGCGGCGGAGGTGAACGTCCATCGCGGCGGCACGTACCTGTGCATGGAGGGGCCGGCCTTCTCGACGAAGGCCGAATCGAACGTCTATCGCTCGTGGGGGATGGACATCATCGGGATGACGAACTTGCAGGAGGCGAAGCTCGCGCGCGAGGCGGAGATTTGTTACGCGACGCTGGCGCTCGTCACCGACTACGACTGCTGGCACGAGGCGCACGACGCCGTCTCGGTCGAAACGGTCGTCGAGTACCTCAACAAGAACGTCCGCAACGCGCAGGTCATCATGCGCGAGGCCGTCAAGCGGCTCGCCACGGCCGAGCGCGCCTGCGCCTGCGGCTCCGCCCTCAAGAGCGCCATCTTCACGCCGCCCGAACTCTGGCCCGAGGCGACAACGAAGAAGCTCGATGTCATCATCAAAAAGTACAGTAATAAGTGATAGGTGATGAGTGATAAGAAAAGCGCTCACCTCATCACTTATCACTCGTCATTTATCACTACTGAAGAGGTGTTTAGTATGAAGAGATTTATTCTGATGATTTGCGGCATCGCCTTGACGCTCGGCCTCTCGGCGGGCGGGGCGCGTGCGCAGAGCGGGACGGTGCCTTCGGGGCCTGACCCCTCGGCCATGAGGGACTTGGAATCGGAGAAGGCCGCGAAGCACGAACTGGAGGTCGCGCGTCACTACTTCAATAACAAGAAGGCGTACTACGCGGCCTTCAAGCGCTGCGAGGAGCTGGCCGCGGGCTACCCCGA
>JBJMGQ010000004.1:0-9830 GCA_045807845.1 Pyrinomonadaceae bacterium | reverse complement strand
GAGCCGAGCGTCTCTATCGAATAAAACAGTTGGGGCAGAACATTCAAGGGTTAGTCAGTTCGATGACAGCCGACGGCGCCGGAGAATGTTGACAGCGCCGTCGGCGAGAAGCGAGAGCACGGTGAGTGAGATGAGCGACTGGAGCATCAATGAACGCCTTGGCCCAGCGGCACTGGGCACGGGCGCGTCCGTCGGCGAGAAGAAAGAGCGTTGCGGTCGGGCTCACCCGTCTAAGAACTCCGGCCAGTCTTCGCCGCGGGCGCTGCTGCCCGCCGGCGCCCCGGCCTCGCACACCTTGAGGTCTGCGATCCGCTTCAGCATCTCGATGCTCCAGTGGTCGGAGCGATCCCTGAGCGCGGCCAGTTGCAGCAGGAGTGCCGCCAACACGGGGTCGTCTTCGCGCGCCGCCTCGTCCGACCACGCCGTCAGAACCTCTTTGTCTAACACCCTCTCCTCCTCAACGTATGCATAGAAGGTCTTCGCCCTGTTCCCAAACAGACAGGCTTAATGCGGGACTGCTTCCACTCGACGCGGAAAGGCGGGGCGCGTCACGCACGTTCAAGCCCTTCGGGTCGTGGTCTACGACGTACGCCCTCACATCGCAAGCGGCGGCTGGAGTCGTTGTCGCCGACGCAGCCATGCCGCCGGCCGTCACATTGGGCGGGGAGTGGTTCACGCTCGTCATTCCGCCTGACTTCACCGAAGAAGAAGTGTAAATTCTCGCCGGCGCCAAATGATTTTCTGTTTTTCAGACGCGGCCACGTATGTTAGTCTGTGCCGACCACACAGGAGATTTGGCGACCTTGCGCGATCTCGTTTTCCCAAACTCATAGTCACAATTAAGACACGGGCCAACCCCACAACCCATGCAGCCCGTGTGCGGCCGGGCGGCGCGTTCGGACGGCCGCCGCGGTAATCGGCGCACAAGGAGCATAAAGTACTCCATGACTGGAAAAAAAGGTTGGGGCTCGACCGTCGCGGGCTGGTTCATCGAACGCGAAGAGGACGCGGGCCAGACGCCGGACGCCGGGATGAGCGCCGACGAAGCCGAGGCGATCATCAACGCCGCGAGCGATGCTTTGCCCACCTCGCCGCAAGAGGCATATGCGAACCCTTCGCCCACGCAGAACGTATTCCACACCGCCCCACCGCTGGCCACGGGCGGGCAGGTTGACTTCGAGGCCGTGTTCGACGCCGCGGGCGTGGACACGGAGGAGCGGGCGCGTGTCGCACGCACCGTCGAGTTGCTGCGGAGCCTGCCCGCGGGCACGGACGCGGGCGTGAAGAAGCAGATCGTCGAAGCCTCCCTGAAGGCGTTCGGAGTGCCGATTGAGAAGATCATCGAGGCCGGCGTCGAAGAGATACAGGCGCTCGACGGCTACATCCGCAACGGCGCGGCGGACAACGAAAAGCTGATGCAGGAATCGGACGCGCGGATTAAGCAGTACGAAGAGGAGATCAGAAACATCCGCGGCATCATGCAGCAGAGCGTCGCGGAGTTGCAGAATGTGATTAAGGTCTGCAACGACAAGAAGCTTGAGGTGCAGCAGGTCTTAGAGTTCTTCGGGCAGGCGAAGGTCGCCGAGGTAGTCCGCGAATCGCCCAAGCTCCACGACCCTTCCGCTACACCCGACACGACGACGAGTTGAAGAAAGGAACACATAAATGTTCAAACGTCTGGCTAACCTCTGGCGCGGTTTCCTCTCGCTGTGGATTTCGGGCATCGAGAAAGAGCATCCCGAAATCGCGTACGAGAACGCGATCAACTCGATGGTCGAGAAGTACTCGAAGCTGAAGACGGCGACCGCCGCCATCATCCGCCGCCGCGAAGAGCTCGACGACCGCTTCAAGCGCGCCTCGACGGAGCTTGCACAGACCGAGGCCGAGCTTGACACCGCCGTCACGACCAGTCAGGACGACTTGGCCGTCATTCTTATCCAGAAGAAGAACCAGTTGGCGACCGAAGTGGCCGACCTCAAGACCGAGATGGAGACGGCGCACGCGGACGCCGATTCGGCCAAGACTTCGCTCTTAAGCGTGCAGTCCGAGATCAGGAAGTTGCAGAGCGAGCGCGATTCGATGCTCGCCAAGATGCAGTCGGCGCAGGCGCGCATCAAGGTGCAGGAGCAGCTCGACGGCCTCTCGGTGGACGCGGAGGTCAAGGCGCTCGACAACGTGCGCCAGCACATCAAGACGACCATCGCCGAGGCGAACCTCGGCAAGGAGCTCTCCGAATCCTCGCTCGACTCGCGCCTCGCGGCGCTCCGCAACCAGACCGGCGACGTGACCGCACGCCAGCAACTCGCCGAACTGAAGGCGAAGAAGGCCGCGCAGCAGAACGCCCAGGGAAACAAGACCATGTAGTAACCAGTAGTCAGTAGACGGTAGAAAAACCTTCTTCCTACTGGCTAGTGACTGTTGTCTACTTCTGTGAGGACACTATGAAACTGACTCCGTTCGCAAAGGCTTTCATCGCGGTGGTGGTGTTGGGCGTCATCGGCTTCGCGACGTGGCATTACAAGGGCGACGCGATCAAGCAGTGGGCCGGGGGCGAGAGGACGGCCGAAACGGGCGGCGACTCGAAGGGCGACTTCGACAATCTGAAGGGCGGCCCCGCCGACCCCGGGCGCGGCGTCGGCTCGACCGGGGTGAGCGCAACGTCCGTGGGCACGGGCAAGCTCAGCCGCCCGCTCGTCGTCGGCATCAACACGTGGGCCGGCCACTCCCCGGGCATCGTCTTCAACGGCGGCATGGAGCCGAGCGCGGCGTCGAGCTACAAGAAGAAGTTTGGTCTGGATGTGAAGTTCGTGCTGCTCGAAGACCCGGCGGCCAAGCTCGCCGCTTTCCGCAGCGGGCAGGTGGACATCATGTGGGACACGGTGGACAACTGGGCGCGCGAGGCTTCGATCCTTGCCGAACAGAACCAAGCCGCCAAGTCCATCATCATGCAGGACTGGTCGCGCGGCGGCGACGGCATCGCCTCGCTCGCCAGCATCAAATCCGTCGAAGACCTGAAGGGGCACAAGATCGCCTGCACGCAGTTCACGCCGTCGCACTTCCTCCTGCTCTACCTGCTCTCGCAGTCGGGGCTGACGCCGGACGAGCGCGCCGCGGTCGAGAAGAACATCATCTTCACGACGGACGCGCCCTCGGCCGCCGCCGCCTTCAAGGCCAAGCAGGTTGACGCCGCCGTGACGTGGGAGCCCGACCTCTCCTCCGCGGTCGAGGCGCGCGGAGCGGAGGCGCACGTGCTCGTCTCGACGCAGGCCGCAACCAACATCATCGCCGACACGCTCGTCGCCCGTCAGGACTTGATCGACAAGGCGCCCGAGACCATCCGCGACTTCGTACAGGGCTGGCTCGACGGTATCGAGATGATTAAGAACGACCCGAACGGCTCATACGCGATAGTCGCCCAAGCGCTCAAGCTCGACACCGACACCGTCTCCGGCATGCTTTCGGGTCTGAAGCTCACGCCCTACGCCGACAACGCGCAGTTCTACGGACTGACCGGCGGCAAGGCGCACTATGAGACGCTCTTCGACACGGCGTTCGTCATCTGGCGCAAGAAGGGGCTGGTCAACAAGAGCGTGGACGCGAAGGGCTGGGCCGACGCTCGATTCCTGCAAGCTCTGGCCTCGAACTACCCCGGCCAGAAGGTCGAGGAGGCACAGGTCGTGGCGAAGGCGCCTTCGGAGAAGGACATCCCGATACTCCGCCAGCAGATACAGATTCAGTTCACGCCCGGCTCGGATGAGATCATGCCCGGCTCGTATCTGCTGCTCGACAAGCTCGGCGAGACGATGACCTCGTTCGGCAACACGATCCTCCGCGTCGAGGGCAACACCGACAACACGGGCTCGCCCACCGGCAACATGACGCTCTCGGAGCGGCGCGCGCTCGCCGTCAAGAATTACGTCGTCAAGAACTTCCCCAACATCCCCCCGACCCGCTTCCAGACTATCGGCCGCGGCCAGACCAACCCGGTCGCCGAGAACACGACCGAGGCCGGACGGCAGCAGAACCGTCGCACCGACATCAAGGTCATTCTGGCGACACAGTGAAAGTAACGATGAAGTAGGAACGATGAACGATGAAGTGAAGACATCTGCTTTATAGTTCATCATTCATCGTTCCGCGCTCATCGTTTCGCTCTTATGTCTAAAGTCAAAAGCAACCTCTTCTCGATTCGCGCGCCGCTGCCGAAACGGACTGCGTTCCTGCTCGGCTTCGTCGCGCCGGCGCTCGTTTTGGGAGCGTGGTGCCTGCTGACTTACGGTCGTCTGGTTGACCCGGATTTTCTGCCGACCCCGACCGAGGTCGTGCGCGGCACGCTGCAACTGTTCCTCCATTACGACCTCACGACGGCGATCCTGGTGTCGTCGCGCCGCATCGCGCTCGCGTTCCTGCTCGCGTCCGCGCTGGCGCTCCCCTTAGGCGTGCTGATGGGCGCCTTCGACCCCGTCAACCGTTTCTTCGAGCCGATTATGGCCCCCTTGCGTTACATGCCCATCTCGGCCTTCATCCCGCTGCTGATTCTGTGGTTCGGGATTTACGAGCGGCAGAAGATCGCGTTCCTCTTCCTCGGCGTCTTCGTCTACCTGCTTCCCGTCGTCGTCTCCTCAATCCGCGTCGTACCGGAAGAGCTGGTGCAGACGGCATTGACTCTGGGCGCGTCGAAGTTTCAAGTGATACGCACGGTGCTGCTCCCGGCGGCGCTGCCCGAAATCTTCGACAGCTTCCGCGTGATGAACGCGATTGCGTGGACATACGTCATCCTCGCCGAAGCGGTCAACCCGGAGCACGGGCTCGGCTACATGGTCGAGCTGGCGCGGACGCACCAGAAGGCTTCGTGGTCGTTCGCCGGGCTGCTCGTCATCGGGGGCATCGGCCTCCTGACCGACTTCCTGATCCGCATGCTCTCGAACATCCTCTTCAGCTGGCGCGAAGCGAACTAAGGATTTCGACATGGCCGACCCCGAAGCACCAAAACCTCTGCCGCAGGCGGGCGAGCCCGGCACCTTCGCCGTCACCGCCGCCGAGCCGAAGCGCACGACGCACGTCACCTATCACCCCGACCAGTCGGGTGCGCCGCCCAAGCTGCGCGTGCAGGACTTGAGCGTCACCTACATCGACCGGCGCGGCAACCGCACCGAGGCCGTCCGCGATGTCTCCTTCGACGTGTACGACAAGCCCGACTCGGGCGAGATCATCGTCTTTCTCGGCCCGTCGGGCTGCGGCAAGTCAACGATCCTCAAAGCCGTCGCGGGCCTTCTGCCTCCCACTCAAGGGGAAGTCCTTGTTGACGGCAAACCCGTAACGGATGTCGGCCGCGACCGCGGCATGGTCTTTCAGGCTTACACGTCCTTCGGCTGGCTGACGGTCAGGGAGAACGTCGAGTATGGGCTCAAGCTGCAAGGCATAGACAAGAGTAAGCGGCGCGAGGTTTCAAACAGGATTTTGCAGCAGGTGGGACTCGCGGAGTTTGCCGACCGCTATCCGAAAGACCTTTCGGGCGGCATGAAGCAGCGCGTGGCGATTGCGCGCACGCTCGTCAACAACCCGAGGGTCGTGCTGATGGACGAGCCCTTCGGCGCGCTCGACCCGCAGACGCGCTGGGGCATGCAGAGCCTCTTACTGGACGTGTCGCGCGCCGAGAACAACACCATCCTCTTCGTCACGCACGACGTGTCCGAGGCGGTCTATCTGGCCGACACCATCTACGTCCTCTCCTCGCGTCCGGCGCAGATACTGCATCAGGTGGACACGCCCGCCTTCCCCGTCCACGACATCGCGCTCAAGTCCGCGTCCGAATTCCGCGCCATCGAGAAAAAGCTGCTCGACCTGATCTACGCGCCGAAGTAGTGTTACATTAAAGCAACCATGGGAACGACCGGAAAGCAGCAGGCGACGCCGCAGCGAAGCGCCGCGCCGCAGCAGCAACAGCAAAGCACGCCGGTCAACGCCACGCCCCTGCGCGACGACACGTTCGCGGCGAGCAAGGCTTACCTCAGCCAGTCCGCCTACGCGCGCCGACCGTACGTCAAAGCCGCCTTCGCCAATCCTTACAACCTATCGCTCTTCGTCGGAGGGCTGGTCGCGGCTGGTCTAACAGCCAGCCCGTTTCTCGCCGTCATGGTCGTCTGCCTCGAAGTCTTGTGGATGGTCTTTGCGCCCGGCTCGAAGCTCCTCCAGAAGACGCTTTGGGATCCGCAGTTTGATAAGGATGAGCAGGAGCGGGAGCGTGCGGCCCTCGCGGCGCGGGTGCAGGCGCTCGCTGAGCACGACCGCGCCCGCGTCGAAGAACTGATCGCCCGACAGCAGGAGATCAATCAACTGGCCGCGCAGAACCCTTCGTTCACGGGCGAGCTGCTGCGGACTGAATTGGGCAAGACCGACCGCCTCGTCGAGTCCTTCATCGATATGGCCGTGACGTGCGCGCGCTACGAGCAGTACCTCAGCTCGGTGGACATCGCCGAGATGGACAACAATCGCCAGCGCTGGGAGCGCATCGTCAAGCGCGGCGAGAAGGACGACGATGAAACGAAGATTGCGCGCAAGAATCTGGCGGTCATCCTCAAGCGCCTCGAAAAGATGAGCGAGATTCACCACTACCTGACGGTCGCGCGCGGGCAGCTCGACCTCATCGAGAACTCCTTCCAGTTGATCGCCGACCAGATCGTCACGATGCAGTCGCCGCACGAGCTGACCGGCCAGCTCGACGATCTGCTCGACGGGGTCGAGTCGATCAAACAGACGGCCGTCGATACGGAGCGGCTCCTCAATCCGCTGGGCATGAAAGAGCTGGAGATATGAGCGAAGCGCGACAGATGCCCGTCTGGGCCGAAGATTTGCGCCGGCGCTACCTGCGCGGCGAAGCCTCGATGTTCGTCCTCCATGGCAACGTCTACGATGTCGTGCTGCACGGGCGGCGCATGCTCGCGCTGACGGAATTTCTGACCGACGTGATGCTCAAAGAGTCGAAGGAGACGATTGCCGTCTATAACGTCGCGACGGGCGTGCGCTTCGCCAAGCGCGAGGCGGGCGTCGCTGCGGCGGGACTCGAAGACCTTCTGCTCGCCACGGACAAAGCCCGCGTCTTCGCGGCGCTCGAACGGCTGCTCGTCGGCGAGACGAAGACGGCCGTCATCATCGAATACGCGGAGGCGCTCGCGCCCGCGGGCGACCCGTCGTTTCAGGGCGACGCGGATCGCGCGGCCATCGTCACGCTGCACCGTTGGTCGGCGCTGCCCGAGATTGAGCGTGGCGACAACGTCGTGCTGCTCATCGCGGAGAATTTGACCGACCTCGCGCCGAAGATCGTCTCGAACCCGAAGGTCGCCGTTGTGGAAGTGCCGATGCCGGAGCGCGAGACGCGCAAGGCGGCGGCCATGCTCGCCGACTCGCGACTCACGGAGCGCGACGGAGAGCGCTACGCGGAGATTACCGCCGGGTTGAAGGCAATTCAGATCGCCTCGATTCTGACGCCGCCGCCGCCGGACGAAGAGAATGCGGCGGAGCGCGAATCGTTCATCGCCGGGCTGCTCGGCGGCGGCGCGGACGCGCAAGCCCGCGCTCACAAGCTCGCCGCGCTCACCGCCGACATGAATCGCGACGAGATCAAAAAACTGCTGGCGCCTGACGCTGCGCCCCCGGCGCCGGACGCGAGTCTGCCGAGCCCGGCGGAGCGCGCGCGCAAGGAGACCGACCGCCTCATCGCGCGCCGCAAGCGCGAGATATTGGAGCGCGAGTGCTTCGGCCTCGTCGAGTTCGTCGAGCCCGCGCACGGCTTCGAGGTCGTCGGCGGGATGGAGGAGGTGAAGAAAGACCTGCTCGTTATCGCCGACAGCATTCGGGAGGGTCAGACGAGCCGCGTGCCGATGGGCATCCTGTTTACGGGGCCGATGGGAACGGGCAAGACGTTCGTCGCCGAAGCGTTCGCCAAGGAGTGCGGGCTGACGACGATTAAGCTGAAGAACTTTCGCTCGAAGTGGGTCGGCGCGACTGAGGGGAACTTAGAAAAAATCCTGAACGTCATCAAAGCCATCGGTCAGGTCGTCGTCATCATCGACGAGGGCGACCGCGCGTTCGGCAACACCGACGGCGAGGGCGACGGCGGAACCTCCTCGCGCGTCATCGCGCGCATCAAGGAGTTCATGTCCGACACGTCGAACCGCGGGCGCATCCTCTTTCTCGTGATGACGAACCGCCCCGACAAGCTCGACGTTGACCTCAAGCGGGCGGGCCGACTCGACCGGAAGATTCCCTTCCTCTACGCGCAGACGCCCGAAGAGGTGGAGCAGGTCGCACGCGCCTTGCTGCGCAAGAACAGGATAAAGACGGAGGTCGAACCCGCCGACATCCGCGACGGCTTCTCGACCAAGCTCGTCGGCTACAGCAACGCGGACATCGAGGCCGTCATCCTCATGGCGAACGACGACGCGGCGCGCGAAGGCGGCACGTCCGCCTCGGTCACCGCCGAGCATTTCCTGCGTGCCGCGACCGACTACTTCCCCAGCCGCGACTCGGAGCTGCTCGAATACATGGAGCTGCTCGCCGTCTTCGAGGCGTCCAGCCGACGCCTTCTGCCAGCCAAGTACGCCTCCATGACGCCCGAAGAGCTGGACACCCGCCTGCGACTCCTGCGCACCATCGTCGGCGGGCGACGCTGAGGGTCACCCACTTGCGGTAGAGAGAAGTTGTTAGCGGGGAGAAGTCTTGAACTCACGCTAGGAGCGGGCCCGGGCGCGCACTCATTGCCCGCCTCCGCCGCACTACTCGACGCCCTCCGGCCGGGACTCGAAAAGGCTCTCCGCCAGTGGTGGGGCGTGTGCGGTCGTCAACAGGCAGGCGCTCCGCGTCGGCGGCGACGGCGCCGCTCCCACACCTGCGGAAGCACGAGCACGAGCTGCCCGCCCATGTAGAGCGCGGCCACGACCGTGAGCCCCAGTTTATTGCCGGCCCACAGCCGCTCGACGAGGGCGGGCGACCCGGCTTCGGAGGTCATTAGCCGCTCGACCACCCAGTAGTTATAGAAGCTCACGGCGCCGAGGCACGCGCTCGCGCCGAAGTCCGATCTCGCGCCCGCAAGCAGGTAGCCCACCGCCGGCCAGATGAGAAAGCCGAGGCCCAAGGGGTAGACGCCGAGGGCCGAGAAGATCTCGCCGCGCTGCGGGTTCGGAGCAATGGGCCAGCACAGTATGACGAGCGCCGCCGAGAAGACGAACCCGAGCTTGACGAACTCCCTCTGCTCCTCACTCATCGCGCCACCTGCCTTTCACTTCCCTCGATGTCGGCGACCCGCCTGCTGCTCAGCCACGAACCGGCCTTCTTCAATTCTGCCACCGAGACGTACTTCGCCGCCATCTATGTGAGCAGTTCTTTCTCCTTGACGTACAGTATTGCCTACCTCGCGCACTCCGTCGAGACCGAAGTGCTCGGGCGGCAGTCGGGCATCCAAGATCAACTGTGCGCGGCCTACGGCGGCGTCAACTACATCGAGATCGCACGCAGGCACGGCGCCCGCGGCTGGAAGGTGAACGGCGCGGGCGGAGAGGGCGGTTCGGTGACGATACTCGGCGGGGACTCCTCCCACCGCACTCGCGCGATGCTTGAGGAGATAGAGGCGAGCGACGCTCTCTACAGGCGTGTTCCCATCAGCCTCGGCCCGGATGGGCTGCGGGCGTGGAAGCGGATGCTCGAATAGGAGCGTCGTGCACGAGTTCTCTGCAAAGCTCGACGTAGGCTCTCGTCGGCTCCGGTACGCGTGCATAAACGACCGGGGGCGGCGTCCCGGGAAAGAAACAACCGGCTTCTTTCCCGGGACGCCG
>JBJMGQ010000003.1:0-8849 GCA_045807845.1 Pyrinomonadaceae bacterium | reverse complement strand
CGTCATCCAGTACGCCGTCAGCGCCCCGCGCTCGTCCATAGAATTAACTGACCTCGTCGAGCACCAGATTCAGGAACGCCTCGAATCAGTTGACGGCGTCGGCGAAGTGGTCGTCTACGGTGGACGCACGCGCCAGATTAGGGTCTACATCAACCCCGAGCGCCTGCGCGCCTACAACCTCTCGACGACGGAGGTGGTGAGCGCCCTGCGCTCGCAGAACCTCGAAGTGCCCGGCGGCAACCTGCAAGAGGGCGCGAAGGTCGTCTCGCTGCGCACGATGTCGCGCGTGCAGACGGTCGAAGGCTTCAACCAGATCGTCATCGCGAACAAGAACAAGTATCCGGTCAAGATTAGCGACATCGGGCGCGTCGAGGACACGGGCGCCGACCCCAGTTCGGCCGCCAGCTTGAACGGCACGCCTTCGGTTTCGCTTGCCGTGCGCAAGCAGTCAGGCGCGAACACGGTCGCCGTCATCAGCAACATCAAGGCGCGCATGGCCGAGATTCAACCGCTGCTGCCGCCCGACGTGAAGATCGCCGTCACGCGCGACCAGTCGGAGTTCATCGAGACGAGCTTGCACGCCATCGAAGAGCACCTGGTTGTCGGCGGCCTGCTCGCCGCCATCATCGTCTTCCTCTTCCTTTGGAACTTCCGCTCGACGCTCATCGCGGCGCTCGCCATCCCGACCTCGATCATCTCGGCCTTCGCGCTCATCGCGTGGCTCGGCTACTCGCTCAACCAGATGACGATGCTCAGCTTGACGCTGATGGTCGGCATCGTGATTGACGACGCCATCGTCGTCCTAGAGAACATCTATCGCTTCGTCGAAGAGAAGGGCCTGCACCCCTTTCAGGCCGCGATTGAAGGCACGCGCGAGATAGGTCTGGCCGTCATGGCGACGACCTTGAGCCTGCTCGCCGTCTTCATCCCCGTCGGTTTTATGACGGGCATCGTCGGCCGCTTCATGTCGTCGTTCGGCTTGACCTCGGCGGCGGCCATCGCCGTCTCGCTCATCGTCTCGTTCACTCTGACGCCGATGCTCGCGGCGCGCTGGATTAAACCGCGGAAGGAGGAGTTGACGCCCGAGGGGATGCCGCTGACGAACGTTGACGCGGCGGGCGCGGGCGGCGAGGCGAACAATCATCACGTCACGCCTGACCAAGCCAATCACGACTTAGAGTTTGAGCAGGACGAAGCACACGGCGCTCCTCAACATCATTCCTCGAAGGAGGGGCGCTTCTATAAACCCATCGACCGCGCCTATACGTGGATGCTCAAGCTGTCGATGGCCCACCGCTGGGTGGTCGTCGCCGTCTGCATCATCGTCATCGCGTCAATCGTGCCGCTCTACAAGTGGGTCGGCTACAACTTCCTGCCCGACGAGGACGAGTCGGCCTTCCAAGTCTCTCTGCGCATGCCGCAGGGGACGAGCCTGCCGGCGACGCAGTCGGTCTTAGACCGCATCGCGCGCGACATACGCGAGCAGATTCCGGGTGTGCAGGATACGCTCGCGCTCGCGGGTTTCGGCCGCGGCGGTGGCCCCAACGGCGGCACCATCAACGTCAGCCTCAAGCCCGTCGGAGAGCGCCAAGCCTCGCAGGCCGACCTCATCAACCGCGCGCGCCAGATGATTCAGAAGCGGAAGTATCCGAAGGATTTTCAGATCGGCGTCTCGGGCACCTCTTCAATCGGCGCGAGCATCGGTCTGGGTCGCGGCGGCTCGTCGGTCGGCTTCTACATCAGCGGCCCCGACATGCAGAAGCTCGACGAGTACTCGAAGAAGCTGGTCGAACGCATCAAGGATGACGACAAGAACTTCCGCGACGCTGACCGCTCGCTCCTGCTCGGCAACCCCGAGGTGCGCGTTAACATCGACCGCCAGCGCGCGGGCGACTTGGGCGTCGAGGCCGGCGACGTTTCGCAGGCGCTCAACATCCTCGCCGCCGGTCAGCGCGTCACGACGTTTAGCGAGAACTCGGAGCAGTACGACGTGGTCGTGCAGGCCGAGGAGCAGTACCGCCGCTCGCGCGAGAGCCTGAAGGACTTCACCATCTCTTCCCCGGCCGCGGGGTCGGTCAGCCTCGACCGTCTGGTTGACCTTGAGACGGGGACGAGCCCCGCGTCCATCGACCGCCTGAACCGCCAGCGGCAGGTGACGGTCTCGGCGGGCGTCGCACCGGGCGCGTCGGAGTCGGAAGCCGTGGATGCGATTCAGCGTTACGCGCAGGAGTTGAAGATGGAGCCGGGCTATCGCACGGGCGTGACGGGCCAGTCCAAGGAGCTTGCGCGCGCGAACCAGTCGTTCATGCTCGCGTTCCTGCTCTCGTTTATCTTCATGTATCTGATTCTGGCGGCGCAGTTCGAGTCGTTCATCCACCCCGTCACGATTCTGCTGACGCTGCCGCTCTCGGTGCCGTTCGCGCTGCTCTCGACGCTCATCGCCGGACAGCGGCTCAACATCTTCTCGGCGCTCGGCATCCTGCTGCTGTTCGGCATCGTCAAGAAGAACGCCATCTTGCAGATCGACCACACGAACGAGCTGCGCGCGCACGGCATGGAGCGTTACAGCGCCATTATTCAGGCGAACCGCGACCGTCTGCGCCCCATCCTGATGACGACCATCGCGCTGGTCGCGGGCATGATTCCGCTCATCCTCGGCTCGGGCGCGGGCGCCGCCACGAACCGCTCGATTGGCGTGCTCGTCGTCGGCGGTCAGTCTCTATGTCTGTTGCTGACGCTGCTCGCCGTGCCGGTCTTCTATTCGCTCTTCGAGGATGCGAAGGAGTCGAGCGTGTGGTCGCGCGCCGGCACGGGCTTCAACAATTTCGGGGGCGGACTTCGGCGCCGCGCGGGCGAAGCCTACGCCTCGTTCGCGGGTGCGCGCGCGCGTAAGCCCAAGCCGGGGGCCTCCGCCCTCCGCCGCAAGGACAACAAGGACAGGTATGCAGATCAGGCATCGGGTGATTGAAGCGGCGCGACGCGTGCGCCGGATAGATAAGAGTTTGAGACTGCGCGCGAGCTTCATTGCCGCGTTCGTCGTGGTGTCTCTGCTGGCGTCGCCCTGCGCGGTGCTCGCGCAGAACCAGACGCAGCAGACGCCGCCTTCGACGACGCAGCAGCCCGCGCCGCCCGCGGGCACGACGACGCAGCAGCAGAACCCCGGCTCGCCGCCGCCTCCGGCCACGCAACTGCCGCCCAACTCTTCGTCCGCGCCCATCCGCCCGGGCAACGAGGCGCAGCAGAGCACGCAGCCGCAGACCGGCCCCGAGCAGGAGCGACAGCAGACGACGCCGAACACGCAGGGGCCACGCCCGCCCTCGCCGCAGACGCCGGGACAACAAACGCCCGCGGGCACGACGCCGCAGACATCGACGCCCGCGGGGACTACTTCGCCGCAGACGGGCACGAACCCCGGCGGCGCGCAGACCACGAACCCTGCCGGCGTGCCGCAGACGCCGGGTCAGAACGTCGGCACCTCCGGCGGCATCGCACCCGCGGAGCTTCCGACCGAGCCGCCGCCGGTCGCGCCGAACTTCGAGGCGGCGATACGCCCGCTTCCGTCGGCCGAGCGCGTGGGCGTCGATATGTCTGAGCAGGCCCCGCTCTCGCTCAACGATGCCATCGCGCTTGCGCTTCAGAACAATAACGACATCGACGCCTCACGCATCGACGTGCAGGTCGCCGAGTACAACCTGACGGCGGCGCGCGGCGTCTACGACCCGGTCTTCTCGTCCGAGAGCTACTACGAAAGCAGAACGACGCCGACCAGCTCGACCATCGCGGGCGGCCTCAACGGCTCTGTGACGCAGAAGGATGCGACCGGCGCCGTTCGCTTCGGCGGCTTCTCGCCGCGTGGGGGCGGGTCTTATCAACTCGACTTCTCTTCGACGCGACTTCAGACCAACAACCAGAACGTCACGCTCAACCCGCAGTACCCGGCGGCGCTGACGCTCACCTACACGCAGCCCGTCCTGCGCGGCCTCCGCTTCGACCAGAACCGCCGCGCGATTGAGATTGCGAAGAAGAATCTCAGCTTAACCGACGCGCAGTTCCGCCAACGCGCCATCGAGACCATCACGCAGGTCGAGCAGGCTTACTGGGACTTAGTCTTCTCGCTCCGCAACCTACAGGTGCAGATCGACGCCGTGAAGCAGGCGCGCACGCAGGTCGAGAGCAACCAGCGGCTCGTCCAGCAGGGCGTCATCGCGCCCATCGACATCGTCGCCGCCAACACGCAGGTCACGACCTTCGAGCAGAACGTCTACACGGCGCAGGAGGCCGTGACGCGCGCCGAGAACACTCTGAAGACTCTGATACTGCCCGACCGCAACGCGCCGCTCTGGTCGAAGCCTCTGACGCCCATCACCCCGGTCAGCCTTGAGCCGCCGCGCGTGCCGCTTGAGCAGGCGACCGCCGCCGCGCTCAAGAGTCGGCCGGAACTCGCGCAGCTTCAGACCAGCTCCGAGATAAACCAGATTGACGCGCGCTACTTCCGCGACCAGACGCGCCCGCAGCTTGACCTCGTCGGCACCTACACTTCGGCCGGACTCGCCGGCGCGCAGGTCACGCCGAGCGGCAACACAAGCAGCGGCGCAAACGCGATACTCCGCACGCGCGTCAACGAGCTGTCGGCCATCGCGGGGCTTGAGCCACTCCCGAGCACGACGGCCATCAGCACTGTCCCCGAGAATCTCGTCGGCGGCCTGCCGAAGTCACTCTCGAACCTCGTGCAACTGGACTACCCGACCTACCGCGTCGGCGTGCGCGTCGAGCTTCCTTTACGCAACCGCACGGCGCAGGCCAACTACGGGCGCACGCTTGCCGAAGGCCGCCGCATCCAGAACCAACGCGCGCAACAGGAGCAGTTGATTGAAGCCGACGTGCGCAACGCCGTGCAGGCTCTACGCTCCGCCGAGTCGCGACTCGCCTCGGCCGCCGCGACGCGGCGCTCGGCCGAGTTGCAGTATGATAGTGAGCAGCGGCAGTTCCGCGCGGGCACAACCACCATCTTCCTCGTCCTGCAACGCCAGAACGAGCTGCTCGCCGCGCGCGGGCGCGAGCTACAGGCGCAGACCGACCTCAATAAGGCCATCGCCGAGTTTCAGCGCGCCACCGGCAACACGCTCGAAGCCAACAACGTGGCCGTGCGCACCGACAGCCCTTCGCGCGAACTCGAAATCCGCCCCACGCAGGGCGCAGAGACTAGACCATCCGATGCGGCGCCCGCGGCTCCTTCTAGTCAGGGTTCGCCCGCCGGCTTGATGGGTTTCAGGCAGCATGAGAAGTAGGCTCACAATTCTGCACGCGCTCCTGCTCTTCGCGCTCGCCGCCTCGCTGGCGTGCGGTTCGAGAGAGGGTGACAGTGCGGACACGAGCGGCGTCATCATCGTCAATGCGCCCGCGTCCGGCGAAGTCAGGCGCGTGCTGGTGAGCGAAGGTGCTCGATTGAAGAAGGGCGACGCCGTCGTCGAAATTGTCGTCAGCACCGTGGGTGCTCCGCCTCCGACCCCGCGCGGCGAAGACCCTGTGGCCGCCGCGGGCCGGAACATCACTGCGGCGCAGACCGAGGTTGAGGCCGCGCGCGCCGAAGTCGTCCGCGCAGAGGTTGAGGTGTCGCGCCTCACGCCGCTCGTCGCTTCGGGTCAGGCTTCGCAGGGCGAGCTGGACGGCGCCCGCGCAACTTACGAGAAGGCGCAGCAACGCCTCCAGCACGCACAGTCCGCGGCACAGGGCGCACAGGCCGGCCTCGTCGCAGCACGGCAACCGAACCGAATGAGCACGCCCGCGCCCGCACCCTCCGAACAGATCGTCTACGCAACCGCCTCCTCCGACGGGACGGTAAGCGCCGTCAGCGTGCGCCCCGGCGCGCGCGTCAACGCGGGGCAGCCGCTCGCCACGTTGCGCTCGGAACAGTAGCGATGGACGCCACCGCGACAGAGGCCGCCAACATCGGCCCGCGCGAGCGGCGCAAGCGTCGTCTGCTCGGCATCGTCTCGCTGACCGTCGCCGTCGGCGTCGCGTTCGTGCTCGTGTCCTTCGGCGCGCCGCGCTGGTCGAGACTCGTCGTTTTCTTCCCGCTGTGGATGGCGGGGCTCGGGCTGCTGCAAGCGCGTGATAAGACCTGCATCGCGCTGGCCGCACGCGGCGTGTGCAACATGGATGCGGGCGAAGAGCCCGTCGTAGACGGCGCGCTCGCGTCGAGGCTGCGCAAGAAGGCGGCGGCCATCCACAAGCGCGCGCTCATGGTGGCCGCCGCCATCACGTTCGTCGTCCTGCTCTTCCCCGACTTCCAATAGGGAATGAAAAGCAGTGCCCATCCCGGTTTACAAGCTCGGTGGAAGATGAGAACTTAAGACATCTTGATTCATTAATGGAGGAAATAATTTGAGAGAAAGTTCCCTTGCTCTTTTAACGACCGGCCTTCTGTCCCTTCAACTCTTCGTAGGTAGCGCGGGCGCGGTGCACGCGCAGCGGCCGGCGAATGTTCTCATGCGGGGAGTTTCGTCTAGCGGCCTTCAGCAGGACGAAGGAGCGTTCGACAACTTGGCAAAGGCGCTCCGTGCGCCCACGAAAGTGAGGCGCCTCACTCTTCAGAGTGAAGACGCCGAGATGAAACATCTGCCCCCCGGTCTGGGGTCGCTCGTCAATCTGGAAGCGTTGGAGATGGCCTGCCTTGAGAAGCTCGTAGACCTCCCCGAAGAGATTGGGAAGCTGTCGAAGCTGGAAGAGTTGATTATCGACAACGGGAACGGTTGCTCGATGAACGTCTCGCTCCCGCGCTCAATCGGTCGTTTGACGAACCTGCGGGTGCTGAGACTCTACGGCGCGCTCGACGGGCGCGAGGTCGGTGCTGAGACGCCCGCGCGCCCTGCTCGAAACAAGCCTCTGCCCGACACACTCGCGAACCTACAGAAGCTTGAAGAGCTTGACCTCGGCAGGAATGGTATTAGCACTGTGCCGGCCGTGGTCGCCTCGCTCCAAGGGTTGAAGAAGTTGAGTCTTGACTACAACGACTTACACGAGCTGCCGTCCTTCGTCGGCGAGTTGAAGAACCTTCAGGAGTTGTCCCTCAACGCGAACGGCGGCATGCGTCTGCCTCAATCGTTGGCCGGGTTGAAAGGGCTGAAGGTGTACATGGGGAACAACAAGCTCACGCTCGTCGCACAGAAACAGTTGCGGGCACGCTTCCCCGACGCCGTCTTCTCTTTCGAGAACGAGTACGACGACGACGCGGCGAATCAGGAAGCACCCAAGCCGAAACGAAGACGCCGCTAACCTCTTTTGATGGGCGGCTCAGGCGTAGGCCGTCCTTCAGCCCGCATAAAGTTGCAGGTCTGTCCCGACGGCGTCGGCAATCTCCAACGCGCGGGCGAGGTCTGGGTGGCGGATGATGAGATAGCCGTCCGAAAGAAGCGTCTGCTTCCAGTCGCGGCGCTGCGAGCCGAGCGGGAGCAGGTCGATGAGGACGATGTGCTCGCCGTATTTCGAGAGCAGACGCTCTAAACCTTCCATCCTGTAAATCCGCCCCTGCCCTTGCGCGCGCTTGTAGATGATGACGGCGTTGTAGCGCCGCTCGACCGTCTGCGTGAACTGCCCGCGCACGACCGCTTCGGCCCAACCGGCGAAGAGGTCTGCGTCGCCGGCGTAGTTCATCACGTCCACGGAGCGCGCGCCGGGTGGGCGGCAGGCGATCTCGCCGAAGACCACTTCGCCGTTCGGCTTCCTGAACCACTCCATGTGCGTGAAGCCCGTGTCGAAGTTGAGCGCGCGCAGAACGGCCCGCCCCATCTCGCGCCCTCCGGCATACTCTTCGGCCTCCACGTCGCGCAGCATGACGATCTGCGGGCTGACCCATTCGAGCGTGCGCGCGATGAGCGGATGCGGGCGGTACTTGGTGATGCTGTAGTAGGCGACACGGCCGCCGACGCAGACCGTGTCGAAGGTGAACTCGTCACCCTCGATAAACTCTTCGACGTTCACCTCGGGCAGATGCGCGAGGAGCGGGAGCGTCTCTTCGAGCTGCGCCCCGCCGTCCACGCGATATGTGTCGGCCGAGCCCGCGCCCGCGATGGGCTTCATGATGAGCGGGAAGCCGATGCGGCTCGCGGCGTCCCTGCATCCTTCGGCCGAGGTTGCGACCTCGTGCCGAGGCGTGCGCACGCCCGCGGCCGAGAGCACCTGCTTCATCCGATCCTTGTCGCGGAACGGCAGGGTCTCAGCCACCGTCATCCCCTTCACACCCAGCGCCTCGCGTATGCGCGCGGCCAAAAGCATGCCCGGCTCCCACAGACACTCGACCTTGTCCACGCGCACGGGCGAAGCCCAGTGTTTGACCGCCTCGACGACCGCGTCCTCGTCTTGAAGACTTGGGACTTGCAGGTAGGCCGCGAGGTGTCGGCTCGCCTCCGGCGGCAGCGCGCTCTCCGGCTGGTCGCTCACGCCGAGCACGCGCGCGCCCGCCCACGCCAGCGCGCGCGTGAAGTACGGAATCTCCAAAGGATACCCGGGCGAAATCATCAGGACGTACATTGACGCCTCCGTTTAGTTGCTGAACCTTGAACCGTTAACATCCGCCGGACACACACCTCACCCCAACTCGACGCGGACGATCTTAATGAGACGTTGCAGCGCTTCCTTGACCACTTCTGTCTCCGGATGGCGCAGGAGGACGTAGCCCTCGCCCTCGTAGCTGCCCGTGGGTGTCTGTCCCACCTCGGGGAGCTTCACGTCCGTCACGAGCTCTCCCAACTCACGCCCCGCCTCTTCGAGCCCGTGGATTGCCACGACGCGCCCGCGGCCCTGCCCGCGCAGGAAAGCGGCGCCCGCGGCATAGCGTCGCTCGGGCGGCT
>JBJMGQ010000002.1:0-4617 GCA_045807845.1 Pyrinomonadaceae bacterium | reverse complement strand
GGGCAGCGGGCGCGTCTTCCTATGCGGCGTGGCTGAGGGCGAGCTGCTGCTCGAAGAGGTGCGACGGTTCAAGTATCCGCCGCGCGAAGAGGGCGGGCGGCTGCGTTGGCCGTTCGCGGAGATTCTCGAAGAGATCAAGTCTGGATTGAGAGAAGCGGGTGCGCGCGCGCGGCGGTTGGGGCGCGGGGTGCAGAGCGTCGGCGTTGACAGTTGGGCGGTCGATTACGGGCTGGTTGACGCCGCGGGACGATTGATTGAGAACCCGGTCTGCTATCGCGACGCGCGGACGCGCGGGCTGTTGGAAGAGGTCTTTGAAATCGTCCCGCGCGCGGAGTTGTTCGCGCGCACGGGCGTTCAGTTTCTCGAACTGAACACGCTCTATCAGCTCTGCGCGCACACGCGCGAGGGGTTCCCCGAAGAGGCGGCGCGGCTGCTGCTGATTCCAGACCTCATCAACTTCATGCTCACGCATCGCGCCGCGTGCGAGTACACGAACGCGACGACGACGCAGTTAATCGGCGCGCAGACGGGCGAGTGGGACACGGAGTTGATAGAACGTCTCGGGCTGCCCCGTCAGCTTCTCGCGGAGATAGTCCCGGCCGGCACAGACCTCGGCGCGCTCGCGCTGGGGGTTGATGCGGAGCTAGGGCTCGAAGGCGTCCGCGTCGTCGCACCGGCGACGCACGACACTGGGAGCGCGGTGGCGGGCGCGCCGCTCGAAGAGGGTTGGGCTTATATCTCTTCGGGCACTTGGTCGCTCGTCGGCGTCGAGCGCGACCGACCGCTCGTCTCGGCCGAGGTCGCGCGCCACAACTTCACGAACGAGGGCGGGGCCTTCGGCACCGTCCGCTTCCTGAAGAACGTGATGGGGCTCTGGGTCTTCGAGTCGTGCCGCGCGGAGTGGGGCGCGCGGGGCGTCGGCGTCGAGTATGAAGAGTTGCTCGGGCACGTTAACCGTATCGAGGGGCATCCCGGCTTTATCTTCCCCGACGACCCGCGACTCTTCAACCCAACGTCGATGCTCGCAGCGGTCGCCGCGCAGCTCGCAGAGACAGGGCAGCGCGTCAGTGCGGAAGACACGGCGGCGCTGACGAAGGTGATACTCGACTCGCTCGCCTTCCGTTACGCTTCGGTGCTGCGCACGATTGAGGAGTTGACGGGAGAGCGGATCGAAGGCGTGCAGATTGTCGGCGGCGGGAGCCGCAACGTCTATCTGAATCAAGCGACGGCCGACGCGACCCGAAGACCCGTGCTTGCAGGGCCGGTCGAGGCGACCGTGACGGGCAACGTGCTCGTGCAGGCGATAGCCTCCGGCCGCTTCGCCACGCTCGCCGAAGCAAGGCGGCACGTCTCGGAGAACGTCTCCCTGCGCAGGTTCGAGCCGCGGCCAAACGAGCAAGTGGAAGAGGCCGCGCGGCGCTATGCAGAGGTCGAAGCGCGTTACCTCGGGGCGGCCGTCGCGGCCTGAACGGTAGAAGGACAAGTGGGGCGCAACAGATGAGCAGACTCTCAAAGTACCTGCACCCGCGCGACGAGATCATGCAGACGATGGAGCGCATCTATCGTTATCGCATGACGACGACCTCGGGCGGCAACCTCTCCATCCGCGAGCCGGACGGCACGGTCTGGGTCACGCCCGCGCGCGTGGACAAGGGCGGACTCCGTCGCGAAGATATGGTGCGCGTCAACCCCGACGGCACCAACGAGGGGCTTCATCCGCCCTCGTCGGAACTTCCGTTCCACCAGATGATCTACGCCGCGCGCCCGGACATCCGCGGCGTCGTCCACGCGCACGCAGTCGCCTTGGTCGCCTTCAGCATCACGGGGCAGGCGCCCGACACGCGCCTCTTACATCAGTCGCGCCACATCTGCGGGCGCGTCGGCTTTGCGCCCTACGCGCTGCCCGGGAGCGCAGATTTAGGGAAGAGCATCGCGGGGACTTTCGCCAAAGGCTTCGACTGCGTCGTGTTGGAGAACCACGGCGTTGCCATCGGCGGCCAGAGTTTGCAGGACGCGTTTCAGAAGTTCGAGACGCTTGAGTTCACGGCGAAGACGCTCATCAAAGCACGGCTGCTCGGCGACGTGCGTTACTTGAATGAGGAAGAGTTGGAGCTGCGCAATCAGGTGCCGCCGCTCGAAGAGTTCGAGCACACGACGCCTTCGAGCCGCGAGCGCGAGCTGCGCCGTCAGCTCGTCGACTTCACACGGCGCGGCTACCAGCAGCGCCTCTTCATCAGCACGGGCGGCAGCTTCTCCGCGCGCGTGGACGAAGACTCTTTTTTAATAACTCCTTCGCAGGTAGACCGCCACACGCTCTCGGTCGAAGACCTCGTGCTCGTGCACGCGGGACGGGCCGAGGCGGGCAAGCGCCCGAGCCGAGCCGCGCGCAACCATCAGGCCATCTACGAGCGCGACCCGCAGGTCGGCTCGGCACTGAACGCCTCGCCGGTGAACGTGACTGCGTTTAGCGTGACGCGCGCATCTTTGGATTCACGCACCATCCCCGAGAGCTATCTGCTGCTGCGCGACGTGGGGCGCGTTCCCTACGGCGTGCAGTTCCGCGAGCCGGAAGAGCTTGCGCGGCAGGTCTCTCTGCGCACGCCCATCGCGCTGCTTGAGAACGACGGCGTGCTGGTGCTCGGCGCGAACGTGCTCGAAGCGTTCGACCGGTTGGAGGTGCTTGAGTCAACCTCCGAGGCTCTCATCAACAGTCGTCTCATCGGCGAGGTCGCGCCGATGTCGGACGAGGTAATTGACGACCTCAAGCGCGCCTTCGCGTCGATGCTGGCGTGAGCGCATACGGCAGATGAGAATCTCGCTCTTCATCACCTGTCTGATTGACCAGTTCTGGCCCTCGGTCGGGGCGAGCGCGGTCGAGGTCTTGCGGCGCGCGGGCTGCGAGGTCGTCTTCGACGAGCGGCAGACGTGCTGCGGGCAACCGGCCTTCAACACCGGCTATCGCCACGAAGCGCGCAGGCTCGCGCGCCGCTTCATAGAGGTCTTCGAGGACGGCGGGGCCGACTACGTCGTCAGCCCCTCGGGCTCCTGCACGGCGATGGCGCACCACTTCCACGAGCTGTTCGCCGACGACGAGCCCTGGCGCCGGCGCGCCGAAGCACTCGCCGCGCGCACGCACGAGTTCGGCGGCTTTCTGGTGAACGTGCTCAAGGTCGAGGACGTGGGCGCCAGCTTCAAAGGGCGCATCACATGGCACGATGCCTGCCACGGCCTGCGCGATCTCGGCCTGCGCGATGAGCCGCGCAAACTCATCCGCAGTGTGCGCGGCGCGGAGTTCGTCGAGTTGACGAACGCCGACTCGTGCTGCGGCTTCGGCGGAACCTTCTCGGTCAAGTACCCCGAGATATCCGTCGCCATTCTCGACAACAAGATCGACGCGATTGAGAAGGCCGGCGTGCGCGCCGTCGTCTCGGGCGACGCGAGCTGCCTGATGCAGATTAGCGGCAGACTGACGCGCAACAACTCTCAAGTGCGGACGATGCACTTGGCCGAGCTGCTCGCGTCAAAAGAATGATGCACGAACAGACTTCAGAGACCTTCGACCGGAACGCGCGCGAGGCGCTTCAGGACGTGCAGTTGCGCGGGGCCTTGCGCAACCTTGCGACGACAATCGGCGGGCGACGCAAAGAGGCGATTGGGACGGTCGATGACTGGGAGGGTCTGCGCGAGCGCGCGCGCGCGGCGAAGGACGAGACGCTCGCGCACCTCGATAAATATCTGGAAGCCTTCGCCGACAACGCGGAGCGCGCGGGCGCGCAGATTCACTGGGCGCGCGACGGGGCGGAGGCTTGCCGGATAGTTCTCGATCTGATTCGCGCGCGCGGCGCGTCGCGCGTGGTGAAGTCGAAGAGCATGGCGACCGAGGAGATACACCTCAACGCCGCGCTCGAAGCCGAGGGCTTGGCGCCCGTCGAGACAGACCTCGGCGAATGGATTATCCAGCTCGCGCACGAGACGCCGTCGCACATCGTCGTGCCCGCGATTCACAAATCGAAGCGACAGATTGCGGAACTGTTGGCGGAGAAGATCGGCATCCCTCCTACCGACGACGTGGCCGTGCTCACGGGCGCCGCGCGTCGCATCCTGCGGCGCAGCTTTGCCGAAGCAGAGGTCGGCATCTCCGGCGTCAACTTCGGCGTGGCCGAGACGGGCACGATTCTCATCCTTGAGAACGAGGGCAACGCGCGTCTGACGACGAGCCTGCCGCGGACGCACATCGCCGTCATGGGTATCGAGAAGGTCATCCCGCGCCTGACCGATTTAGACGTGTTCTTAAAACTCCTGCCGCGCTCGGGCACGGGGCAGCGCCTGACGGCCTATCAATCTTTGATAACGGGAACGAAGCGGCGGCCGGAGGACGAGGGGCCGGAGGAGTTGCACATCATCTTGATGGACAACGGGCGCGCGCGGATGCTCTCGCATCCTGTGACGCGGCAGTCGCTCGCGTGCATACGCTGCGGCGCGTGCCTGAACGCGTGCCCGGTCTATCAACAGGTCGGCGGTCACGCGTACGGCTCGGTCTATCCCGGCCCCATCGGCGCGGTGATTACGCCGCAGCTCACGGGGCTCAAACAGTCGGCGCAACTGCCCTACGCTTCG
>JBJMGQ010000001.1:0-2887 GCA_045807845.1 Pyrinomonadaceae bacterium | reverse complement strand
TGCTCGGTGCTGACGGTCGTGCGGAAGGAGAGCTCGATGCGTTCGTGGTCGCGCATGAACGACTCGAAGAGGTGCGCGAAGAGATGAACGAAGGCTTGCGTGGCGGCGGCGGCGCGCACACGTCCGCGAGGCTCGTGGTCGTCGCCGCTGATGCGCTCGCGCAGGGCGTCGGCCTCTTCGAGGATGCGCTCGGCGTAAGAGAGCGCGAGCTGTCCGGCGTCGGAGAGGCGCACGCCGCGCTTGGCACGGATGAAGAGCGGCTCGCCCAGCTCGCGCTCCAGAGCCTTGATCTGATGGCTGACGGCCGACTGCGTCATGTTAAGTTTCTGTGCCGCGCGTGTGAACGAGAGTGCCTCGGCGACCTCGCGGAAAGTTCTTAACTGCGACAGTTCCATGCCTTATGCCTTTCGGGGAAATGTGGATGAATATAGTTAATCCGCCTGATGAACACAATGCGTTAGACGCGGGGGCAAAGGCGTGCCTATCATTTGCCTCGAACCTCTGCACCGAAACAATGGGTTCTTGAACAAGCGCGGCCGTGAGGGCCGTTGATGAAAAGGAGATTTAAGATGATTCCGTTCAGACTCGATTATGTGATTGAGAAGACAACGGCCGAGGGCGCGTGTGAGGAGCAGAAGGTTCTGGAGGAGCTGGCCGGCGTTCGGCTTCAAACGGCGGAGGCGCGCGCCGAGTGGCCGCGCGTGCTTGAGCACAAGTGGTTCGTCAGCGAACGGCTCGGCCGCGACGTGGGGCTGCGCGTCGCCGCGCTCGACTACTTCGAGAACGTCCGTCTCCCGCGCCACACGCGCGTCGGCCACAAGGCACGGGCGCGCGTGCCGGCCCGCGCGGCACAGTCGCACAGGCTGTTGGCGTAAAGATCAAACTGCGCGTCGAGCGTTTGCGTCCGGGGCTTGTCTCGGACGAAAGCGCTCGACGTAGCTTCGATAAGCCTCGACCTCACGCGAGGCACGTTCTTCATCCCAGCCTAAGAAATTTTGTGCGATGCGTGCGGCGCGCTCGGACGCGTCGAGCCCGACGCTGCTGTTAAGCCCAATCATCGTGCGCCGCATCAGACAGTCGGCGAGCGTCTCGGCCAACTCCTCGCGGAAGGCGTGGACGACCTCCGCGCCGATTGAGCCGGTCTCTTCGCTGATGACCTGAGATAGCTCGGCGTCGCCCTGCGCGAGCCGCAGGACTTCCGTCGCGCGCACGCCATAGATTTTTAGAAGTCTCGCGGTGCTTGTCGGGGAGAGCGTGCTCTGCGCGTTGAAGTCGCGGCGGAACGCGTCGAAGTCTTCGACGCGCGCGCCGGGTAGAGGCACGTCGGCGGTCTGGCAGGGCGGGGCAGTCTGGCCGTGCGTGTGGAAGATTAAATCGACCGCGCCTTCGGCGAGCGCGCGATAGGTCGTGAGCTTGCCGCCGACGATTGAGAAGAGGCCGCGCACGCGCGAGGGTCTGATGAAGTGGCGACGAGTGATGCCGCCCTCCTCGCCCTCTGCAACGCGCGGGAGCGGTCGCACGCCCGAGTATGTGTAGAGCACGTCGCCGCGCGTGAGCCGCGCCGAGGGTAGGACGCGATTCGCCTCGCGCAGAAGATATTCTATCTCCGGCTCGTCGGCCTCGACGCGGTTGAGGTCGCCCGCGTAGCGCTCGTCGGTCGTCCCGATTAAGAGCTTGTCGTCCCACGGCACGACGAAGAAGGGGCGGCCGTCCTCGAACGCCTCTGCGTAGACGGCCGCGCGCGGCGCGCCTTCGAAGACGCGGACGACGACGTGGCTGCCCTTCGTCCCGCCCAGCAGTTTTTCACCCTCCGCGAACGAGCCTTCAAGCACCTCGTCAACCCAAGGGCCGGCGGCGTTGAGAACAACACTCGCGCGCGCCTCGTGCGTCGCGCCGTTGAGAAGGTCTTTGAAGACGACGCCGCGAACTGCTCCGTCTTCGACAAGCAGACGCTCGACGCGCGCGTACGTCAGCACGGTCGCGCCGCGCGCGTGTGCGTCGAGCGCGTTCTCGACCGCGAGCCGCTCGGCGTACTCGACCTGTGCGTCATAGAAGAGCGCCGCGCCGCGCAAGCCCTCGGGTTCGAGTCCGGGCGTGTGCTCAAGTGCTTCGGCCGCGTTGAGCATCCGGTGGCGCGGGAGCGACTTGGACGCGGAGAGCAGGTCGTAGGCGAGCATGCCTGTGCGTATGGTGAGACGGCCGCGGCGCTGCCGCGCGTAGATGGGGACGAGCATCGGGAGGGGGCGGACGAGGTGCGGGGCGACCTTGCGCAACAGCGTCTCGCGCTCGCGCAGCGACTCGCGGACGAGCCCGAACTCGCCGTGTTCGAGGTAGCGCAGCCCGCCGTGAATCAAACGTGTCGAGCTGGCGGTCGTCCCCGCCGCGAGGTCGCCCTTGTCGAGCAGCAGCACGCGCAGTCCCCGCATCGCCGCGTCGCGCGCCACGCCGCACCCGTTCACTCCCGCGCCGACGACGATCAAGTCGAAGGTCGTGCCGCAAATGACTTGAGGAATCTGCCTTGACATCATTGAACGCTGAACGATGAACGATGAACTGAATGCAACGGGATCTTCAGTTCATCGTTCATACTTCATCATTTTCTTCCCGCGCCCAGTCGCGTGCGCGTTTGACGGCGCGGAGCCAGCGGCGTTGGAGGCGCTCGCGTTCGGCCTCGGGCATCTGCGGCGCGTAGCGACGCGCGACGCTGAGGCGCGCGGCAATCTCGCGGCGGTCTTGCCAGAAGCCGACGGCGAGGCCGGCGAGATAGGCCGCACCCGCGGCCGTCGTCTCTGTGACTTCGGGCACCTTGACTGCGACGCCGAGGATGTCCGACTGAAACTGCATGAGGAACCCATTGCCGACCGCGCCGCCGTCAACGCGCAGGTCT